>MGUT01000010.1:18995-26177 GCA_001800095.1 Elusimicrobia bacterium RIFCSPLOWO2_01_FULL_64_13 | reverse complement strand
CCCGCCTCATCCGCGGCATGGATTTCGGGCTTTTTTACGACAAGACGGAACGGATCCTCCGGCACGGGTTCTTCACGAACGTGGGCGCTCCGTCGGAATATCATTACGCCACGTTCTTCACCGAGGCGCGGGCCGCGGCGTTCCTGGCCATCGGCAAGGGCGATATCCCGCGGGAGAGCTGGTTCGCCATGGACCGGGTCTTCCCCCCCGACTTCGATTGGCAGTCGCAGAAGCCGCTGGACCACGCCCGGGTCGGCGCCCTGGGCTGCGACTACTACGCCGGGCATTACCTGTGGAAAGGCGAACCCGTCGTGCCCAGCTGGGGAGGGTCCATGTTCGAAGCCCTCATGCCGGGCCTGGTGATCGATGAAAAGAGGTACTCCGAAAAGGGATGGTGGCTGAACGGGATCCGGCACGTGAAAGCGCAGATCGACCTGGCCGGAGAACTCGGCTACCCTGTCTGGGGGATGTCGCCCTGCATGAATCCGGCGGGAGGTTACGGGGAATTCGGCGTGAAGTCCCTGGGGATCAAAGGGTATCCCGCCGGGGTCGTGACGCCCCACGCGTCCTTCCTGGCCCTGCCCCGAATGAAGGACGAGGCGGCGCGGAACTTGAGGAACCTCGCGGCGCTCTACCCCGAGCTGTACGGCGAATGCGGTTTTTACGACTCCGTCGACCCAGCGGGCGGCTCCGTGGCTTTTAAATACCTGGCTCTGGACCAGGGAATGTGTTTTCTGGGCGCGGCGGAAGCGCTTTCGCCCGGAGTTCTGCTGGAACGGTTCGACCGGGACCCCATCGTTAAAAAAGCTTCCCGTCTTCTGCTCGCGGAAAACCCCCTCCCCAGATAGCCGGTTTAGACTCGGGTTTCCTTCATGACGGCGCCGGCCAGCCCGGCGATCTTCGCCACGGACCGGACGGAATCGGCTTTTTTGGGGAATTCGGCGTAGGCCCGCAGGAGCGGTTCGGTCCCGCTCGGCCGGGTGAGGACCCAGGAGCCGTCGTCAAGGACGATCTTCAGTCCGTCCAGGGTCTTGACCTCCGCGACTTTTTTTCCGAGCCAGTTCGACGGCAGGATCGACCTCAAACGCGAGACGAAAGCGCTTTTGTCGGGGATCGGACGTTCGATCGGGACGTCGACGCGCATGAAGGAGGACGGGCCGTAGCGTCCTTCCAACTCCTTGAGGAGAGCCCCCGCCGTTTTTTTTCCGGCGAGCGTCATTTCCAGGAAGAGAAGACCCGAGAATATCCCGTCCCTCTCGGGGAGGATGGACCCCTCGCGCGATCCCCGGGCCGTCCGGGTGAATCCGTAGCCGCCCGATTCCTCCCCCCCCAGCACCACGCCTCCCTTGAGCAGCTCCGCGGCCACGTATTTGAAACCGACCGGCACTTCCGTCACGGGCAGGCCGAAATCGCGGGCGATCCTCTCCGACAGATAGCCCAGGGAAACCGCCTGGACCACGCGCCCCTTGAGGCCTTTATCCTTCACCAGGTAATAAAGCAGGAGGGAAAAGACCTGTTGGGGCGTGAGGTAGCGGCCTTGATCATCCACGATCCCCAGCCTGTCCCCGTCGCCGTCCAGGGCGATGCCGGCGACGGCGCGCTCCCTCCTCACGGCCAGTTTCAGGTCCGCGAGATATTTTTCCACGGGCTCGGGGTGGAGGCCCCCGAAGAGAGGGTCCCGGGCGTTATGGAGGTAGGCCACGCGCAGTTTCGAGCGGTTCCTGCGGAGCGCTCTTTCCGCTATCCGGCCCCCCGGTCCGTAAAGCGAATCCAGGACCACCGCTGAACGGGATTCCCGGAAGAGGGAAAAGTCGAGGTGGCTGGAAAGATACTTCGCGTATTCGTCCTCGTACGGTTCGAGGGCGAGGCGGCCGATCCGGCCAGCGGGGACCGGACTCCCGCGCTCCGCCGGACCCGGCGGCTCCGATGCGGCCAGGTTTTTTTCTATTTTCGCGGCGAGGGACTGGGGGATGGAGCCGCCGAAACGCCCCTTGACCTTTAACCCGCAGTAGATCGCGGGGTTGTGGGAGGCCGTGATCATGACGCCGAAGGGCGCCTTCATTTTCCGCGTGATGAAGGAAAGGAGGGGCGAGGTGGCCGGGTCTTTCAGGACCAGGGGCCTGTAAGCGTACCGGGAAAGCGTCCCGGCGGCCTCGAGGGCGAAGCGGTCCGCCATGAAGCGGTGGTCGAAGCCGATGGGGACGGCGGGCGGAGGCCTTTTCCGGACCTCGAACGTCCGGGCCACGGCGCGGGCGACGAGCCCGACGTTGTCGAACGTGAAATCGTCCCCGATGACCCCCCGCCACCCGTCCGTGCCGAACCGTACGGACGGTTTTGTCAGATCGGCGGACGCCATTTCAGGCCGGACCGGGGACGGAGCCGCGATAGACCCGCGCGGAGGCGGACCGCGCCCGCACCCGGTAGCGGCGGAGCGCCGCCGGAATCAGGATGGAGCTGCCCTTGGGGAAGGCCGCCGCGCCGTGGCGGGATTCGATGTCCACCCGGCCTTTCATCACGAACAGGATCTCCACGCCGTTCATCCTGGCGGATTTTGAAGCCCCTTTTCCCCGCAGGTCGATCATCCCGGCCGCGAATTCTTTCGCGGGCGTTCTGAAATTCCCGAAACGGTCCGCGCGCACGATGAACGGCCGCCCCGCGTTGAAATTGAGCGTGCGCAGCAGCTCCGGCAGGTCCACGTGTTTCGCCGTCAATCCCCCCCGGAGGCTGTTGTCCGAATTGGCCATGATCTCGACGCCGACGCCTTCCAGGCAGCTGTGCGGCTCTCCCGGAGGCACGAAGATGCCTTCGTCAGGCCGCAGGTGGACGAGGTTGAGGAGATAGAAGGCGAAGAGGCCGCGGTCCTTGTCCGGGCCGGAGCGGATCTCCCGCTCGGTCTTGAGGAACCAGTATTCTCGCGAGTCCCTGCCGTAGGGGCGGCGGCGATGGCCCGCGTTGAGCCGTTCGGCGAGTCTGGAAAGGGTGTCGTTCGCCCGGGAGGAGCTCATGGTCATGCATTCGTGGTAGATGTCCTTGAGGACCGCCCTGCGGTCGCCGCTCGAGCGCGCCCGGAGGATCTTCTTCCGGAAGATCCGGATGGTGGGCGCGAGCTCCGGCACGCCTTCCCACAATTCCGCTATCTGCGAAAGCCGGAGGAACCGGTTCAGCGCGTAAAGATCGGTGAGGGCGATGAGGAGCTCCGGCTTGGGATTGGGGTCCCTGTAGTTGCGGTCCGCGGCGTTCCTGGGGATGCCGGCGGACTCCTCGCGCGCGAATCCTTCCCGCGCCTGCCTGGGGTTGGGATGGGCCTGGATGGAAAGGGTCCGGGCCGCGGAAAGGACTTTCATCAGGAACGGGAACTGTCCGCCGTGGGAATCGGAATGCTTCTTTCCCAGGAAGAACTCCGGATCGGATTCGAGAAGCGTATCGAGGGCGATCGAAGATTCGTCTCCTTTGAAGGCAGGGTCCAGGCCGCGGAGGGAGACGCCGGCCGGGCTCAAGGGATGGGCCCCTATCCAAAGCTCGGCGTAGGCCCGGTTTTCGTCCGGGCGGATCCCCAGAAGACCGGGGATGGGCGCCGATTTCCCGCGCATGCCCCAATCGTAGTTCTTGACCGCGGGGCGCAGGAGGAGCGGCGAAGGTCTTTTTTTGTAGGACGCGATGGCGCGGAGGCAGGCCTCCGGCCGGTCCTGGAATAGAAGAAGGTTCTTGGAAAGCATGGGACCACTAGTTTAGCAAATCACTGCCGGTCTAGGGAAGGATCCGGACGTTACTTGGCGACGGTGATCGTCCCGGACAGGACCCGGCCCTGGATGTGGACCTGATAAAGATAGACGCCGGTCTCGACGGTCCGGCCGGAGGCGTCGGTCCCGTCCCATTGGCCGACCTGGTCCAGGGTCCGGACCCGCCTTCCCATGACGTCGAATATCTCGACCCGGAAGGGCTCGGTCCGTTCCTGCAGGCCGTCGAAGACGGCGGAATCGTTGATGCCGTCCTTCAGCCCGGGCGTGATGATCTTCTCCTTGGGCCGCAGGTCCCCGGCCCCCGCCTGCGCGGGAAAGAGGCCGAACGTGGAAAGGTGGGTGATGTTGACGGTCACGGTGCGCATGGCCTCGTCCACCTTGCCGCCCAGGAAGCGCCACTCGCCCTCGTCCAGGCGGTAGACCTTCAGGTCCCTGGCCGCTTCGCCGGTGGCGTCCACGAACCCGTCCCCGTTGTCGTCCACGTAGCTCAACGTGAGCTTGGCCGGGGAGAGGAAGCTGACGGACCTTTCCGGGGTGAATTCGTACACCGAGACGGGCCTGTGCGTGGAAAGCATGGGTTGGGTCAGCGGGTCGATTTTTTTCGCGGTGATGACGACCTGGATCTCGATGCTGCCCGGGGGGAAGTCGAGAGAGGTCGCGCCCGCGCCCGTGTCCTCAACGATGGAGATCTTCCCGCCTGATTGCGGAGGGATGGTCTCGACGACGGGGGCGAATTCATCCAGGATCGCGGTCCGGTTCGGGCCGGAGTCGGTCCCGGAGAATCCCTGAACGAACCCGTCCGCGGCCTCGAAATAGTACTCTAATACGCCGATCCGCAGCTTTTCCTTCGGAATCGTCACCTTGGCGGTCCATTGGAATGGATTGGACGGGTTCTGGACCAACTCGACCGGCAGGACCGCGTAGCTCTCTTCACCCTCGAATCGATAATGGAAGGTCGCCGTGGTGACCTGGACGTCTTCCGCTATCACGGCGGTGAAAGGCATGGCTTTCCTGCGGAAGTTCACGTTCTTCAGGACCTCGTGGGCGAGGCCGGGAGCGCCGTCGTCCGTGACGTTGTTGACGATCTCCACGATGATCCTGGTCGAATAGGACCCTTGCGCCGGGGATTCCAGGCGGGCCCCGAAGTAGATGAAGGTGCTCCCGAGGGGATCTTGCGGGACGATGGAAGCGCTCCGTTTCTGCTCGAAGTTCGTGTCGTTGATGTCGAAGATCTGGTTCCAGGAGGACGCGTTCTCCTCCGTGAACGCGACCGAGCCCGCGGGCTGGGCGGAGGAGAAGCTCAATCTAAACAGAGGCAGGCGCTTCGACAACGTGGCGGACGAGAGGATCAGCCCTCCGGAATCCGTCCGGTCTCCGGTCCAGCCGCGGTTGTTGGTATAGACGCGGATGTCGCGGGTGATGTTGTCCACGGGATAGGTCAGTTTCAGGCCCTGCCCCGCCGAGCGGCGGCCGGCCCCGGGAGGCGCGCTGCCGAAGTCCAGGTTGGCCGTGGACTGGCCGTCGCTGATCTTGAGCAGCTGGGCCTTGGTCTCCGTGAGCCGGGCCGTGATGGGGTGGCCCGCCTGCCTGGCGGCGGGCGGTATCGCCAGGGCGATGAGGGCCGCGGCGGCGAAAGCGCGCCCCCGGACGGGAGTCATCGCTTCGCTCCGAGAGGAAGCGTCAATTCCTCCGTCGGGGGTTCCATGTCCCGTTCCGCGTAGACGCGGAGGGCCTTCGGGTCGGACTGGCCGTATTCGGGGATGATCTCCAGGCCGTTCCGGACCACGGGGTCCTTCCCGAACCACTTCCATATCGCGCCGTCCTGAAGGAAGTTGGCGATGGAGAGGAAAAGCATGGCCTGGTCCAGGACGAGATATCCCGACGCCACCCGGCCCGTCTGCCAATCCAGTGAATCCCTGAATCCGAAGTCATGGGCCCGTCCTCCGTCGACGGCCTTGGGCCTGGCGCCGAGGTTCTCGAGCGTCTTGAGATTTTGGACGACGCGCCGCGGATAGTAGGGGAGGGCCAGGGCCGAGGCGTGGGGGGTGACCACGGCGTCGCGTATGGCTCCCCAGCCCAGGTATTCGCCCGTGGGCCCTTCCGCAGCCGACCAGCCCCAGACCGGCGTGCCGATGGCCCTGGCGTGGAGGACCTGGGCGTAGGCGAAGTTCGCCGCGGACTTGCCCAGGACCGTGGCCCTTTCATCCAGGAACAATCCCGATATCATCTGCATGAAAAGCCCGCCTCCCTGCCAGCCCGGCGTGAGATATTCCTGGCCGTACATGGTCTCGGTCCTGCGGTCGAGGGACTGCCAGTGCTTCAGGGGGACCTGGCCGCGGGCCAGCCCGAAAAAACTTCCCAGGCGGGTGTCCGCGCCGAGGTTGCCGTAATGCCAGTCCCCCCAGGACTGGCGGATGTCGAAATCGTCCAGGTCCAGGCGGAAACCGCCCTTGTAAAGCCCGTTATCGGGGTCGTATATGATTCCCCAATCCATGGGAGCGAGGACGGCGTCCGCGTCCTCCCGGAGCTCCGGGAACGCGGACTTGACGACGGTCAGGCCCGCGCAGAGGTTGCCCAGGTGGTCCACGGTCGAGAACTGATTTTCCGTGGTCTCCAACGTGTCCGTGTTGACCCAGGTCACCGGGAAAGCCCCGCGCCATTTTTGCACGTTCCGCAGGCTTTTAAGGGCCTTGCCGGCCCGCTCCCGCGCTTCGCTTTCGGGTATGAAGCCCAGTTCGGCCGCCGCGGCCGCGCAGGCGAGGTAGAGACCTATGTTCGTTATGGACGTGCCGGGTCTGGAGAGGCGCTTGTCCGAATCGTAGGGGAGCCCTGTCTTTTCGCTCACGAAATGCTCTATGCAGGCCCAGGTGTCCCGGGCGAGGTTCTCGAGGTATTGCCTGTCCTCCCGATCGAGGGGGTCGGCCGAAGCCCGGGCCGGGGAGGGGAGGCAGGCGAGGGATGCCGACGCAAGGACCGCCATGACTTTTTTCACGGCTTTAGGGCGAAGCCAGGACAGTCAGACCCAGATGCGCCGTAAGCGATCCCGACCCGCCGGAAGGCCCCTGGATCCAAATGAAGAGGTTCCTTTCATTGTCCGGCGGAACGAGGTACCCTTTCGTCCCGAAGACCGAATGGGTCTCCGAGACCTCGTTGAAGAACACAGAGTCCGAGCTGGTCTGGTCGGATGAAGTCAGGACATCGTTGGATTGGAATTCCGTCGTCGCGGGAATGGGGCTCCATTCGTGCCAGAGGGCGGAGAGACGGTATTCGTTGGTCCCGGGGGACCCCGTGACCAGGGTCCAGCCCGAGCCCGTCGTGCTGGTGACCTTGAGGGCGTAGTCCTGGTTGACGTTGCCCGTATTTTTAACGATGACGCGGTCGCGGACGAAGTTGTCGGTCAGATTGACGGAGACGTTCAGATTTTGGCAGCAGGGATCGATCT
>MGUT01000010.1:18057-18977 GCA_001800095.1 Elusimicrobia bacterium RIFCSPLOWO2_01_FULL_64_13 | reverse complement strand
GGACCGGGGCCGGCGCGGCCGCGCAAGCGGCCAGGGCGGCGGCCAGGATGGACGATTTCTTCATGGCGCTTCTCCCCCGATCAGGAAATCCCTGCCCACGTTCTCGACCTTTCCCCCGGGCCTGCGGAAAAACCCGCGGACCGTTCCGCTCGAGAAGACCCGTTCAAAATCCTCGACGGGGACCGTCGTGGAGAACTCCCCCGTCTCTCCCGGAAGCAGGGTCACGGCCCTGGATTCGAATATCTTGTCGATCGCGCCCCCGTCCCTCAAGGGGATGCTCGCCGACAGCTTGGGCTGGAGATGGACGTTGCCGGAGTTCCTCAAGACCGCCTCCACCCGCACGCCTCCCGGGGCTTCGCGGGCGCGGGCCCAGGGGACCTCGAGGGAAAGGCGCTCGGTCCCCGCGACGGCCAGGTAGATCCTGTGCAGGGACCGCGACTCCACCCATCCGCCTTCCCGCGGAACGCCGGCCACGCTCAAGTTCCCCGCTATCTCGCCTTCGACCTCGGGGACCTTGAAGGACAATTCGACTTCCCCGCTCCGGCCGGGGGCGAGCTTCATGTCCTTTTTGGAAAGCCGGATCCTCTCCCTGGACGCGTCCCAGGAGGCAAGCAGGGTGACCCGCATCTCGGACGGGCCGTTGTTCGTTATCACGATCGTCCTTTTCGCGCGGTCTCCCGGCCTGCCCCGGAACTCCAGGGTCTCGGGCTGGACCTCGAGCCCGGACGCGGTCCCGCGTAGAGCGGAGAGAAAAAAGAACGCGAGGAGCCGGCGGCGGCAAGACGGCATGATCCTACCTTCGGGAGACGGTCAAATCCTATCCCGTCGAGCGGCGCCTATGGAGTGGCCGAGGCCGAGACCTGGACGTAGGCCGAGTGCGAGCCCGTGGTGCCGGAAGCCCCGGAATCGAAGCGGAAGAA
>MGUT01000010.1:9945-17948 GCA_001800095.1 Elusimicrobia bacterium RIFCSPLOWO2_01_FULL_64_13 | reverse complement strand
AGGATGTCGTTGTCGTTGAAGTCCGCCGTCGTCATCGTCGCGGTCCATATGGCCCAGATGGCCCTCAACCGGTAGTTATCCTGCGGCACCGCGTCGGCGTTGGTGTAGAGAGTCCAGGACCCCGTCTGGCTCGCGATCTTCACGGAGTAATCCACGTTGCCCGAACCCGATCCGACCACGTTCTTGATGACCCCGCGCGCGCTGATGCGCGAGCTGGCCGCCGGAGCGGAGACTGCGATGGAGGTGGAGCCAACGACCTCGATGTTCACCGACTGGATCGTGAGCAGGACCTCGATGGTCACGTTCTCGGCGCTTTGCGCCTGTCCCGCCGCCAGGAGCCCTATGCCCAGGGCCGCCGCGGCGAACTGTTTCCATTTCTTCATTCCTTTCCCCCTTTTTTCTTTAATGTCCCGGTCACGGTTTCGGGACCGTGTTGACCGTGACGCGGAACAATATCCCCGATGTCATGCCCGTGCCTTCCGGCGTGACCCGCAGGAGGTAGTGGTACCGCTTCCCGTAATGGCGTTCCTCGTCCGGGATCCTCATGGAGACCTTCAGGTCGTTGCTTTTCCCCGCGCCTATCTTCATCTTGACCGGCGAGACCTTGAACTCCGCGCCGTCCGGGCCCCACTCCGTGCCCGACGGCGGGGTCATGTCCAAAGACGACCCGGGGACCTGCGTCACGACGAATTCCATGTCGCGGCCGCCCATGTTATGGACGGTGAGGTTCCTCCCGATCTCCTTGCGGAGCTTGACCCATTTCCCCGGCCCGGCTCCGTCGATCTGGATCGAGCCGGGGTCCAGGCGGAAGTCCATGTAGGAGGACATCTCGCCTTGAGAGGGCAGGGCCCGTTCGCCGGCGACGGTGATGAGGAGGCGGCTCTTGACCCCGAGGCCGAGACTGAATCCCTTGCCCTGGCCCATGGTGCGGGACCAGAGGTAGACGGCGTATTTTTTGCCGAGTATGGAGTCGTCGTCGGGAAGGGTGATGGAGACGTTCGATTCCACCACGGAACTGCCGCCGACTTCGAATCTTCCCGGCTCCAATGCAATCCAGCCGGTGCTGGGGATGGCCTCGTAACCCTCCTTCATCTCCCCGGTCCCCGGAGGGACGGGGTCGATGAGGATGGTCATGGGATTTTCGCCTTCATACGTGACCCGGAGGGGCACCTTGAGGAGGGACGTCAGCTTATACGTCTGGCCGGGCTGGAGGTTCCTCAAGAGCACCTCGCCCATGGTGGAAGCCAAACGCTCTTGCGCCCACCCTGCCGTGGTGAAGCATATCAAGGCAAACGACATTAGTACCTTCATTGAACCTCCTACCCCCCGTCACGACGAATAAACTATTCTTTCAGCCTCTATGCCTTACTATGGATGCTATGGGGTCACCGCTGCCGTCACCGTCACTTGCGCCGTGGATGTGCCGGGACCCGTGATGCTCGCCGGCGCGTCGAAACGGAAGAACAAATTCCGTTCGTCTCCGGCAGGCACATTGAAGCCGCCAACGGCGCCAACACTCGCATGGGGCTCCTGGTCATTATTAAAGAAAACAAGCGCGGAGCTCGTTTGGTTGGACCCGGTCAGCAGATCATTCCCCTGATATTCAGCGGTAGCGGTGCTGAACATTGCATTGAACTCATGCCAAACAGCGAACAGACGGTACTGGTCTTCTGGGACGGCTCCCGTTGAGGTCGTAGTATATACAGTCCAATTGGGATTTGGGCCGTCCTGAACGGCAAGACTGTAGTCTTGATTAAAGCTCCCGCTGCTGAGAACAATAACCCGAGAGTCCAATTTTGTTGATCGGGACCCCCCCAACGCTGCATTCACCAATGCGGACGTGCTGCCCTTGATTGAAACGTCAACGGTCGCAATGGTCATGACCACGTCCACTTTCGCGCTCGTTGCGCTGTGGACCTTCCAGGCCGCGTAGGACGCGATGGCGATCGCGGCCGCGGCGATGCTTATCTTTTTCATCATTTTATTTCACCTTCCTTTTGCTTCTGGTTTTCGGCGGTCACGCCGCCCGCCTGGCCTAGAACGTCTCTAGGGCAGGGTCGCTTGATCGCTCAAGCTTTGCCATTTCGACTCTGTCTGGTACTTCCTAAGTAAAGAGGCCGTCTTTCTGGGCGCGTTCCCGAACTTGAAGGAGAACGAGATCCTGTGAGTCCCGGCTGATTCCTGCACGAAGAACGGCATGATGAAAGCGTAATCCATGAGGATGAAATTCGCGTTGAAGGGCTGGCGGTAGCTGAACCCGAGACTGCCGTTGGCGGAGCTGGCGCCGAACCTTCCGCCTGTCCTGCCGTCGAAAAGCCAATATTCCCCCCCGCCCCTGTAAGTGGTGACCCCGCGCCTTTTGGACGCCTCGAACGTCACGAGCCCGTCCCAAAGCCCGTAAGCCAGCCCTCCCACGGTCTCCAGGGGAACGCTGTCCTCCGTCCGCAGGCCCGCGTCCGGCTGGGTGACGTTCTTGAGAGCCAGCCCGAAAGAGAGCCGGGGAAGACGCCTGGGGAGAGGAACGGACCAGGCGCCGAAATCGAATGAGAAGACGGATTTGCCGTCGCCGGAACGGAAGACGGGGTCTCCCGCCGATCGCGCGTCCAGGTCGAAGGAAGTGCTCATCCTCTTGACGTTGGCCCCGAATATGAGGTCCAGGCCGTTCCCGCCGAGTATCCGGCCGGCGTTGACGGAAGCGTTGAGAAGGAACGTATTTTCCTTGAGGCGGTCCGAGGAGAGGTTCGTCCAGGCGAAACCGTAGCCGGAATGCCTTTTAAGGGAGCGGGTGTAGGAGGCGAAGAAAGTGCCGATGTCCACCTCGCTGCCGAGGCCGACGAACGGTTTGGCGTAGGCGAAGGAGAGCTCGTTTCCCGGGACCAGGGCGCTTCCGGCGGGGTTATGGAGAGTGGCGTTGGCGTCGTCGGCCACGGCGACGAAGGCCCCGCCCATGCCTTCCGGGCGGGCGCCCCAGGCGCTGTTGCGGAAAGCGGCGGCCGCGTCCGGCGGGGTCCGGAGACAGGCAAGGGAGCAGGCGAGAGCGAGGAATATCCCGCGGGCGTTTGAACGCCCGTTTTTTTGCGATGATTCATGGGTCCCATCGATCTCTTTTTTCAATGGACCTCGGCCCCCCAATGGTCCGACTTTACTTTCACCCCTATTCTAACATTTTGAACCTATTTTTTGCCTCAACAAATTGTAAACAAATTGTTACATTTTGACCACCCATGGGCTATATTAGGAGTATGGATTTTTCAGGTCGAAATTACGAGGGAGGTGAACCTGGGTATTCAGGTTGTAACAGAGAGGATTCGGCTGGCAGTAAAATTATCCTGACGGACTAGGTCAGTTGAGGATCAGGGTGCCGATCTCCCATCGGCCGCCTTCGGACTTGAAGTGCCAGTCGGGTTTGAAAGCTTCAAGGTGGGAGCTGTCTCTGTCGCTGACGGCGATGGAGAAACCCATCCGGCTGTCCTTCCGCGGACGGTCCATGCCGAGCAGTCCCCATTCGATGGAGATCGTGACGGAATACCCTTTGCCGGCCGGTTCGGAGAACAGGCGGACTTCGGAGCCGGTGAGCTCCCTGCCTCCATGCCAGGCAAAGGGATGGGCGTTCGCAGGGTCGGCGGGGGCCAGGCCGAGGCGCAAGGTCTTGGCCTGGCCGGTCTTGGGGTCGTCGTCCGCGTCCGTCAGGATCTCGATCAGGTGTCCGGCGTTGGTCGGGTTCCGGCTCCAGCCCTCGAACGCGGAAGCGTCGGCGATGTCCGCCTTTACGTAAAGGAAGTTGGGGTCCCAGAGGACGGAGAAAGTAGAGAAGGGTTCCTGTCCCGCGGTTTGCGCCGCGGAATGGGGGGTGTAGAGGCGGTTCTTCCCCGCGTTCCGCCAGGCGTCCGGATTGAGGAAAGGGGACTGCGCCGTCCTCGCCGCCCGGAAGGCCGGCCTGGCCAGGTCGTAGGGCCGGACCTCCAGGCCGAAGCGCCCGCTCAACTCGACGGGGAAGCTGGGGCGGAGGCGGCCGCGGTATTCCGGGATGAGAGGAATGGCGTCCTTGACGGGCGGGTAGGACAGGAAGAGTTTTTGGATCCTGCCGCGTTCGAGGAAATTGACCAGGGACAGGAACAGCATGGCCTGGTCCAGGACGAGGTAGTTGGGAGTCACCCGTCCGGACTTCAAATCATAGGCGTCCCTGAAACCGAAATCGTGGAACCGGCCTTGGACCAGGTGGCGGGGCCGGACGCCGAGCTCGTCGAGTCGCCTCAAGTTGGCGACGACCTCCCTCGGGAAGAGCGAAAGCGCCAGGGCGGAAGCGTGCGGGGCGACCACGTCGTCGCGCAGGGCGTGGAAACCCAGATATCCGTGGTCCGGGGAGTCGGAGGCGGACCAGCCCCAGACCGATGAACCGATGGCGTCCATGTGGGCCATCTGGGCCTTGGCGAAATTCCCGGCGGAGAGGCCGGGGAGCGTCCCGCGTTCGTCGATGAATATCCCCGTCAGGAACGCCGCGAAAAGCCCGCCGCCCTGCCAGCCGTGCTTCAGGTACTCTATCCCGTGGCGCTCTTCCAGGGTCCGGTCGAGCGCGTCCCAGCTCTCCGGGGGGACGCCGCTCATGGCGACGGCCAAAAAGCTCGCCAGGCGGGAATCCGTTCCGAGGTGGTCGTAATGCCAGTCCGCGTAGCGGCCCTCTCCGGGGTGGTATCCCCCGAAGAGGAGGCCGCGCCCGGGGTCGTAAAGCTTTTTCCAGCCGGCGCGCAGAAGGCGGTCGAAATCCGCGCGGAGGGGCTTGAAATACTGCCGGCCCACTATCAATCCGCCGTAATAATTTCCCAGGTCCACGGTGGAGATGAAGTCCTCCGGGTGGGGAGTGAGGCGGAGGGTGTGGTTCCAGGAATAGGGAAACCCTTGCCAGGTCCGGAGCCTGGCGGCGGAATGGAGCGCCTTCGCCGCCTTGGCTTCGGCGTCCTTTCGGGTCTCGAACCCCAGCTCCGCCGCCCCGACGAGAGAGGCGACGTAGAGGCCGATGTTCGTGACGGAAGTGTAATGGTCCTCTTGAGGACGGCTGTTGTCGAGGGGAAGGCCAGTTTCCGGCTCGGTGTAGTAGTCCAGGCAGAGGTAAGTGTCCCGGGCCAGGTCCTTCAGCCAGCGGAGGTCGTCGCGGGACAGAGGGCCGGCCGGGGCCGCTCCGCGGGTCAAAAGAACGGTCAGAACGGAAAGAAGAACCTTGCGGCCCATCATGCCGCTCTTCAGTTGAAAGGAACTCCTCGCGGACTACTTGCCTGGGGTGAGCTCGATCTTGTCTATGGCCACGGTCCCCTGGCCGCCTTCGATCTGGCTGATGGCGAACCATATCCCCTTCACTTTGGCCATGTCCAGATTGTCGTTGCCGCCCCACCAGTAGGTGAGCTCGGAAACGGGGACCCGGACCTCCTGCCATTGACCGGCGTTGGAAAGGTTTTCGAACTTCTTCCCGAAAGTGGAGTTGTCGTTGTCGGCGACCTTGAATTCGACGACGTTCTTCTTTCCGCCCCATTTCAGGTCGAAAGAGAAGACGCTCCCCGGGGCGAGTTCCATGGGCGCCATGCGCGAGATCTGCACCCAGTTCGGCCCGCCGCCGATGTCATAGGACAGGAGGATCGCCTTGCCTTCCTTGCCTTCGGTCTCGGACAGTTTCGCCGACGCGCCCTCCCCGGCCTCCGCGATCCAATCCTTCGCGGATTCGCAGTCGTCCACCAGCCCGGACTTTATTTTGGGAGGGAATTTTTTCAGGGAATCCACGAGGCGCAGGTCGTCCAGGTCCACGGCCGCGGCGCCCTTCCGCCCCCCGCTGACGGCGAAAGCGACCTGCTTCACTTTTCCCAGGACCGGGTCCCCGCCCCACCAGTAGGCGAAGTCCGTCAGGTCGATGTGGACCTTGCGCCAGGTCCGGCTGAATTCTATGGGGAGCTTGTGGCCGAAATTGGTGCCGTCCTCATCTATCAGTTTTATCTCAAGGTCGTTCTTGAGCTGGCTGTCGGATTTATACAGGAATTCCACGGCCTTGCGGTCGTGGTCCGGGAACTCGAGGCCCCTGGTGATGGAGACCCACTGTCCGGGCTCCTTGAGGTTGTAGGAGATCTCCAGGGCCCTCCCGTCCTCTCCTCCGGTCAGGACGACTTTCATCTCCGTCCCCTCGGCGAACGCGGGCAGCCAGTCGTTGGCCTCGAACCCGCTCAAGACGTAGCCCGCCGGGGCCGGAGAGTCCGACATGGCCTTGACGTCCACGGCCTGTTTCCTGCCGGCCGCGTGGGACGTCCCGGCGCAGGCGGCGGCGATGCATCCGGCCAGGATCCAAAGAGTCTTCGCGCTTTTCATTTGAAACCCTCCCCAACGATTTTATTTCCAATCCGTCTTAAGGCGACCGCCCGGCACGAGCGGCGGTCCAGCCGGAAAGCCGCTCTGTAAGGCGTTCCGGCAAATTCTTTCAGTCGCACGGCGACCCTGCCTTCCATGGGGACGTCGTGATAGTTGAAGATGAAAAGGAACCCCCGTCCGTTCCCCCAGCGCAGGACGGCCTGCGCGTCCCAGGGCTCGATCCGGACCCTGGGCTCGATCTCCAGGGCCCGGAGCCATTCCCGCACCATCCCGACCTGATAGTCGAACAGGGGCGGGACCGGGAACCCGTAGGCAAGCCACCGTCCCGGGCCGGAACGGCCCGCGACGGCGCAGGCGCGGCCCGACGCCGTTTTAAGGACGGTCCGATAAGGCCCCGGGTCGAAGACGTCGAAAAGGGATTCCACCCAGCATTCGCCTTCCCGCCATCGGACGGTCTCCGTCCGTCCGGCCTGCCTGGCGGAGACATGGAGTGATTTTAGCAGGTTCTCGCACTTTTTTCCAGAGAGGTCCCGGCGCGGCATGGCCGGGCCGATGAGCAGGTTCCCTCCGCGCCTCACGAATTCGGCGAGCTTGTCCTGCGTGCGGGCGTCCATGAGGCCGATGGAGTGGACGCAGAGACTCCGGAATTTGAGAAGGGTGTCGAGGCCGTCTTTCATGAGGTCGGCCGCGGCGAAGTTGTAGCCGGCGAGCTGGATGAGGCGCGCTATCCCGTCGTAGAAATGCCCAGTGCGCAGGGCCTCCACGCGCGCGGTCCATTCACCCCGGAAGTATTCGGTGGCGTAATAGGGGAGATAGAATCCGAGGGCCAGGTCGGGAACCTTCCGGGTCAAAGCCAGGGATTCGCCGTGCTTGTTGAGCCAGGCCCCCCAGCGCCGGATGGGCTCAAAATGGGGCTTGACCGCCCCGTCCAGGGATACGGGCGCCTGCCAGTCGTGGGTGGAGCCGAACGCTCCCATCCCGGGAAGGTTCCGTCCCGCGGAGAACATGTAGCAGTTCACGCCGTCGAGCCCGTGGGCGAGGGAGGCCGCGAGGTTCAGGTCCACGTCCTGGGGATAGAGCCGGGGACGGTCGCGCATGATGCCGGTCTGGAGCTCGGCGCAGATGGACGGAACGGAGCGGTCCAGCATGCGGATGACTTCGGTCGCCATGGGGATGTCGTGGAAATTCTCGAAATCCATCCGGCGGAGCTGGTAGGCGCCTCCGAATATGGTGCGCGGCGCTTTTTCCGGGAAATCCCTGAAGAGGGACGTCGTCATGGGGCTGTAGACCCCGCGGCCGCGGACGTCGTAGTCGTAGAACTGCGGGATGTTGGCCGAGAGCGGGACGGTGATCCCGCGCTCGCGCGCGAGATCATGCAGGCGTCCGAAATAGGCGGCGTAGTAGCGCCTGTAGAAGAGCGCCCAGTCGAAGAATCTCGGCAGGCTCTTTTCGCTCACGTCCCCCTCGGGTTGTTCGATCTCCTCCCAGGACGCGTGGCCCGAGCCGTAGGCGGAATTCAGATCCGCGACGGACCCGTATTTCTCCCTCAAAAAATCGCGGTACATCCCGGTGACGCGCGGATGGAGGTCCGCGGCCTTGTGGAGCCAGTGGATCATGGCGATTTCGTTGCAAAGCTGGACCAGGACCACCGGGCCGCC
>MGUT01000010.1:8317-9930 GCA_001800095.1 Elusimicrobia bacterium RIFCSPLOWO2_01_FULL_64_13 | reverse complement strand
CGGCGACGATGGGCAGAACGCGGTCGTACCACCGGCGCACCCTCTCCAGGAACGTGGGGTTGAGGTAGGAGAGGAGCATGGCGTGGGGGAGGTTGCCCAGCCGTTCCCTCTGCACGTAGACTTCGGGATACTTCTCCAGGAGCCAGGCGGGGACGCCCTCGTTCACGAGCTCCGCGTTGGAGACCGGCCCCACCCGGGCCAGAAGGTAGAGTCCGGCGTCCTTGACCATCTTCACGTAGGCGGTCAGGCCGCGCTGGGGGTGGGTCTTTCCGTCGAAATCAAAGGTCCCTTCGCCGGGTTCGTGCCAGCTCCAGGGGATGTAGGTCGAGACGGTGTTCAGGCCCGCTTCCTTCGCCCGGCGCAGGTGGGCCTTCCAGAATTTTTTCGGGATCCGGAAATAATGGATCTCGCCCGAATAAATGACGGCCGGCTTCCCGCCTATCCAAAACGAGGCGTCCCTGATCTCGCTCACCGCCGGAGCCGTCATCTTTTTCATGAGTTTACGGACACCTCGACTTTGTGGGTCTTCCCGTCCCCGTGGGGACGGATCAATCCGGACGGGACCTTCTCGCCGTCCACGAAGATCGAGACCCCGCCGCCGGAGGACGCGGCGCGGTTATGGACGCGGATGTCGTAGACCGCGCCCCGGAATACGCGGCGCATGCCCGCTTCGCGCCAGGCCGCCGGAAGGCACGGCCGGATCCGCAGGCCGTCATACTCCGGCCTGACCCCCAGGATGCCTTCGGTGAGGGCCATGAAGACCCAGTCCACGGACCCGGTCAGCCACGTGAACGCGCCTTCGCCGGGGCTGGGATGGCCGGGGCCGTTCACGTATTCCGGGAAGACGTAGGGTTCGGCCTTGTAGGTCTCGATGTCCCTGCCGGGAGAGGCCGGCAGGATCTTTTTAAGAGTCGCGTAGGCCTCGTTCCCCCGGCCCAGCCGGAGGTCCGCGTGGATCTTGAAGGCGGCGGCGTGGCAGAACATGGAGGCGTTCTCCTTCGCGCCGGGAGCGAACGCGGTGATGCGGCCTATCGTATCGTCGTAGCGGCGGTAGGGAGGGCGGAAAAGCAGAGGGCCGCAGGGGCCGTCCAGCTCTTTATCGATGACGGCGAGGATCTTCCCGAGCCGTTCTTCATCTGGCAGGCCGGCGAGGACGGCCCAGGTCTGGGCGTTCAGGTGTATCCGGCCTTCCCTGTTCTTGCGCGAGCCCACGGGCCGGCCGAAATCATTGAAGGCGTAAAGGTACCAGCTCCCGTCCCAGGCGTGGCGGTTCAGGATGGATTTCATCTTTTCGTACCTCTTCCCGCAGTCGCGGGCCGTGGCGGCGTCTCCGGAGCGGGTCGCGAGCTCCTCGAGTTCCTTCAGGGCCACGCACAGGCCCATGCCCAGCCACACGCTTTCCCCCCTGCCGCGGGACCCCGTCCGGTCGAAGGCGTCGTTCCAGTCCTGGTTGCCCATGAGGGGGATGCCCCGCGGGCTCTTGGCCACGTCCTGGAGGAAGCGCACGCCCCTCCTGGCGTGGTCGTAGACGCCGCCGGCCCCTCCGTCGAAATAGCGGACGGACTTGCGCAGGACGGCGGAATCCCCCGTCTCCTTGACGTAGGCGTTCAGGA
>MGUT01000010.1:7934-8308 GCA_001800095.1 Elusimicrobia bacterium RIFCSPLOWO2_01_FULL_64_13 | reverse complement strand
GGGGGTTTTCCCGTGCTCGGACCGGAGCAGACGGACCAGCCCGGCAGGGGCTGTCCGCTGGACCTTTGATGGGCGCACAGGCGGAGGAGGCGGTCCCTGGCGTAATCCGGGTCCAGGGGGGTCATGCTCCAGGCGTCCTGGGCCGTGTTCCTGTAGCCGTATTCGCCCCATCCTTCATGATAGAAGGACGCGCTCCTGCCCCAATGGTTGTTCATCGTGATCTGCAGCTTCATCCAGGAATTGGCCATGAGGTCCAGGGCCCGGTCGGGGGTGCTGACGCTCACCCTGCCGGGAAAAATGGCGTTCCGCCAGCGTCGGCGCGTTTCGCGCAGGGCGTTCCTGGCCCCCGCCGCGCTGCCGTATCGTTTCAGGCG
>MGUT01000010.1:1350-7916 GCA_001800095.1 Elusimicrobia bacterium RIFCSPLOWO2_01_FULL_64_13 | reverse complement strand
GCCGAGCACGACCGCGAGCTCTTTTTTTTGCCCGGGTTTGAGAGAGAGCCGGTATTCCAGGGCCCCCACGAGGTTCCCTCCGCGGCACAGGGATCCGGCGCACCCGCCCCGCTCGAGGGCCAGAGGTTTCGCGTAGGACCGTCCGGCGCCTATGAAGCTCTCATAGTCCGTGTCGAACCCGGACGCTTTGGCCGCGCTTCCCATGAATACCACGTAGGGATGTTCTTCTCCCCCCCAGGGCAGCTTGCGCGCCAGGATCATGCCGCGAGTCCGGTCGAACCGGGCCTCGTTCACGAGGTGGTAGAGGTTCCGAACGGTGAGGTCGGGCGTCCATTGCCCCGGAGAGAGTTCCGCGAATGGAAAAAGGGACAGTTCGCGCCTTCTGCGGGTCAGGTTCTCCAGCTCCACAAGCCAGACCTCGAGGGTCTCTCCTTCAGGCACGAAGAAAGTGATCGCGCTCAAGACGCCTTCGCGGCGGTTTTGAAGGCGGGTGTAGCCGGGGCCGTGGCGGCATTCGAACGAGGCGGCGCGTTCCCCTCCCGGAGCTCCGTTCCGCCACGATTTCCCGGTGCGGCGGTCGCGGAAATACACCGCGCGCCCCGGCGCCTCGAGCTTCTGGTAGTTGTCCGGGTTCCAGCGGGTCACCCTGCGCGCGCCGGGATCGTCGAAAAAACTGTAGCCGGTCCCCTGGTTCGAGAGGATGAGGCAATACCGGCCGTTGGAAAGATAATTGACCCACGGGCGGGCGGTGTCCGGGCGGCGGCAGATGAATTCGGCTCCGTCGGATGAAAATCGGCCGTATTTAAGATAGGAACGTTCCTGGCGTCGGGAGGTCGCGGAGGGCATGATGTCCTTTCCGGGACTATTCTTTGAGTCCCGTGGTCGCGATGCCGCGGATCACGTATTTCTGCGCGAAGGCGAAGATCAGGATCACCGGGATGACCACGACCACGGCTCCCGCCATGAGAAGGCCGAACTTGGTGGCGTTCTGGCTGTTCAGGTTCGCGAGGGCCACCGGCAGGGTGTAGCGGTCCTCCCCCATCATGACGATGAGAGGCAGAAGGAAATCGTTCCATGAGCCCATGAACGTGAATATCCCCAGGGTCGCCAGGACCGGCTTGCACAGGGGCAGGACCACGCTCCAATAGATTCGGAACTCGGAGCAGCCGTCGATGCGCGAGGCCTCGATCAGGTCGTCGGGCACGGTCAGCATGAACTGCCGGATGAGGAATATGCCGAAGACCCCCACCGCGGTCGGCAGGATGAGCCCCCAGTAGGTGTTCAGGAGCCCCAGCTGCTTGAGGAAGAGGAACACGGGGATCATCGTGATCTGCCCCGGGATCATAAGGGTGGCCATGAGCAGGGTGAAGATGCGGTCCCGGCCGGCGAAACGGAGTTTGGCGAAGGCGTATCCCGCCAGGGAGGAGAGGAACAGCTGGAAGACGGTCGTGGTGACGGCCACGATCAGGCTGTTCTTGAAGTGGAGGAAGAAATCGACGTCGCGGAAGAGCTGGAAGTACCACTGCAAGGTCGGGTTGTGGGGAAGGATCTGCGGCGGGTACTTGAATATGCCTCCGCCGGACTTGAAAGAGGTCGAAAGCATCCAGAAGAACGGCGCGACCGCGATCACCAGGCCCAGCCCCAGGATCAGGTGGAGGATCGTTTGCTCCAGGGCCCGCGACAGCTTGGTCTTGGTCATGGCCATGCTAGCTGCCCGCGAACCCGCTTTTCTTCAGGCGGATCTGGATGAAAGTGAACAAAAAGATGATGCCGAAAAGGATGTAGGCCAGGGCGGAAGCGTAGCCCAGCTCGAAGAACTTGAAGCCCTGGTTGTACATGTAGAGCACGATGGTCATGGTGGAGTTCAGCGGGCCGCCCTTGGTCATGATGTAGGGCTCGGCGAAGCATTGGAGGTACCCGATCGTGCTCATGATCACGACGAAGAGCATGGTGGTCCGGAGCCCCGGCAGGGTCACGTGCAGGAAAAGCTGCCAGACGTTGGCCCCGTCTATCCGGGCGGACTCGTACAGGGCCTCGGGGATGCCCTGGAGCCCGGCCAGGAAAATGACCATGTTGTAGCCGAAGTTCTTCCATGCCGCCATCAGGATGATGGAAGCCAGGGACGTCCGCGGGTCCGCCAGCCAGTTGAATTCGGGGAAGGACAGGGACCGGAGGATCCAGTTGAACACTCCGAACTCCGGGTTGTAAAGCCAGCGCCACATGACGGCCACGGCGACGATGGTGGACACGACCGGAAGGAAGTACGAGGTCCTGAAAAAGGTCTTGAACCGGACGACTTTTTCGTTCAGCACCGTGGCGGTCAGGAGCGAGATCATCACCGTGAAGGGGACCCCCACGCCCGTGAAAAAGAGGGTGTTCCACAGGGACTTCCAGAATATGCTGTCCTTGAACACGGCCAGGTAGTTGCGGAACCCCACGAAATGGAGGTTGTGCCGGTCGGCCAAGCCGTAGATGTTCCAATCGGTGAGACTGATGAGGAAACTCGCCAGGACCGGGATGAAAAGGAAGAGGGTCAGGATGACGATGGCCGGCAGGACGAAGAGATACCCTACGGCTCCCGTGGAAAGTTTTCCCGTCCGTTTGGTCCCGGCCGGAACGGCCGTGCCGGGAGCCGTCCGGTCCCTTCCGCGGCGGATCAGGACCAGCCAGGCCGCTCCCGCCGCCGCCAGGATCAAGCCGCCTACGGAGAGCGCGAATTCCCTGGTCCACCCTCCCCGCCGCTTGTTCCTGTACAGGATCTCGGCGATGTCGCCTTCCAGGGCCGCCAGGGTCTCGACCGTGTTCCCGTCGAGGATCTTCTCTCCCAGGATGATGGCTTCCATGCGCGTGTCGATGAAGTTGGATATCTGCTCCCATTCGGGGATGTTGGGCGGGCTCTGGGTGTCCTCCATCTGCTCGCCGAAGACCCGCAGCATGGAGTGCTCCCGGAAATGCGGGGTCCTCCAGGCCTCCCTGGATGCGGGCAGGCTGTGGAGAAGGTTGTACCACTCGATCTGGTTCTCCGGCCGGCTCAAGAACTCGATGAACTTCCAGGCCAGGTCCTTCTCCCTGGCTCCCTTGAAAACGACGAGGTTCGAGCCGCCGACGAAGGAGGTGCGCTTCGCCTTTCCCGGCATGACCGCCACGCCCCACTTGCCGGCGAGCTCGGGCAGTTCCCGGTCCAGGAGCTCGACCATCCATGGGCCGGAGACGAACATGGAATAGAACCCGGTCTTGAAGGCCTGGAATATGTCCATGTCCATGCCCCGTCCGGACGGGGTGGTGCCTTCCCGGAAGAAACTAAGATAATAATCCAGGGCCTCTCTGAACTCGGGCTCCGTGGAGTGGAAGACGTCCCCGTTGTTCTGCCAGACGAAAGGCACGAAGACCATCCAGCCGCGGATGGGCAGGGCGATGCCGTAGCGGTCCGTCCGCCCGTCCCGGTCGGTGTCGCGCGTGAGCCTGCGGCAGACCTCGCGCAGTTCCTCCCAGGTCCGGGGCGGTTCGGGGAAACCGGCTTCCCGCAGGAGGTCCTTGCGATAGAACAGGACGCGCGTGTCCACGTACCAGGGGATGCCGTAGACTTTCCCGTCGACCAACCCCGTGTTCCAGGAGCCCTCGAAGAAATTCTCTTTTTTTACCTCGGACGACCCTTCGATGAACTCCTCCAGAGGGAGGATGCCGCGCAATGTGGCGAATTCGGCCATCCAGGTCGTGCCGAGCTGGCCCACGTCCGGAGGGAGGTCGCCGACCACGGCGGTCAGGAGCTTCTCATGGGCGGCGTCCCAGGGGATGGCCTGGGTCCGCACGCGGACGCCGGGATTTTCCGCTTCAAATTTCCTGGCCATCACGCTGATGCGGATGCCTTCTTCCCCCATGGCCCAGACCGTCAGGGTGCGGGGGGAGGCGGCCGGAAGGGGGCCGGCCAGGGCCGCCAGAAGGAAGGCGGCGGCTGTGACGCGCAAGTTCCCTCTCCTCCCTTGGGGGAGAGGGCGGCCAGAGGCCGGGTGAGGGGACTGCTCCACGTTCATAGATCGTTGACCGGCTAGAAGTCGAACTCTATCTTCAGACGGACAAAATTGTCGTCGAATGGGAACCCTTTGGGTTCCTGGTCCTTGGAGCCGTAATGGGTCGTGCGGAATTCGCCCGTCGCCCTCAAGTTGGTGATGGGGGTGTACTCGAGCTTCCCGAAAAGGCTTTCGCTGGCGAAGGTCAGCCCGGTGGCCGGGTGCTTGATGTCCTCGCGCCTGGGGATCAGGAACAGGGCCGTCTTGGGGTTCAGCTGGGCCCGGAGGTAGATCTCGCTCGAGGTCACCCGCTCGTTCTTGAAATAGCCCACGTTGGTGCGGTCGCTGGTGAAGGAGTATTCCTCCCGGCGCATCTCCTGGTTGAAGGCCACGTCCAGCCGGTCGAAACCCGAATACCCCAGGCCCCACTTCAGGCGGTTGCGGAAGTCCGCGCCGTTGGAGAGGCGCTTGATCGCGTCGTATTCCATGGAGGCGGTCATGCCGCGCCAGTTCTCCACGAACCGCGCGTTGTGTCCGCGCTGGTCGCTTTCCAGGTCGTCGAAAACGATGGGGTTCTGGCGGTACCGGGGCTTGAACCCCGTCCCCACGAAACGGTACTCATAGTTCACCTTGGCCCCCGGGGCGAGGAAGTTGTTCAGCTCGGCCCGGGCGCGGACCATATGGTCGTCCACGAAAATGGGCGGGGCGAGATCGTTGGCGAACACGGGGTCGAAAGGGCTGGAACGGTCCACGGAAGCCCGTTTGGAATAGCGGTTCCTTCCGTAGAGGGTCCCCAGAAGGAAGCGGTCGTCCAGGAACCGCCTCTCGAGGTCCAGGGTGTAGACCCAGTCGTTCTGGACTTCCGTGAGCTCGAGATCGTCGGTCTTTTTGATCGTGTCGGCGCCCACCAGCGCGGGATTGGACAGCTTGGCCGTCTCGCGGTAATAGACCGTGATGCCGGTCATCCGGAACCCTTCCCAGAAGGCCTTGCCCCGGGTCCCGATGGTGAAGGAGTCGTAGCGGTGCTTCAGGACGAAGAAGTGGTAGTTGACGAGGTCCACGTCGCCTTCGGCGCTCATCCCCTTGAATCCGAACACGGGCGAGAACGTGAACGGGGAATAGTCCACGAAGACGTTCCCCACCGTGAGCTGGGTCAGGTAGGGGGAAAGGTTGTTGGCGAAACCCTGGATGCTGGGCTCGATCAGCCGCGGCGACTGGGTCAGGACCGTGGTCCCGCTGGCCGTGGATTCGGCCACGTCGTAGCGGGCCGCCTCGCCGAAATTCTGGCCTTCGGAGGCGATCTCGAAGCGCGCGCTGTAATTGCCGATCTTGCCGTTGACGATCACCCTGCCGAAGTGGTTGACCGTGCTCTTGCGTTCCGGGGCGTAGAAGAACTCGGTGAACAGGAATCCGTTCAGGTCGATGTTGCTGGTCTTCAGGAGACGGACCTTTTCCTTCTCGGCCACTTCCGGCGCGACGGACCAGACGGTGCTAATCTGCTCCCCCAGGAGGGTGAGCTGGTCGACCTGGATCCGGCCCTCGGTCGTCTTCTGGCCGGAAGTCGTATCGGTCCCGCCCAGCCCTTCGATGATGACGGCGTAATTGCGGACCTCGCCCAAGTCCAGCTTCCGGTTCCTTTCCGATATCTTTTCCTCGATGTCGAACTTATAGACGGGCATCTCCACCAGCTCCCAGCGGGCGGTCTTGAGGACCTCGCGGTCCTCGTAGACCCATTTCTCCCCGTCGGAATCGACGATCAGGAATTTGAGGACGTTCCCCGATCCGTCCCCCTTGACCCAGAGGCGGACCTCCTGCGTGCCGCGCCAGTCCAGGGTCGTGTTCCGCGACTGCCATTGCGCCGATACCCACGAACCCCAGGGCCGGGTGGTGGAGAGGGTGTACTGCATCTCCAGGGCGTAGTCCCCCTCCTTGACGATCCGGGAGCTCTCCAGTTTCAGGGAGGAATCGTCCCCCTCGTAAACGCGGTAGACGTCGCTCTGGTTCGCCCTCTCGAAACCGTCCACCGTGACCCTGTTGGCGAAAGTCCCGGTGGCGGTGCGGTCCTTGTCGGCCCGCTCCTCCGTCTCGAACTGGATGTCGTCCACGTAGACCTCTCCGTCCGCCGACCAATCGGAAAAACCCAGGTTCACGTTGGCCAGGGACCCCAGGTTGACCCCCTCGAAGAGCGAGAGCGGGATGCGCACCTTCTGCCATTCCCTGCCCAAATCGGTGAACTGCGTGACCGGGACCTTTTTCTCGACGTTGTTGGCGTCCCGCAGGCCGATCTCGAATTTTTCACCGCCGGCCCCGCCCTTGAGCATGAGGGTCAAGGTCGCGTAGGGGCCGGCGTCGATGCCGTTCAGGTTCAGGCCCCAGCCGCCCCAGCCGCCCTTGACGACGCGGTAGTCGATGAGGAGGACGTCGTTCCTCCTGCCGTCGTACCGAGGGGTGGTGACCTTGAAGCGCGTGCCCTTTTCGTCCTTGAACGAGAACGGGGTCCCCTTCAGGCCGTCGAAGTCCGTGAGGAGCAGGGAGCGGGACCAGGATTCCGGCGGGCGG
>MGUT01000010.1:929-1331 GCA_001800095.1 Elusimicrobia bacterium RIFCSPLOWO2_01_FULL_64_13 | reverse complement strand
AGTGAACCGGGACGGTCTGCCATGGGGGCTCCTTTCGTTTTCATGTCACCTTTCCGCCAGCTCGATCCAACCGAGTCCGAACTTCTGTTCGGCGCGCGGGTCCTTGGCCATGAACCAGTTCAGCTTGGCCCTAAGGGTGCCGTCTTTTATGTCCGTATCGTTGACTGCGGACGAAAAGCCGATCCTCATCCCCCGCATGGGCTGGACCCCCAGGAACTTCCAGGAGATCGAGCTCTCGATGTCGTAGCCGTTCTTGATGATCTGCGCCGCGTAATCCACTTCCTGCAAGGTCGGAATCCTCTTGTCGAAATAGGACCAGATCTGGCTTTGGGCGGGGGGAGGGCAGGTCGGGCTGAAAGCCAGCTGGATGTCCGATGCGTTGTCCCATTCCAGCCCGTCTCC
>MGUT01000010.1:0-896 GCA_001800095.1 Elusimicrobia bacterium RIFCSPLOWO2_01_FULL_64_13 | reverse complement strand
TTGATGAATCCCGGAGTCCTTTTTCAGGCAGACCAGCTCGTTGTCCCTGACATGAATGGCGAAATAGAGGCGCTCGTCGTCCCACAGAAGCATGACCTTCGCGGAGACGTCCTTGTCGTCGCCGGCCTGGCCGGACTCGAGATGTCCGGAGGGGAGCAGTTCGAATTTCGCCGCCCCGCTCCATTCATCCAAGCTGCCGTCTACCAGGGGGGCGGAATCGGTCTTCGGGACCATGGCCAGGGGAACGGAAGGGCGGAAATCCACGTCGCGGCCCCTGGAGAAGAAGATGTCGTCGATGTAGATCCTCCCCTGCTGGCGGGTGGCGTTCTGGTCGAAGACGATGACGACGGCGTTCATGTGTTCGAGGTCCACGACCGAAGAGAATCGGACCAAGGGAACGAAATGGCGTTTCCACTCTCCGGTCACTTTGTCGAAGAGGATGGACTCGGTCCTGCCGCCCCCTTGCATTTCCAGCTTGAAGACCCGCGTGAATCCCGCGTCCGCGTCCCCGCGCACCGAAAAAGCCAGGTACCTGTATCCGCGCAGATCGACGTCCGCCAGGCCGAAATAGGCCCCCGCGTACGCCATGGAGTGGAACCCCACGTCGGAGGGAATGAGTTTGACGTCTTCCGCGCCGGATTCTGAAATGGTCGGGGTCTGGTAGGTCGTTTTGTCGCTTTTGATGTCGTAGTCGATCCGCAGCACCGTGCCGTTCCTTTCCTTCAAGGGATCGGATTCCAGGGCCAGGTCGCAATGCTGGCTCGAGTCCGTCGGGTCCCGTTTCCATCCGGCGATGGTTCCTCCCAGGAGCGTCTCCATGACCGGGCTTTCGAAGTCGGCCAGGAGGAGAGCGGGCTTGTCCGGCATGGCGGCGGCTTCCCGGGCGGTGGAGAGGA
>MGUT01000009.1:23488-25843 GCA_001800095.1 Elusimicrobia bacterium RIFCSPLOWO2_01_FULL_64_13 | reverse complement strand
CGCCAGCTTGGGGATCTGCTCGTCCTTGACCTCCCTCGGGTAGAGGATGACCCGGGCGTCGAGGACCCAGAGCTTGTCGCCGGAAGCGAAGAGGGGGTTGATATCGATCTCCTTGATCCGCCTCTCGTCGGCGACCAGCTGGCTGAACCGCACGAGGACCCTCTCAAGGGCTCCCAGGTCCACGGGAGGCCGGCCGCGCACCCCGCCGAGCGCCTTGTAGATCCTGGTCTTCTCCATCATCCTCCTGGCCAGGGTCGTGTTGAGGGGGGGAAGGGCGACGGTCTGGTCCTTGAAGATCTCCACCAGCTGGCCTCCGGACCCGAAGAGGAGGACCGGGCCGAACTGCGCGTCGATGGAGCTTCCCAGGATGAGCTCATACCCGTCGGCGGTAAGGATCATGGGCTGGACCGTCACTCCCATGAAATGTTCCGGGCCGCGGAGCTCGCCCACCGCCCTGCGGATGTCCTGGAAGGCCCTGCGGACGCTTTCCTCGTTCTTCAAGTTCAGCCGGACTCCCCCCACGTCGGTCTTGTGGGTGACGGTCGTGGAGAAAAGCTTGAGCACGACGGGATATCCCGTTCTTTCCGCGGACGCGGCCGCCTCGTCCTCGGACCGGGCGACGGAGGTGGGAACGGCGGGGATGCCGTAGGCCGAGAGCAGGTCCTTCGACTCCGCTTCGGTCAGGAGGACCCTGCCCGAATCCAATATCCCGTTGAGGATCCCGCGCACGCTCTCTTTCGCCTTGGGATCGGCGCCGTCCGGGGTCTGGGAAGGCGTTTCGTAAAGGCTGTCGAGACTTTCAGAGTGCTGCCACATGAGGGAGAAGAGCCGCGCCGCCGTGTCCGGATAGTCGAAAGTGGGGATGCCGGAGGCGTTCAGGATCTCCTCGCCCCGGGCGATCTCGGCGGCCCCCATCCAGCTGGCCAGGACCGGCTTGCCGAGCGACCTGGCGTAGGGCTCGAGGCATTCCGCCGTGCGGGTGGGGTCGGTCATGGCCTGGGGGGTCAGGACCACGAGCATCCCGTCCACGTTCGGGTCCTTGCCCACGATCTCGACGGACTTGGCGTACCGCTCCGGCCCGGCGTCCCCCAGGACGTCCACGGGGTTGTTGCGGCTCCAGTGAGAGGGAAGGATGCCGTTCAGCGCCTCCATGGTCTCCGGGGAAAGCTTGGCCAGCTCCCCGCCGGAATGGATCAGGGCGTCGGTCGCGAGCACGCCCGGCCCCCCGGCGTTCGTGACGATGGCGAGATTCGGCCCTTTGGGCCTGGGCTGCTTGCTCAAGACCTCGGCCATGTAGAAGAGCTCGGCGATGGTGTTCACCCGGATCACTCCCGAACGATGGAAGGCCGCGTCCAGGACCTTGTCCGAGCCGACGAGCGCGCCCGTGTGGGACACGGCGGCCTTGGCCGCGGCTTCCGTCCGGCCCGCCTTGATCACGATGATGGGTTTTTTTAGGGCCACTTCGCGCGCCGCGGAGAGGCACGAGCGCGCGTCCCCGATGGCCTCCATGTAGAGGACGATGCTCTCGGTCTTCGGATCGTCGCCCAGGTAATCGATGAGGTCGCCCCAGCTCACGTCCAGCATGGAGCCGATGGAGATGAAGGCGCTGAACCCCACGTTCACGCGCAGGCTCCAGTCCAGGATGGCCGTGCACAGGGCCCCGCTCTGGCTGATGAACCCGACTCTTCCGGGCCGGGCGATGGTGCTGGCGAAAGTGGCGTTCAAGCCCGTGTGCGGGCGCATGACCCCGAGGCAATTCGGGCCGATGATGCGCATCCTGCCCTTCCGGGCCTCCCTCTGGATCTCCCTCTCGAGCTCGGCCCCCTGGGCGCCGATCTCCTTGAACCCGGCCGAGATCACGACCGCGCCTTTCACGCCCGCGGCCACGCATTCCCGGATGACGCCGGGCACGGTGGGCGAGGGCGTCACGATGACGGCCAGGTCCACGGGCTCCGGAAGGGAGCCCACGTTCGGGTAGGCCTTCACGCCCAGAACTCCGGACCGCTTCGGATTGACCGGAAAGACGGTACCGCCGAACGGGCTCGAGATCAGGTTCCAGAGAATAGTGCGGCCCACGCTCCCGGCCTTGTCGGTCGCGCCGACCACGGCCACGTTCCTGGGGGAGAAGATGGCGTCGAGGGGGCCTTCGCCGATGCGGAAGACGCTGGTCGGGTGCTTCCCTTCCTGCCCGGCTTTCATCTCTTCATCGCTCAATAATCTTCCCATGGCTCCTTCCTTCTATGAATCGTCCTCAACGACCCGGACGCTCTCAAGGAGGATGTCCTGCGCGTGCGGATCGGACTCGTCCGTCATGACCTCCACTTCAAGTTCGGCCCCTTCCGCGGCGGGCCCGCG
>MGUT01000009.1:23113-23462 GCA_001800095.1 Elusimicrobia bacterium RIFCSPLOWO2_01_FULL_64_13 | reverse complement strand
TGGCCCGCCGACAGGTGGGAGAGGGCCCCCAGGCGGACCTTGACGCCCGCGACCCTGCCGGAGCCGCTCCCGCGCGAGACGGTTTCGATCTTGCGCATGAGGTCCCTGATCAGGGACATCTCATGCATGGCCGGCCCCCGCCAATGATCCCAGGAACTTCAGGACGGCTTCGGCTACCCGGCCGGCGGCCGCGCGGACCTCGTCCGACAGGCCGGACCCGCTCTCGTAGGAGGACCCTTCTATCCCGTAGATTAGCAAAGTTCGGGGCAATTCGTCGAGGGAGCGGGCCAGCTCGACCGCCTCCGCCACGCCGAAAGCGTGCGTGGAATAGCGGAAAAAACCGGAGGAC
>MGUT01000009.1:21445-23080 GCA_001800095.1 Elusimicrobia bacterium RIFCSPLOWO2_01_FULL_64_13 | reverse complement strand
AAAGAGTTCGAGGAGCTCCGTCCCTTCGCCGGACGCCTCGACCACGTCGCAGACCCCCGCGCAGGCGGACCGGACCGTCCGCGCGACGGTCAATCCGGCGGCGTCGTCGCCCCGGGTCTCGTTGCCCACTCCGATGACGAGCGGGCGGCTTTCCGGCGCGGGAGCGTTCACGGTTCCCGGACGACGTCCAGTTTCAGGAAATGGGTCGCGCAGGAGATGCAGGGGTCGTAATTCCTGACGGCCTGCTCGCACCGCCACAAGAGTTTTTCGTCCGAGAGGTCCGCGTACCTGGGGACGAGACCCCGCAGATCGTCCTCGATCTGCTTCTGGTTCTGGGCGGTGGGGGGGACGATCGCCGCCTCGAGGATCATGCCGTTCCGGTCCAGGCGGTAGCGGTGGTAGAGGATGCCGCGGGGCGCCTCGCTGATCCCGTGCCCCGTGCCTTCCCGGGGAACGACCTCCACGGCCGGCGCGTCCGGGACCCGGTAGTTTTCGATGATGCGGAGCGCCTCATCGCAGGCGTAGAGGGTCTCGAGAGAGCGCACGATGATGCTCTTGAAGGGGTTGAAACAGCCGTTCCCGATCCCCGCCGCCCGGGCCTCCTCCCGGATAGGGGGCGGAAGCCGGTCGAGATTCAGATTGAACCGGGCCTGGGGTCCCACGAAGTAGGCCCCCCGGGCCTTGATGACGGAATGGAGGGCGTTGGAGCGTTCGACGTGCTCCTCCGCGAAATGCTCCGGATACTCCCGCGCGGAGATGTCCAGACCGCGGCTGGAGACCAGCCGGCCCTCGTTGAACGGGTATTCCGACCCGTGGCGCAGGGCCACGTACTCGACGTCGGTTTCGAAATCGGGGAAGGGAAGCGTGGCGGTCCAGCGGACGAGCTCCAGGGCGATGCCGCGGACCGCCTTGATCTTCTCGCCCAGCTCGAGCATCTCCTTTTTCCCGGGCACGCGGTAAAATCCTCCCACGCGCACGCTGACGGGATGGATCTCCCGGCCGCCCAGGAGGGTCACGATCTCGTTTCCCGCTTTCTTCAGAGCGAGGGCCTTCCGGACCAGGTCCCCGTGGTCCTTGGCCATCCGGATGGCGTCGGGATACCCCAAAAAATCGGGAGCGTGGAGCATGGCGACGTGGAGCACGTGGCTTTCGATCCATTCCCCGCAATAGATGAGCCGGCGGAGTTCGCGCAGAGGCCCCTCCACTTTCACCCCGAAGGCGTCTTCCATGGCGTGAACGGAGCTCATCTGGTAGGCGATGGGGCAGATGCCGCAGATCCTGGCGGTGATGTCGGGCGCCTCGGTGAAGCTCCTCCCGCGCAGGAACGCCTCGAAGAAGCGGGGCGGCTCGAATATCTTGAGCTGGACGTCGGTCACTTTCCCGCCTTTCAGGCGGATGCGCAGCGCCCCTTCCCCTTCGACGCGCGCGAGGTAGTCGACTTTGATCGTCCTAGTTCTCATGGGCTTCGCTTTCCTTCCTGAAAGGTTCGGAGCCGGCGTTGAAGCCGCGGAACGCGCGCAGGATCCCGCCCGGGGACACGCCACGGTCCTTCCACCAGGACCCGAGGGAGGAGGCGTTGGGGGTCTCCTTCGGGCCGAAGCAGCCGTAGCAGCCGCGGTGGTAGGCGGGGCAGAT
>MGUT01000009.1:15188-21427 GCA_001800095.1 Elusimicrobia bacterium RIFCSPLOWO2_01_FULL_64_13 | reverse complement strand
GCCCGAGGCACAGTTCCCCGCGGGCCGCCATCACGCAGACGCTGCCCCGCCGTTTGCATTCCATGCAGACGCTGGCGGTGGAGAGGTTGGGTTTCCTGCCGTTCAGGAGCGCGCTCACCAGCTCGAGGAGCTGGGCCTTGCTGATGGGGCAGCCCCGCAGCTCGAAATCCACGAAAACGTGGTCGGAGATGGGAGTGGACTTGGCCAGGGTGGAGATGTACTCCGGGTGGGCGTAGACGGCCGAGGTGAACTCCCTCACGTCCTTGAAATTGCGGAGTGCCTGGATGCCGCCGGACGTGGCGCAGGCGCCGATGGTCGCGAGCGCCTTGGACTGCCGCCGCACCTTGTGGATCCTCTCGGCGTCGTGCGGCGTGGTGATCGACCCTTCCACGAGAGAGAGGTCGTAGGGCCCCTTGACCACGGCGCGGGAGGCCTCGGGAAAATTGGCGATGTCCACCGCCCCGGCCACGGCGAGGAGCTCGTCCTCGCAGTCGAGGAGGCTCAACTGGCAGCCGTCGCAGGAGGCGAATTTCCACACCGCGAGCTTGGGTCTCGCTTTTTTCATCTCACGTCTCCCTCTTCGAGAGCAGGTCGCGGACCGCCGCGTAGGGGAAGACGGGGCCGTCCTTGCAGACGAACGACGGGCCGAACTGGCAATGCCCGCAGAACCCCACGGCGCACTTCATGTTGCGCTCCATGGAGATGGAGACGTTCGCCTCGGGGATGCCCCTGCGGAGGAGCTCCAGGACCGTGTAGCGCATCATCACTTCCGGTCCGCAGATCCAGGCGCGGGAGCGGTCCGGCTGGAAGGGGGCGCGGGGGATGAGCTTGGTGACCACGCCGACGTCGCCCTTCCAGTCGCGCGTGGCGCGGTCGACCGTGACGTGCGCGTCCACCCCGAAGTCCTTGCGCCAGCGCGCCAGGTCCTTCGCGTAGAGAAGGTCTTCGGGCGTCCGAGCTCCGTACAGGAGGATCACGCGGCCGTAGGAACTCCTCCGGGAGATGACCTCATGGATCGCGGGCCGCAGAGGGGCCAGGCCGATGCCTCCGGCCACGATGACCACGTCCCCGCCTTCGGCTTTTCTCACGGGCCAGGAGGTGCCGAAAGGCCCGCGCAGGCCGAGCTCGTCGCCGCCGCGCAGGCGGCTCATGGCGCGGGTGACCGCTCCCACCGCGCGGGTGGTATGGACGAGCGTCCCGGGGTCGGCCGGGTCGCCGCTGATGGATACGGGGATCTCGCCCACGCCGAAGACGGTGAGCATGTTGAACTGCCCGGGAGAGAAGGTAAAACCGTTCCCGGCCGGCGCGACCATCTCGAGGGAGAAGGTGTCGCCGGTCTCCCGGCGGACTTTCCGCACGCGCCAGGGCGCGGGCAGCAGGGGGGAATTCACGGGCGGGACCCGTACAGGTCGAGGAGCTGGATGCGGGCCGCCTGGAGGCGGTTGATGATCACCTTGGCGAAGCGCTTGAGGATCTCGTAGCCCAGGTCGTGGTCCTTCTCGCACTTGCCCCGGAGGCATTTCCCGTCGATAGCGATGGCGCGCGTCATCTCGATCGCGCGCGCGTCGAAATACCAGCGATAGGGCGGATAGAGCCAGGACCAGCCGAGCACCTCTCCCGGTCCGAGAGTCTCGATGACGATGGGCCCGCGCTCGGGCGTGGAGATCTCCACCGCCACCTTGCCCTCGCGGATGAAGAAAAAGTGCTCCGCGCTCCCGCCCTCGCGGAAGATGTGCTCGCCCGCGTTGAAGCGGACGTTCATGGCGCATCCGACGATGAATTGGAGCTGGCGGCTGTCCAGCCCTTCCAGGAACGGGTGTTCCGCGAGGATGGGTTCGAGAGTTCTCATGGTTTGGCTCCTTTTTCCGGCCCGCCGCCGCGGCAGACGGCCCGGATCTCCTCCGTGACGTCGATCCCCACGGGGCACCAGGTGATGCAGCGCCCGCAGCCCACGCAGCCGGAGGTCCCGAATTGCTCGTGCCACCAGGCGAACTTGTGCGTGAGCCATTGCCGGTAGCGCGAAGCCGCCGACCGCCGGACGCTGCCTCCGTGGATGTAGGAAAAATCCATGGTGAAGCAGGAGTCCCATTTCCGGACCCTTTCGGCGCCGTTCCCGGAAAGATCGGAGGAGTCCTCGAAGGTCGAGCAGAAGCAGGTGGGGCAGACCATCGTGCAGTTGGCGCAGGTCAGGCAGCGCCGGGCGGTGATCTCCCAGCGGGGGTGGTCCGAACGGCCGGGAAGGGTTTCCCGGATCCCGTCCGTTTCCAGAGAGCGGCCCATGCGCCCCCGCGCGTCGTCCAGGATTTTTTTCGCCCGGGCGATGTCCCCGGGCCCCGCCACATCCCGGGGGATGGAATCCAGGACCCGCCGGCCCGCGTCCGACCCGGACCGGGCCAGGTACGCCGGGGCGTTCCCGGAGTCGAATTCCGTCAGGGACAGGTCATAGCCCGTCCGCGCTTCCGGACCGGTCCCCATGGAGCCGCAGAAGCAGGTCCCGCCCGGTCTCGCGCAGTTGACGGAGATCAGGAAGACGTTCCCGCGCCTGGCCTTGTAGGCGGGGTCGGGCGGTCTCCCTCCGAGGAAGACCCGGTCCTGGATGGAGATGGCGGCGAGCTCGCAGGGCCGGACCCCCAGGAAGGCGAGTTTCTCCGGCCGGAGCGTCCCGGCTTCGAATTCCATCCCGCCTGGAGACCTCCGCGCCGACCAGACCCTGGATTCAGGGGGAAAAAGATATTTTTTGGGGGATTGCGGGCCGACCGCGTAACCGAAAAGCCGGCGGCTCCCGTCCTTTGTGACGCGGTAGGAGCCGGGAGACTGTTCGTCCGTCAGGCCTTCGGGAAGATCGGCGAGGGACTCGAGCTCGTCATAGACGACGGCCGAATCCTTCAGGACCGGCCCCAGGACCCGGTACCCACCGGCTCGAAGGATCCTGACGAGCGCCTCCAGGCCTTCGCGGCGAAGGAGGGCGGCGGGAGAGTCCTGGACTGCGAGGTTTTCCATCTGTCCGGGGTCCTTTGGGAACGGGTTCGGGTTCCGCGTCTGATTCTAGCAGGAAGGCGGGGCCCGGTCTATGACCGGGATCATAGTGCGGGCTATTCCCAGTCCTCGGCCCCGGCGGGACGGAGGGAAAGGACGTAATCTGCCACGGCATCGATCTCATCTTCGTTGAGGACTTCACCCCAGGGAGGCATCACCAGGAGAGGGGCCGTCCCGTTCGGATCGGCCTTGTCCGGTACTTTCCCGTTGCGGATCCGCTCTTTGAGTTCCTCTTTGCTGTAGCCGTCCGCGGCGTAGGTGAGGGCGGGGATCTTGCCTCCGACGACGTTGTTGTTGGGGTAACCGCCCGCGCCTTTCAATCCGTGGCAGGTCGCGCAGCCCGCGCCTTTGAATAACGCCTCGCCCCTGCGGACCGGGTCGCCGTCGAATTCGGGAGCCATCCAGGGACGCTTGTCCCCATAGTCCTGCCCTTTAAGCGAAGCGAGGTAATCCACGATGGCCCGGCGCATGTCCGCCTGCAGGTGGAAGTTGGGCATGATGGTGTTCTTCTTCCAGGCGGGGGGATTCTCGAGCCAGGTGTCGAGCCAATCCCGGCTCTTGCGGAAACCGACCAGGGTCAGGTCCGGGCCCACCCGGCCGCCTTCGCCCCCGATCCGGTGGCAGCGGACGCAGCCCATGCCCTGGAAATAGGCCCGGCCCAGCTCCGCGCCTTCCTTGGCCTTGCCCTTGCAGCCGGCCAAAGCGAGGAACGCGGCCCCCGTCGCGGCGATTATTTTCCGATTCACGGAGGAAATTATACAAAATTCCTCCGCGGGTTGACATATTTTACCGAAGACCCGCCGGGGCCGCCTACAGTAGAATATACCCAAAACATGAAAATCATATACTTGACACTATAGCATACATGCTATATAATCATGACGGGAGAGCGAGACTCTATCGGATCGTTTATTACTGCAATGCCCGCGGCGACTCTCCCGTGGAAGAGTTTCTGGATACGCTGGATCGCAAGGCGTTTATAAAGGTCGCGGCGTTTATCCAGTATCTGGCAGAGCAGGGTCCCAATCTCCACCGCCCCTACTCTGACCATGTCCGCGGATTCCTGCGAGAACTGCGTATCGGATCCGGCGGAAATTCCGTAAGAGTGCTTTACTGCTTTATGACGGGCAGCAAGATCGTCTTATTGCATGGCTTCTTGAAGAAAGATCAGGCGCTTCGGGCCTCGGACATCGAATTGGCGGAAAATAGGATGAGAGACTGGAAATCCCGCATTGGAGTTGAATCCAAATGAAAAATAAATTTATCACTCACGAAGCCGTCATGCGGAGATTTGAGAAGAAGTTCCCCGGCATCAGCCGGGATATCGAAGCGGAGTTGGAAAAACTCCGGATCGCCGGCAAAATTGCCGCTTATCGCAAGCGGGCGCATTTGAGCCAGATCGCATTGGCAAAAAAGATCGGCACGACGCAGAGCGTCATAGCCAGAATGGAAAGCCCGGACTATAAGGACTACAAGGTTTCCACGCTTCTCAAAATCGCCCAGGTCACCGGCGGCACTTTCTTGATCGCGGCCTAAAGCCGAACCTCAACACCCCCCTGATATATATCTTAGATACTTAGCAACGTCCCCGATGCCACTACCGTCAAAGAAAGGAGGTTGACCGGCTTCCGAAAGAATGTTATACTATGTAATACATAGTATAGCAATCGGGGAGGAGGCCAATGATGACCATGACCGCCATACGTCTGCCGGAGGAACTGGGCCAGAGACTTGAGGACGCCGCGAAGCACCTGCAGAGGAGCAAGAGCTACCTCATCCGCAGGGCCATCGAGGAATATCTCAGCGACTACGTGGATTACGAGATCGCCCTGGGCCGCCTGAGAGACAAGAACGACAGGATCATCTCCGGCGGAGAGATGGGGCGCCTTCTGTCCGGGAAGAGACGTGCGAAGTAGGATTTTCTATAAGGAGTCGGTCGAGAAGGACTACCGCGCCATCGACCATTCCCAAAGGGACCGCATCCGGGCCAAGATTGAGAGGGAGCTGGCCGAAAATCCCCGCGCCGGCAAGCGGCTCAAGGGCGCCTACGGCGATCTTTTCAGCTTGCGGGCGGGAGATTACCGCGTCATCTATACCCTCATTCCCGCAGGCATCCTCATCCTCCGCGTCGCCCACCGGCGGGAGGTCTACAAACTCCTCTAGATTTGATTTCGACGCCAAGCTGTGGTAAAATCATTTCTCCCTGATTTTCCGGGCTGCTAGCTCAATTGGTAGAGCAAGCGACTCTTAATCGCTAGGTTGTCGGTTCAAGTCCGACGCAGCCCACCATTTTCCCTCCATCCCGCCGGAATCCTTGACAAAAAAGTCGTGTTTTGATAACCTGTTTCCTCCTGATCGACCGCCCGGAAAGGAGGATATCCCCGTTGAAGGTGAAGATCATCGCGGAAAGACTGCAGATCGCGCCGAAAGAGGTCAGCCGGCTCCTTGAAAGGGGGGAGGTCCGCCTCCTGGACGTCCGCGGGGAGGACGAGCGCCAACTCGCCAGGATCGAAGGGGTCCCGGAGCTCGATGAAAAACTCATCGACGAGATCCTTTCCGGCTGGGACAGGGCGACCGCCATCGTCCTCCATTGCCACAGCGGCTTCCGCAGCCTGGACGCCGCCCGCTTCCTTATAGAAAACGGCTTCACGGACGTCAAAAGCATGTCCGGAGGGATCGACCGCTGGTCCCGCGACGTGGACCCCTCGGTCCCGCGGTACTAGGAAAATAAGAGGGGGTTAATACTTGACAAAAAGGTCAAGTATTGGTATAAACTAACTATATGAAAATCACCGCGCTTCAGGAATACGGGATGCGCTGCCTCCTGCAGCTGGCCGAACGGGAGGGGACCAAGCCCATCCAGATCCGGACCATCGCCGAGAAGGAAGGCCTGTCCGCCGACTACGTGGGCAAGATCCTCATGCGGCTGCGCCGCTACGGGTTCGTCAAGAGCGTCCGGGGGCTGAACGGGGGGTACGTCCTGTCCCGGACCCCGGAGAAGATCTCCGTGGGCGAGGCCCTCATGTCGTTAAGCGAAAAGCCCGTGCAGCTCAAGCACTTGAAAAGGGACCTCTGCGCCCAGTTCCCCGGCAACCTGAAGGAATGCGTGCACCTGCGCGCCTGCAACGTCCGCAAGATCTGGTCCATCATCATCCTGCAGGTCTACGGCAACCTGAACCGGATCCCGCTCTCCACTCTCCTGG
>MGUT01000009.1:14588-15144 GCA_001800095.1 Elusimicrobia bacterium RIFCSPLOWO2_01_FULL_64_13 | reverse complement strand
GTCGAAGGCAAGCCCATCCTCAAAGGCGTCGACCTCGCCATCCAAAAGGGGGAAGTCCACGCCCTCATGGGGCCGAACGGCAGCGGCAAATCCACCCTCTCCAACACCCTCATGGGGCATCCGAAATACCGCGTCACCCAGGGGACCCTCCTCTACGAAGGGCGGGACATCACGGGGCTGTCGGCCGACGAGCGCGCCCGCGCCGGCATCTTCCTCGCCTTCCAGTACCCCACCGCCATCCCCGGATTGAGCGTCACCAATTTTCTCCGCACCGTCCTCAAATCCATCCGGGGCGCCGACGTGCCGGTGAAGGATTTCCGCAAAGAGCTGAAGGACAAGATGGAGCTTCTCGAGATGAAGGGCTCCTTCGCCGGCCGCTACGTGAACGACGGGTTCTCCGGCGGCGAGAAAAAGAGGCTGGAGATCCTGCAGATGGCCCTCATCCGCCCGCGCTGCGCCATCCTCGACGAGACCGATTCCGGGCTCGACATCGACGCCCTCAAGGTCGTGTCCGAAGGCATCAACCGCCTGCGCTCTCCCGGCATCGGCATGCTCC
>MGUT01000009.1:11896-14578 GCA_001800095.1 Elusimicrobia bacterium RIFCSPLOWO2_01_FULL_64_13 | reverse complement strand
TTACCAGCGCCTCCTCAACTACGTCCAGCCGGATTTCGTGCACGTCCTCGTCGAAGGCAGGGTCGAGCATTCCGGCGGGAAGGAGCTGGCCCTGGAGCTGGAGTCCAAAGGCTATGACTGGATCGAAGAGAAAGCGCGTTAAGAAGGAGGGACCGCCGATGAAATCCGCCACCCCCGAACGGCTCGAGCCCCTGAAAACGGACGATTACAAGTTCGGATTCTCGGATCCCGAGCACTACGTCTTCAAAAGCCGCAAGGGCCTCGACCGGGAGATCGTGGCCGAGATCTCGTGGATGAAGAAGGAGCCGGAATGGATGCGGGACTTCCGCCTGAAGGCGTTCGACATCTTCAACTCCAAGCCCATGCCCAACTGGGGGGACACGGAGCTTATGGGCCAGATCGATTTTCAGAACATGTACTACTACTTGAAGCCCACCGAGAAGATCGAGGCGGACTGGTCCAACGTTCCCGACGACATCAAGCGCACGTTCGACAAGATCGGCATCCCCGAAGCCGAGCAGAAGTTCCTCGCCGGCGTGACGGCCCAGTACGACTCGGAGGCGGTGTACCACTCCCTCCGCAAGGAGCTGGAGGCCCAGGGCATCGTGTTCATGGACATGGATTCGGGGCTCCGGGAGCATCCCGACGTCGTCAAAAAATATTTCAGCACCGTCATCCCCCCCGAGGACAACAAATTCGCCGCGCTGAACTCCGCCGTCTGGTCCGGGGGCTCCTTCGTCTACATCCCCAAGGGCGTGAAGGTGGCCACGCCCCTCCAGGCCTACTTCCGCATCAACTCCAAGAACACCGGCCAGTTCGAGCGGACCCTCATCATCGCCGACGAGGGCTCCTCCGTCCATTACATCGAAGGCTGCACGGCCCCGACCTACTCCTCGGACTCCCTGCACAGCGCCGTGGTCGAGCTCATCGCCCTGCCCGGCTCGCACCTGCGCTACACCACCATCCAGAACTGGTCCAACAACGTCTTCAACCTCGTGACCAAGCGCGCCATGGCCCACCGCGATTCCATCGTGGAATGGCTGGACGGGAACCTCGGCTCCAAGCTCACCATGAAGTTCCCGGCGGTCTATCTCGTGGGCGAGGGCGCGCGCGGGGAGATCCTCTCCTGCGCCATGGCCGGCAAGGGGCAGCACCAGGACGCCGGCGCCAAGCTCGTCTTCGCCGCCCCCAACACCTCCGGGACCATCATCTCCAAGTCCGTCTCCAAGAACGGCGGGCGCTCCTCCTACCGGGGATTGGTGAAGGTGTATCCCAACGCGGCCAACGTCAAGGTCAACGTCCGCTGCGACGCCCTGCTCCTGGACGAAGAGTCCCGCTCCGACACCTACCCCACCATGGAGATCAACGAGGAGTCGGCGACCGTAAGCCACGAGGCGACCGTCAGCAAAGTGGGGGAGGAGCAGCTTTTCTACCTCATGAGCCGGGGATTGAAGGAATCGGACGCCGTGGCTCTCATCGTCAACGGGTTCTTCGAAGCCTTCGTCAAGGAGCTCCCCATGGAATACGCCGTCGAGCTGAACCGGCTGATCGGCATGGAGATGGAAGGGTCGGTCGGGTGACGGATTTCAAAACGGCGATCCGGGAGATCTCCGGGAACAACCGGGAACCGGACTGGTTCCGAGATCTGCGGTTCGCGGCCCTGGACCGGTTCGAGGCCTCCCCGCTCCCGGGGAAGACCGAGGATGAATGGAGGAAGGTCGACTTCAACAAGATCTTCTTCTCGGACATCGGCGTGGACGCGGCCGCGGCCCCCGATTACCCCAAGCAGGGCTCCTTCTATCTGGGAACCTTGAGCCAGGCCGCCCGCGAAGTCCCCGACCTCGCGCGTCCCCGCCTGGAAAGCCCCGGGCGCCGGAACGGGCGGAAATACGACGCCCTGGCGAGCGCCCTGTGCAACGGCGGAGTCTTCCTGCACGTGCCGGACGGCGTGAACGTGGAAAAACCCCTTTCCGTCCTGATGAAGCCCGTCTCCGAACTCCAAGGAGGCCCCAGGCCGTCCTATTTCCCCAACCGGATCATCCTCCTGGGGAAAAACAGCTCCCTGACCCTCCTGTCCAGCGAATCGAACCGCGCGGACTGGGACGGCTGGCTCGGCAGCCTGACGGAAGTCCATCTGGGGGAAGGTTCGAACCTTTCCTTCGCGCGCGTCCAGGACTCCGGAAAGAGATCGGTCACCCTTTCTTCCTTCACCTGCGCCCTGGAACGCGGCGCTTCCCTCAATTTCCTGGTCGTCAACAAGGGGTCTTCCATCAACAAGTCGAACTGGAACGCCGTTCTGGCCGGAGAGGGCTCGACCGCGCGGATGTTCGGCCTGGCCGTCGGCGAGGACAACCAGGATTCCGACCAGACGGTCTACGTCGGCCACGAGGTCCCGAACACGAGGAGCGACGTCCTTTTCAAGAGCGCCTTGAAGGACCGGTCCCGCTCCCTCTTCAGCGGGCTGATCCACGTCAAAAAACCCGCCCAGAAAACAGACGCTTATCAGACCAACCGCAACCTCCTTTTAAGCCGCGAGGCCCGGGCCGACACCATCCCCAAGCTCGAGATCGAAGCCGACGACGTCAAGTGCGGGCACGGCGCGGCCGTCAGCTCCATAGACGAGGACCAGCTTTTCTACCTCATGAGCCGGGGGCTGTCCCGTCCGGACGCCCAGGCCGTCAT
>MGUT01000009.1:8490-11868 GCA_001800095.1 Elusimicrobia bacterium RIFCSPLOWO2_01_FULL_64_13 | reverse complement strand
CGGCGCGGACCGAACTCGAGAACTGGACGAGCCGGGTCCTCTCCGGCGGGGGCGGCCGGGCCGCCGCCGCGGCAGCGGCGCGATCGTGACCCCGCGGACCGAAGCCGATGGGGTCTGGGTCCGCGCCGCCGGACTCTCCGACCTGCGCCCCGGACGGCCCGTCAAGGTCCAAAGGGGGGACGTCCATGTGGCTCTCTTCAAGATCGAAGGCGGGGACGGCGGCCTCTACGCCGTCGAGGACGTCTGCACGCACGACGACGGGCCCCTGGCGGAGGGCGTCGTCGAAGGCCGCGAGATCCGCTGCCCGCGGCACGGCGCCCGTTTCGACTTGAGATCGGGGGACGCCCTTTCCATGCCGGCCGTCACCCCCATCCGCACCTTTCCCGTGAAGACCGAGGGGGAAGATGTCCTGATTCGTTTTCCGGAGTGAATCGCCGTGGATATCGATAAGATCAGAAAAGATTTTCCCATCCTCTCCCGCCGGGTGCGGGGCAAGCCCCTCGTCTATCTGGACAACGCCGCCACGTCGCAGAAACCCCGCGCCGTGATCGAGGCCCTCTCGAACTTCTACGAGAACACGAACGCCAACGTCCACCGCGGGATCCATACCCTGTCGGAAGAGGCCACCGCCCTCTACGAGGAGGCGAGGAAGAAAGTCGCCCGTTTCGTCCACGCCCCCTCGCCCGAATCCGTCATCTTCACCAGGAACACGACCGAATCCATCAACCTGGTCGCCCACGCCTGGGGGAGGAAATTCATCAACCCGGGGGACGAGATCCTCCTCACCGGCATGGAGCACCATTCCAACCTCGTCCCCTGGCAGATCCTCGCCCAGGAGAAAGGCGCGGTGCTGAAATTCGTCGAGGTCCGGCCGGACGGAACGTTGAACCTCGAGGACCTGGACCGGAACGCGGGCCCCAGGACCAAGCTCATCGCGGTCACGCACGTCTCCAACGCCATCGGCACCATCAATCCCATAAGGCGGTTCGCCCAGGTGGCCAAGTCCCTGGGAGCCCTGCTCCTCGTGGACGCGGCCCAGAGCGTGCCGCACATCCCGGTGGACATGCGCGTCCTCGGGTGCGATTTCCTGGCCTTCTCGGCGCACAAGATGATGGGGCCCACGGGCGTGGGGGTGCTGATCGCCCACGAGGAGATGCTGGAGAAGATGTCGCCCTTCCTCGGCGGAGGGGACATGATCCGGGAGGTCTGGCTGGAGAAGGCCACCTGGAACGAGCTCCCGTACAAGTTCGAGGCGGGCACGCCGAATTTCGCCGGCGTCGCCGCTTTCGGGGCCGCGCTCGACTACCTCCAGGGCCTCGGCATGGACAACGTCCGCGCCCACGAGCAGGAGCTCATCGGCTACGCCTTGAAGTCCCTCTTGCAGATCGAGGGCATCACCATCTACGGGCCCATGGATTCGGCGCAGAGGAGCGGGGTGGTCTCGTTCAACCTGGGGACCATCCATCCCCACGACCTGGGCACGGTGCTCGACGAGGACGGCATCGCCGTCCGCGCCGGCCACCATTGCTGCCAGCCCCTCATGAGGCGGCTGGGCATCAACGGAACGACCCGCGCCTCCGTCTACGTTTATAACACGAAGGAAGAGATCGACAAATTCGCCAAGTCCCTGGACCGCGCCAGGACCCTTTTCGGCGTCTGCGCTCCCAGTCCCACCGACAGGCCCGCGAAGCCCTCCGCGAAGAAGGAGGGCCGGTGAATCCGGGAGGGGAGGTCCAGTTCACGGACGAGATCTACCGCGAGGTCATCCTGGACCATTACCGCTCGCCGCGGCATTCCGGCGAGATGGCGGACCCGGACGTCTTCGAGGCCGGGATCAATCCCCTGTGCGGGGACGAGCTCATGCTTTTTTTGAAGTTCAAGGGAGTCGCGATCGCGGAGATCGCCTTCAAGGGAAAGGGATGTTCCATATCGCAGGCCTCCGCCAGCATGATGACCGAGGCCGTCCAGGACCTCGACGTCTTCCGGGCCGAAGCGCTCGCCCGGGAATTCAAGGACATGATGCTCGAAGGCCGGCCGGCGGAATCCTTGAGCGCCGAGCTGGAGGACGCCAAGTCACTGGAAGGCGTGAAGCGTTATCCCGTCAGGGTCAAGTGCGCCGTCCTGGCCTGGAACACTTTGCTGGAGGCGCTCAAGAAGCGAGGGAAGATATAACCCATGCCCAAGATCACGGAACCGGACGTTCTGAAGGCCCTCTCCCGGGTCCAGGACCCGGACCTCAAAACGGACATCGTGTCCCTGGGCTTCGTGCGCGACGTCCGCATCTGCGACGGCGCCGTCGCCTTCGAGATCCGTCTGACGACCCCCGCCTGCCCCGTGAAGGAATTGCTCCGGAAGGAGGCGGAAGAGAGCGTCCGCTCGATCGCGGGCGTGGAAACGGTCTCGATCAAGATGACTTCCGAGGTCCGTAAGGCCGAGCGCAAGGGCGCGGCGAACCTCTCCGGCGTCCGCAATATCGTGGCCGTGGGCAGCGGCAAAGGGGGCGTGGGCAAGTCCACCGTGGCGGCCAATCTGGCCGTGGCCTTCGCCATGGACGGAGCGCGCGTGGGTCTTCTCGACGCCGACATCTACGGGCCCTCCATCCCGATCCTCATGGGCCGCCAGGGAGAGACCGCCGTCCGCGACAACCTCATCCAGCCCAAGACCGCGCACGGCGTCAAGTTCATGTCCATGGGATTTTTCGCCCAGGGGGACCAGCCGCTCATCTGGCGGGGGCCCATGGCCCACCGCGCGGTGGAGCAATGCCTGACCGACGTGGCCTGGGGCGAGCTGGACTACCTTTTCGTCGACCTGCCTCCGGGCACGGGCGACGTGCACCTGACCCTCGTGCAGAGCGTCGCCCTTTCCGGAGCGGTGATCGTGTCCACTCCCCAGGACGTGGGCCTCACGATCTCCATGAAGACCCTGCGCATGATGCAGGAGACCCGGGTGAACATCCTGGGGATCATCGAGAACATGAGCTACCATCTCTGCTCCCATTGCGGGCATCGGGAGGAGCTCTTCGGCCACGGGGGCGCCAGGGCCGCGAGCGGAAAGCTCGGGATCCCTTTTTTGGGCGAGATCCCCCTGGACCCGTCCATCCGGCTCCAGTCCGACGCGGGCGTTCCCGTGGTCCTGGCCGCGGCCGGTTCGCCCGCGGCCGAGGTCTACCGGAACATCGCCCGCGCCCTGGCGGCGCAGATCAGCATCGCGACCCACCTGGCGGGCAGATTGGAAGTCGTGGAGGAACCGGCGTGACGAGCGGCGTACACAGCTCCCAACCCAGACAGATCAAAAAGGCGGGGGCCCGGGAGTTGAAGATCCTCTGGGAGGACGGGCATGAAAGCATCTACCCGTTCAGCCACCTGCGCAGGAGCTGCC
>MGUT01000009.1:0-8473 GCA_001800095.1 Elusimicrobia bacterium RIFCSPLOWO2_01_FULL_64_13 | reverse complement strand
GACGAATTCACCGGCCGGCCCCTGCTTGACGGCCGCGGCGTCCCCGAGACCCTGGAGGGGACGGGGGTGAGCGTGGTGGGCCGTTACGCTTTGAGCGTCAGCTTCGGCGACGGCCACGCCACCGGCATCTACAGTTTCGAACATCTGCGCCGCATCTGCCCCTGCGGCTGCGGCGTCGATCGGGCGCGCGAAGGAGACAGCCATGTGGAATGAATCCGACGTCAAGGAAAAACTGAAGGAAGTCCTCGATCCCGAGATCGGATACAATATCGTGGACCTGGGGCTGGTGTACGGCGCCGATATCGAGGGGGAGAAGGTCCGGGTGCGCATGACGCTCACATCGCCCATGTGCCCCCTGGGGCCGCAGATCATGTCCGCGGTGCACGCCAAGGTCAGCCAGCTGCCGATGGTCAAGGAAGTGAAGGTGGACCTGGTCTGGAACCCGCCCTGGGACCCACGCGCCATGGCGAGCGAAGACGCCAAGATCCACCTGGGGATCGAATGAATATGAAAGAACTCCGCTTCAATCGAAATGACTGGCAAGAGCTGATAGCCGGGTGCAAGACCGGATATCCAAAAGAAGTGTGCGGAATTCTTCTTGGATCTTGCCATGGTAAAGTCGAGAAGGTTATTTTTTTACCTAACATCGCGGATGGGAATCATTCTCATCGCCTCTCTGAACTTGCAAAGGCAGGCGCTATTTCAATTGATCCGAATCGAATGAACCGGGGGGGGCTTTATGAGTTCGTGTTTGACCCGGCTCAAGTCAACGCCGCATTGCAACCCATTTGGACGTCACAACCAGAACTGGACCAGATTGGCGTGTTCCATTCCCACCCGGACCACCCGGCCGAGCCCAGCGTCACCGACGCCTCCCAGCCCTATCTGTCCGGCTGGTCCAACGTGATCGTCGCCGTGCATGAAGGCAAATTCAAGGAAGCGCGGTCCTGGTACAGGGAAACTGAAGATTCTTCTTTTCAAGAAGAAAGGATTTTGGTAGGATAAATGCAGGGCGAGCTTCAGTTCCATGACGCCGGACCCTATCCAATAGAACGGAGGACGAACTATGGCCTATACTATCGCACAACCCTGCGTCGGAGTCAAAGACACCGCCTGCGTGGAAGTCTGCCCGGTGGAATGCATCCATCCGACCAAGAACGAACCGGCCTTCGCCACGGTCGAACAGATTTACATCGATCCAGTGACCTGCATCGATTGCGGAGCCTGCCAGGCGGTCTGCCCCGTCACGGCCATCTATCCGAACGACCAGGTGCCGGACCAGTGGAAGAACTTCATCGAGATCAACGCCGACTACTTCAAGAAATAGACAGCATCACCGAGCGCCAGGCCCGGGGCACCCGCCTTGGGCCTGTTTTATATAAGGAATATGCCGCCTAAAACCGAAGATAACCTTCAGAACCTGACTCCCGGCTCCATCGAGGAAGCGCCGCGCTACCGGCGGGACATCGAGGAGATGAGGCGGGAGATCACCCGCCTGAAGGACCAGTCGCTGACCGAAGGCGATTTCAGGCAGTTCCGGCTCCAGCGCGGCATCTACGGCCAGAAGCAGAAGCCCGACGTCCAGATGGTGCGGGTGAAGATTCCCTGGGGCCGTCTGACCTCGGCGCAGCTCCTGGCCCTGGCCGATATCGCCGACCGCTTCGCCGGGGCCGACCGCAAGGGCATCGCCCACGTCACCACCCGCCAGGACATCCAGTACCACTTCGTCTCCCTGGACCAGGCCCCCGACTGCATGGAGCGCCTGGCGGAATGCGGCCTCACCACGCGCGAGGCCTGCGGCAACACGGTCCGGAACGTCACGGCGGACCCCCTGGCCGGCGTGGCCCGGGACGAGGTCTTCGACGTCTCTCCCTACGCCGAGGCCGCGGCCCGCTTCTGCCTGCGCCATCCCGTGAGCCAGGCCCTCGCCCGCAAGTTCAAGATATCTTTTTCAGGCAGCGCCGCGGATCGCGGCCTGAACCCGATGCACGACCTCGGGTTCCTCGCGGCCGTCCGGACCGAAGGAGGGAAGGCCGGGCGCGGATTCGTCACCACGGTGGGAGGCGGCCTCGGGCCCACTCCCAAGACCGCCCAGGTGCTCGAGGAATTCACGCCGGTGGAAGATTTCCTGCGGACCACCCACGCGGTGCTCTTCGTCTTCAACCGCGACTGGGACTACGGCCGGAAGAACCGGAACATGGCCCGGATAAAATTCTTGATTGAAAAGATCGGGATCGATGAATTTAAAAGAAGGGTCTTCGCCGAGAGGCACAGGCTCCGGTCGGAGAGCTACCCGGAGATCCCGGACTATTCCGAAGCCCCTCCGCCCGCGCCCTCCGTCTCATCGCCTCCCGGGCCGGATTCGGCCGAATACCGGCGCTGGAGATCCACGAACGTCCTCGCGCAGAAACAGGGCGGCTACTCCATCGCGCTCCTCCACCTCTTTTTGGGAGACATCCGCTCCGATCAGCTCCGCGCGCTGGCGGGAGCGGCGGAAAAATTCTCGAACGGCCTCGTCCGGACGACCGTCCAGCAGAACTTCGTCCTGCGCTGGGTGAAGAACGAGGCCCTCCCCGCCCTGTACGGAGAACTGGCCAAGGCCGGCCTGGCCGTCCCGTCCGCCGAACGGCTCGCGGACATCACGTCCTGCCCGGGGGCGGACACCTGCCAGCTCGGGATCACCTCCTCGCGCGGCCTGGCCGGAGCCCTGGTGAAATTCCTGCGCGAGAAAAGGCCCAACGACGCGGACCTGGCGGACCTGAAGATCAAGGTATCCGGCTGTCCCAACTCCTGCGGACAGCACCACATCGCCGACATCGGTTTCTACGGCGGGGCCAGGACGGTGGGAGGGAAGCAGGTCCCGACCTATACCATGCTCCTGGGCGGGCACATCGGCGCGGAAGGTTCCGGCTACGGCAAGCATTTCCTGCGGGTACCGGCCAAGAAGATCCCGGCCGTGGTGGACAAGCTCCTGGACCTTTATCAGGCGGGAAAAAGACCCGGGGAGATCTTCCGGAGCTTCGTCGCGCGGACGGGATTCGACGCGCTCAAGCGCGAGCTCGAACCCCTGACCGACCTGCCGGAATCTCCGGATTCCGATTTCTTCTCCGACTGGGGCGGGACGGGGACCTTCACGATCTCCACCGGCCCGGGAGAATGCGCCGCTTAGGAAAAGCTTACACCCTCACCCTAACCCTCTCCCGCAAGCGGGAGAGGGAACTGCCATAAAAAATATTTCCTCTCCCCCTTGGGGGAGAGGACAAAGGTGAGGGGGAGTCAAAGCTTCCTTAATATTTCCCTCGAGCGTTCCGCCTCCTCCTTCAAGCCCAGGGCCTCCGCCGCCCGAACGATCCCCTCGTGAACCCTGGGATCGAACGGATTGATGGCGGCGCATTCCCGGTAGTTTCGCAGCGCCTCCCCGAATTCCTCCGCCCTCTCCATTTCCTGTCCCAGAAGGAGAAAAGCCGGCAGATAATTGGGATTTTCCCTGACGCAGACCTTCAACGCGTCCACGGCCTGTCCGCCGCGTCCCAGGGCGAGGAGGGCCCGGGCGGAGTTGGTCAGGGCCACGGGATTGAACGGCTCGGACCCGGCGGCTTTCCCATACTGGACCAGGGCCGCCTCGGCCAGGCCTTTGCGCCGCAGGCGGTCGCCCAGCCGGATATGTCCGCGCAGTCCCACGCCGACGTACTGGTTGATCTCATCCGCTTGACCGAACCGAACGGCGTCCGGAGCGGCCCCGGGCGACTCGGCTAGATCCTCCTCCGCCAGAAAGACCTTCCAGTCCTTTTCGAATTGCTCATCGTTCCTCCCCAGGACCTTCCGGAAGGCCTCGGCCCTCGACCGGCCCCCGGCCAGCTCCTCGAGGATCTCCCTGATCGCGGACGGCCCTTCCGTCGCGACGATCATGTGGACCGCGTGGCTGACCTGGGAGAACGCCAGGCGGACCTGCTCCTGGCCGTCGAGATAGACCATGGACGGCTCCATCCGCGAGAACGGGACCAGGCCGTCCTTCTTCAGGGCCCGCGCCAGCTCCGTCCGGTTGCCGGGGATGAGATATTGGGGCGCCGCCAGACGCCAGCGGGTGTCCAGATAGCGGGCGATCCCTTCGTGGAGCCAGAGCGGGCAGAGACCCCGGCTTTTGGCGTTGATGACGTAGTGGACATACTCGTGGGCCAGGGTATCCAGCCACCGGTAGCCGAACGCCAGCCGTCTGGGGGAAAGGATCATGAGGCGGCGGAACTTGCAGATGCCTATGGCCCCGCTGCGATCGAGGTCCTCGCGGGTCAGGGTCGATGCCAGGGAAAAATCCTCTTCCGAACCGTAGATGTCGACCGGGACCTTTCCCTCCGGACGGAGTCCGAGGTCCTTCCCCGTCTCGCCATAGGCCTTCTCCAAAGCGTCCAGGGCGTACCGGGCCAGAAAATCCTCCCCGGGCGGGGTCCGCAGGATGAAGTGCTCCGATTCGGAGACGGTCATGCCCCTCCGGAGCGGAGAGACCGCCGCGGCGTAAGTCCGCAGCCATTCCACGCCGGGATCCCGCGCCGGGGAGTCCGGCGCGAAAAGCGAGCCGGCCCGGTCCAGGTCCCCCTGGTACAGAGCGATCACGGCTTCCAGGTCCTTCCGTCCGGGGGATCCCGGCGCGAGACCGTCCATCCGCGCGCGGAGCGGGGAAAAATCCCCGGATTCCAGGATCTGGAAGTCCAGGGCCGCCGCCGGCGCCGGCGCGAGCAGAAAGCCGAGCGCGACGGCCAGCTTCAATCTCCCTCCCATCCGCGGCCGCGGGCGGCTCACTGCGCCAGCCTCCTGTAATAATCCTTGATCCGGGACCCTTCGGATTCCGGATAGCGCTCCTTGAGGGATTCAAGCATTTCTTCCCTGAATTCCTTGGGGGGCAGGTATTCCTCCGCTCCCGGGATGCGCACGATCCCGGTCCTGAAACCGCTCCGTCCCGTCCCTGAATCGCGCCTTTGGATGAAACCGGGTCCGCCCTGTCCTCCCATTTTCTGGACCCGGGAGAATTTCCCGCCGGCTTCGCCCAAACTCTCCTGCCCCTGCCGGAGGTGGGAGAGGGCCTTCTGCTCCTGACCCTGGGCCTCTCCGCTGTCGGCCCGGGAGAGGGAGCCGGCGGCGGCTTTCATCTCGCTTCCGGCCCGGCCCAGTTCCGTAAGTATGCCCGGACCCAAAATGGCGCTTTCGCGCGAAAGTTCCGCGACCTCGCTCATGACGGATTCCGTTTCCTCGATGAGAGAGGACTGCTCTTTCGCGAGCGCGGCCATCGCCTCGCGCTCTTCCTTCGAAAAAGGGTCCCCGGCCGGCCGGGGCGGATTTTTCAGGAGGTCGAGGATCGTCTGCTCCCCGCCGGCGACCTCCCGCGCCTCCTGCAGAAGGCCGTTTCCGGGCTTCGCGCCGGCTTCGGGACGCGCCGCCAGAGAGGCCTCCTCCTTCCGGACGCGGTCCACGATCTCCTTCAGCCACATCTGCGAGAACATGACGTTCTCCTCCTCCAGTTCCTTGAGCACCTTCTCCATGGACGGTTCGACGGAGCGGAGCCCCGCCGCCAGGGAAACGGCCCCGGGAGGGCGTTCCGGCGCCGATTCGATCCCTTGGGCCGCGGTCCTGGCCTTTTTCAGAAGCGTTTTCTGGCGTCCGGCGAGCTCTTTCAGGAGTTTCTTCTGCGCTTCGTTCTGAAAAGCGCGGCGCTTGTTCTCAAAGGCGCCCGTCTTTCCCAGGAGCTGCTCCTGCCTCTCGATGATCCCGTCGAGCGCCGACGCCTTCTCCTCCGTTTCCCGGCGCATGTCGCCCGCGCCTCCGGGGTGGATCCCTTCGGAGGCTTCCCGTATCGCTTCGCGCGCTTCCCGGGCCTGCCGCAGGAGATCCCGCGCCGCTTCCAGGGCGGCCCGGAGGTCCCCGGATTTGAGGGACTCGCCCAGACGCGACGCGGAGTCGGCCATGTTGGACAGCTTCATCTGTTTGACCGCGGGCTGATTGATGAAATCTTCCGGAAGTTCCTTGGGAAGCTGGTCGAGCTGGCGGCGCATTTCGGACAGGATCTGGAAGGCCTCCTTGAGGGTCTCTTCCAGGTTCCTGCGGAGCTCATCGTCTTCCAGGTCCCCGGTCTCCAGGCCCCGCGACAGGTTCTCGCCTTTCTCAAGCAGGCGGTCGGCGGAATGCACCAGGTCGCGCATCTTGCCGTATTTATGGACCGATTCCGAGAGCGATGACAGCCGCTCGAGCTCGCTCACGGCGTTCTCCTGCTCCCGGGATGCCTGCTGGAACCGGCCCTGCCGCAGGGCGTCCGACGCCGCGCGCATGGGACCCTCCCGCAGGGACTCCATTCCGGAGCGGATCGCCTCATGTTCGGACCAGGTCGAAAAATCGCTCAAGGGGTCGCGCTCCATTTTCGCGAGGATGCTTTCGATGTCCTCCTGGGCCCGCCCCGTCCGTTCGAGGATATCCTCCTGGCTTTTTACGGCCGCTTCCGCCGCGGACGTTCCCCATTCTTCCGGGGCGAGGCGGGCCGCGGTCTGGTCGGCGAGGAGCCGGATGAGGTCGTCGCGGAATTTTTCCAGGTCGGACTCTATGCGCGCGTGCTCTTTTTCATAGCTTTGCACTTCCACGAGTATCTCCCGGCTGAAACCGGATTTCGGCCCCGTGACCTGATCGTTGTCCACGGCCTCCAGGCGCAGCCGCAGGACCTCTCCCGGGCGCGCCCGCGCCCTCCCGAGGTTCCAGGACGCCTGATCGATGCCCGACGTCCGCACCGGCCGGTAGCTTTTAAGGAGGGACCTTTGGGCGGGGAAGCCGCCTTCGCGGGACACGTTCAGATAGACGGCCGACACGCCGATGTCGTCTTTCAACTCGAAAGTGAACGGGAGTTCGGATTCGCTTCCGGCCAGAAGGTCGTCCGAAGGCGCCAGGACCTGGACCGCGGGCGCGGCGTCCTCCTTGACGAGTATCCTGTAGCGCACGGCGACCGCCGGGCTCCTGCCCTCCTCGTCCGTCATCTCGAACCAGAAATCGAAGGGCTGGCTGACGGAGAAGGAGACCGCCGCCCGCCTGTTCTGGGAGAGCTCGACCTTGGTGCGCAATCCCCGGGAATCCGCCATTTCGATGTTTTTCAGCGGGCGGGTGGCCCGCGCCTCTATCCGGAGGCGGGTGCCGCGGTAGAATTCGCCCTGGGGTTCCCCGTCCAGCCGGACCGGCTCGAGCCCCCTGTAATCCGGAAAGGCCGCCGTAACGCGGAAATCCGTCAGGCGCGGCGGCTCCACCGGAGTGAACGTGAATACCCGGCTTTCAAGGTTCTTCCAGAGGACCTTGAAATGCGTCGGTTCTATCACCGGCTGGAGCTGGAACAGGCTGAACCGGCCCTCGATGGAAGCGCGCGGCTCCGCCCAGCCGGACCGGGTCTGGACCAGGAGCCGGGGACGGACTTCCGGGCGCAGCAGCGTTTCCACCGTGACCGCGACCGGTTCGCCGGCGGTCACGTCTCCGCCTTCCGGGGTGACGCGCAGGGCTTTTTGGAGTTCGCTCCCCGGTCCGAACATGAGGCCCTTCCATCCCGATTGCAGGACCCGCGGGGGAAGGAACCACAACGCGGCGAACAGGACCGCCAGGATCCCCGCGGGGCGGACCGCCCAGCGCAGTTCTTCGGCGGGGAACCAGCGCGAGGGGTCCTCTTTCCGGAGCGTTTCCTGGACGGAACGGACCAGCTCGTCCGTCAACTCCTGCGAGATCCCGTCGGGAGACGGGCCGCGGCAAAGCTCCACGGCGCTCTCAAGGTCCCTGAACAGGGGCGACCGGGCGGCGAGCGCCTTGCAGAACCGCGCCGGCCGCAGGTCCCTGACCGCGCCCATGACCGCGGAGGCGGCCAGCGCCGGCAGGCCGGCCCCCAGGATGAAAAGGAGGATCCACCTGACCCATTCCGCGGCGGCGAAAAAAGCCGCGAGGGACAGGACCATGAGCCCTCCTCCCATCCGCAGGAGCGTCCGCAAAGCGCGGTCCAAAGACCCCATCAGAGCGAAGCGGGAGTAGTGCCTGGAGAAATCCGGCAGGCCGGAGAGGGGCTTCACCTGGATCCTTCCCGCGAGAGGGCGGCCCGCGCCTTTTCCAGGAACCGGCCCGCGGCCGGATGGCCGGGCTCGAGACGAAGGGCTTCCTCCAGGTGCAGGACCGCCTTCTTCCAGTCCCTGTTCCAATAGAGCACGGCCAGATTATAGTGGGCCTTGGGAAGGCGGGGTTGGATATTCAACGCCTTCAGGTAGGCCTCTTCCGATTCCCGCGCGCGGCCCAGCCGTTCCAGGGTGACGCCCAGGTTCGTGAGGCAATCCGCCCATTCGCGGCGGACTCCCTCCACGACGTCCGGCAGGGAATGATAGACCGCGGTCTTGCGCAGGGTCTCCTCGTACAGCCGGTCGGCGCGCCGGAACTCGTCCAGGGCCTCGGCGTAGAGTCCTTCTGCGAAATGGGCGAA
>MGUT01000008.1:81293-83141 GCA_001800095.1 Elusimicrobia bacterium RIFCSPLOWO2_01_FULL_64_13 | reverse complement strand
CCGGACCCTGGCGCGGCCGCCGGAGAGGTCGATGGAATGGACCCGGCCGATCTCGACGCCCGACATTCGGACCAGGCTCTTCTCGCGGAGGTTGCCCACGTCGTCGAAGACGAAGGTAAGGGTGTAGCGGCTCTGGAAGGAAAAGTCGCTCAGTTTCATGACGCCCAGCCCCGAGACCACCAGGCCCAAAAGCACGAACAGGCCGACGCGCGTTTCCTGGTTCACGCGGGGACCCTCCGGATCAAACCTTCGGCACCGGGATGGGGCCCTGGCTCGAGCCCGTGATGAATTGCTGCACGATGGGGTTCTTCGATCTCCGTATCTCCTCCGGCGCGCCGATCTCCAATATTTTTCCTTCGTAAAGCATGGCAATCCTGTCCGAGATCTTATAGGCGGACTTCATGTCGTGCGTGACGGCGATGGTGGTCGTCCCGCTCTGCATTTTGAGACGGAGGATCAGTTCGCTGACCACGTCCGACATGACGGGGTCCAGCCCGGTGGTCGGCTCGTCGTAGAGCAGGATCTCCGGCCCCATGGCGATGGCGCGCGCGATCCCCACTCTTTTTTTCATCCCCCCCGAAAGCTGGCTGGGGCGGAGGTTTTCGATGTCGTAGAGGCCCACGAGCGAAAGCCGCTGCTTGGCGATCTTGAAGGCCGAGCCCGCGTCGCAGTCCATCAGGCTGCAGAGCCCGAACGCGACGTTCTCGGCCACGGTCATGGAATCGAAGAGAGCCGCCTCCTGGAACACGTAGCCCATCTTTTTTTGGACCGCCTGGAGCCCGTCCTCGTCCAGCCGGGTGATGTCCTGGCCGGCGATGACGATCCCGCCCGAGTCCGGCCGGATCAACCCCACGACCTGCTTGAGGAGGACCGACTTCCCCGAACCCGACCCTCCGATCACGGTCAAGGTCTCGCCTTCCCGGACCTCGAAGGAAATGCCGTCGTGGACCTTCTTGCTCCGGAAGGATTTTCGCAGGTCCGCGACCCGTATCATGGGTCCGTTCATCCGATCCCGAAGGCCACCAGGACGGCCGAAACGAAATAGTCGCTCACCAGCACCATCACCATGGAAACGACGACGGCCTGGGTCGTGGCGCGGCCTACGCCTTCGGCGCCGCCCTCTGTCGTGAATCCTTTATAGCATGAAATTGCGACGATTATCAAGGCGAACACAAACGACTTGATAAACCCGTGCAAAAAGACCTCCGTGGGGATGTCGAAGATCTCGTCCCAATAGATGGTCCAGGCGATCTGCAGCTGGACGGAGGCGATGATGAACCCTCCCAGAATCCCCATGAGGTCCGCGTAGATGACGAGGATGGGGACCATGGTGAAGGCGGCGATGAAGCGGGGAACGGCGAGATAGCGGATGGGGTTGGTGCCCAGGGTGTAGAGAGCGTCCAGCTGTTCCGTCACCTTCATGGTGCCCAGCTCCGCGGCGATGGCCGCTCCGATCCTGCCGCAGAACACCAGGGCCGTCAGCACCGGCCCCAGCTCCTTCACGATGGAATGGCCCACGGCCGTCCCGACGAAGAGGGGCTCGTTGAAGACCTTGATGGAGGAAAAGCCGGTCTGGAGCGCCAGCACCATCCCGGTGAAGATGATCGTGAGAGAGGTCACGGGAAACGTGCGCGCCCCCATCTCCACCATCTGTCCGAGGACGTTCCTCCGGCTCAAGGGGGCGCGGAACATCCAGAAGAGGGTGCGGCGGATCATGAGGATGATCTCCCCGCAGGACTGGGCCACGCCGAGGACCTTCCTTCCCGCCAGGACGAAGGGGTTGGAGTTTTCGAGCATGGATTCAGTCCGCCGGCACCCGGGGCACGCGGGCGGCGATGGAGCAGAAGA
>MGUT01000008.1:73677-81281 GCA_001800095.1 Elusimicrobia bacterium RIFCSPLOWO2_01_FULL_64_13 | reverse complement strand
GATCCGCTCGTTCCCCTGGGCCCCGATGAGCGCGACCTCGTCGCCGACCCGGGCTTCGGGCAGGCCGGTGACGTCGAGCATGGTCATGTCCATGGTGACCCTGCCGATCACGGGCACGCGCCGCCCCCGCACCAGCACCTTCCCGCGGTTGGACAGGATCCTCCGGTAGCCGTCCGCGTAGCCGAAAGCGGCCGTGGCGACGCGGGATTTCCTCTTCGCGACGAAGGCGCGCGCGTAGCTCACCGACCCGCCGGCCGGGACATCTTTGATGAAGACGATCCGGCTCTTCCAGGACAGAACCGGCCGTAAATCCACGGGGGACCCGCCGGAAAAGGGCAGGGCCCCGTAAAGGGAGATGCCGGGGCGGACCAGGGAATAGTGCGCTTCCGGGCGGCGGAGGATGGCCATGGAGTTGGCGCAGTGGAAGTAGGGGACCTTGGTCCCGCGGGAACGGAGCGCTTCGACCAGCGCGGCGAAGCGGCGGACCTGCAGGTCCGTGAATCCCGGGTCTTCGGCCACGCTGGAGAAATGGGTGTAGACGCCTTCGAGGCGGATGGAGTCCAGACGCCGGATGGAATCGATGAACGCCGCCGCGTGGCCGGGACCGACCCCGATCCGCCCCATCCCGGTATCGATCTTGGCGTGGGCGAACACTTTCTTTTTAAGGCGGCGGGCGAACCGGTCGCAGAACCTCGCGGCCTCCAGGCTCGCCACGGTCACGCGGATGCCGTTGCGGATGGCCGGGCCGAGGCTTTCGAAGGGATAGCTGTTGCCCAGGATCAAGGGAGGCGGAGCCAGGCGCGCCCGGCGCAGGAGCAGCCCTTCCTCGACGGAAGTGACCCCGAAGAACGCGGGTCGGAGCGGGGCGAGAGTCCTGGCGACGGGGAGGAGCCCATGGCCGTAGGCGTCGGCCTTGACGACGGCCAGGACCTTCGTTCCCGGCGAGGTCAGGTTGGAAACGGACCGGAAGTTCCCGGCGAGGTTCTTGTGGCTGATTTCGACCCAGGTCGGACGGAAAAAGCCGCTCTTGGGCCGGGGCATCATTCGGATTCTGGTTCGGGATTACCGAAGCGCGCGCACTCTCCCAAAAAGACGAGATTGATCTCTCCCACCGGACCGTTCCTCTGCTTGGCGATGATGAGCTTGGCGGCCCGCCTGGCCTCGGGATCGGCGTCGGCGCGGTACAGCCCTTCGCGATAGATGAAAGCCACCATGTCCGCGTCCTGCTCGAGCGCTCCCGACTCGCGCAGATGCGAGAGCTGGGGCTTCCCCTCGCGGCCGCGCTCCTCGGGGGAACGGTTCAACTGCGACAGCGCCAGGACCGGGACGTTGAGGTCGCGCGCCAGGCCTTTCAGGGAACGGGAGATCTCGGCGATCTCGTTCTGCCGGTTCTCGGGATTCTTCCGGGAACCCTGCATGAGCTGAAGGTAATCGATGACGATCAGGGCCAGCGGGGCCCCGCTGGCCTTCTGCCGGGCCGCGAACCTCCGGGCCGCGGCGCGCAGGGTCAGGATCGACATGGCGGAGGAGGAATCCAGCTCGATGCGGGATTCGCTCAAGACCTCGGCTTTGCGGGTGATGACGGGCCATTGGGATTTTTCGAAAAAACCCGTGCGCAGCTTCTGGAGGTGGACGCCGGTGATGGAACTCAAGAACCGCAGGATGATCTCCTGCTGGCTCATCTCCAAGGAAAAAAAGGCCACGGGCATTTTTTTGGTTATCCCGACGTGGGTCGCGATATTGAGGGCCAGGGAGGTCTTCCCCATTCCCGGCCGGGCGGCCAAAATGATGAGGTTGCCGGGCTGAAGCCCGGCCGTCATCTCGTCGAACTTTTTGAACCCGGTCGGAACGCCCGTCACGGTCTCCTTGCGCTGGTGGAGGGTCTCCAGATTCTCTATCATCTCCTGGAGCATGTCCGATATGGGCAGGAGCCCCTTGCGGTCCTTGGAATCGGCGATGGAGTAGATCAGGCCCTCGGCGCGGTCGAGGAGGGTCTGGGCGTCCTCCTCCTCCCTGTAGCAGTCCCCCACCACCCGGGTCCCCGCGGCGATCAGCTGCCGCAGCACCGCCTTCTCCTTGACGATCCCGGCGTAATGGTCGATATGGGCCGACGTCGCCACGGAGTTGATGAGCTGGGCGATGTAATCGCCTCCGCCCACGCGGGCGAGGTCCCCGTTCCGGCGGAGCTCCTCGGCCACCGTGACCGTGTCCACGGGCTTGTTCTGGACCGAGAGCTGCTTGATGGCGGAGAATATCCTCTGGTGGGGATCTTCGTAGAAGTTCTTTTCGTCCACGAGCTCCAGGGCGCGTTCCAGGGCCTCTTTTTCGATGAGCATGGAACCGAGCACGGCCATTTCCGCTTCGGTCGAATAGGGGGGGACTTTCTCTAAGAGGTCAACCATATCGCTCTCCCGAAAACATGAAGGCGCCCGGATCCTCCGGACCCGCCTTTAAGGCTGATGGTCGAAACGAGGGGAAAAGGGGCGCGGTCAGGAAGCCGGTTCGGCGGCTCCGCCTTCCGGAGAGACCGTGACCTTGAGCGTCGCGCTCACCCGGGGATGGATCCTGACGGGGATCTCATAGCTTCCCAGGGTCTTGATCGGCGATTCCATGAGGATGTTCTTCTTGTCGATTGAAAATCCCTTTTCCAAAAGCGAATCGGCGACCATCTGGCTCGTGATCGATCCGAAGAGGTGGCCTTCGCGCCCGGACTTCGCCGGAAGAGCGAGTTCCACGGCCTCGAGGTCTCCGGCGATCTTCCGCGCCGCTTCCAGGTCCTGGGTCAGATGGACCTCCCTCACCTTCTTTTCCTGCTCCCAGCTCTTGAGGTTGGCCGGGGTCGCGGGCAGGGCCAGGTTCTTGGGGAACAAAAAGTTGCGGGCGAAGCCGTCGGCGACGTTCTTGGTCTCGCCGGCCGCGCCGAATTTCGCTAAGTCTTCGCGGAGGATCACTTTCATGGGGGCCTTAAAACATCGTGAACGGCAGGAGCGCGATGTTCCGGGCGCGTTTGATGGCCAATCCCAGGTCCCTTTGGTGATACGTGCAGACCCCGGTCGTCCGCGCGGACAGCACCTTGCCCCGGTCCGTGACGAAAGTCCGGAGGAGGGACACGTTCTTGAAATCGATGTAGTCGATCTTCTCGGCGCAGAAACGGCAGACCTTCCTCCGGCTCCCGAATGGCTTGCCGAACCGTCCTCCCGGACGGGGCGGGCGGGATCCGGCGGGGCGGTATCCGGCGGGGCGGTATCCGGCGGGGCGGAAAGGTCCGGAAGGTCGAGAGATGGTCGTCATGGATCAGGCTCCGTTCGTTAAAATGGGATGTCCTCGTCCGGACCTTCGGAAGAAGGAACGGCCGCTTCTTCGGCCTGCGGGACCGCGGAAGGGGAAAAACCCTCGGAACGGTCCGCCGGCGGTCCGGCGGAAGCGTCCTGGACCTTCGCCAGAAATTGGATGCGCTGGGCGTTGACCTCAAGGCTCGAGCGCTTCTGCCCGTCCTTGGATTCCCAGGAGCGGGATTTCAGCCTGCCCTCCACGTAGACGGGACTCCCCTTGGTGAGGCGGTCGGCGCAGCGCTGGCCGGAGTCTCCCCAGACCACCACGGGCACGAAGGAGGTGTCGTCCTTCCATTCGCCCGTCGGGTCGCGGAACCGGCGGTTGACCGCCAGATCGAAGCGGCAGATGGGCTGGCCTTTACCCGTAAAGCGGAGTTCGGGGTCCCGGGTCAGCCGGCCGACGAGCTTGACGTCATTGAGCTGATGCAGCCGGAGCACGGTCATGCTGGAGGAGGGGGAGGAGGAGCCGGTTCGGCCGCCGCCGGCAAAGACGGTCCCGCCGCGGCCGCGGCCTGGGCTTTGAGGGAAGCCTGGACTTTATCCAGCTGGCGCGGGTCCACTTTCACGGTCAGGCCCCGGAGGATGGTGTCGGTCACGCGATAATGGCGGTCGAGCTGGGCCGGAACTCCCGGCGAAGAGGAAAAGAGGAGATAGGCGTAATGGCCCTCCCGGTTTCTTTTGATGGGATAGGCCAGCTTGCGGCGTCCCCAAAGCTCGGCCGTGACGATATGGCCGTTCGAGCGCGAGATCACCGCCTTCGTCTTCTCCAGCGCGGCCTCGATCTTGTCCTGGGGCATCTCCCCGGGGCAGATAAATATGCTTTCGTAGGTCTGGTTCATGAGCTATTCATCATATCATATTCGCCGCGTTCAAATCAATGGCCGGCGGTTCAGTCCCGGAAATGGAAGTAGCAGACGTCCCCGTCCTGGACCAGGTACTCCCGGCCTTCGGAGCGCTTCAACCCTTTCTCCTGGAGCGCTTTTTCCGAACCCCAGCGATCGATGTCGGTGAAACGGTAGACCTCGGCCCGCACGAACCCTCCGGCGATGTCGCTATGGATCTTGCCCGCGGCGTCCACGGCGGTCCCTCCGCCCTCCAGGGTCCAGCCGCGGACCTCCTTGGGCCCGGCGGTGAAGAACGTGATCAGCCGGAGCATCTTGTAGGACAGCCGGATGAGCTTCTCCAGGCCGGTCTCCACGAGGCCCAGGTCCGACCGCAGGCTCCGCTTTTCTTCCTCGCTCGAGAACTGGGAAAGTTCGGACTCGATCTTGGCGGAAACGGTGAGCCACTCTGCCCCCCGCGCCGCCGCGGCCTCCGCGAGTTTCGCGGCCTCCGGGCTGGGATGGTCCCCGGCCTCCTCGCTCTCGTTGCCCAGGTAGAGGATGGGCTTGGCCGTCAGGAAGAAAAACGGCCGGAGGTCGTCGGCCGTCACCCCGGCCAGGCGCGCGGACCTGCCCTCGTTCAGGGTCCGGATCACTTTTTCCAGGATCTCAAGCTTCGCCTTGGATTCCTTGTCGCCGGTCCGGGCAGACCCCCCAAGCCTGTCCCGCTGCTTCTCCGCCGATTGGATGTCCGCCAGGATGAGTTCGGTCTCGATGATCTCCAAGTCGCGCGCGGGGTCCACCGAACCCAGGGTATGGACCACTCCGGGATCCGCGAACAGCCGCACGACGTGGACGATGGCGTCCACCTCGCGGATATGGGAGAGGAACTGGTTGCCCAGGCCTTCGCCTTGGCTCGCTCCCCGGACCAGCCCCGCGATGTCCACGAACTTGACGGCGGCCGGAGTGACCTTTTCCGGATGGAAGAGCCCGGAGAGGCGGCCGAGCCTGGGATCCGGGACCGAAACGATCCCCACATTGGGCTCGATGGTGGTGAAGGGATAGTTGGAGGAGGCCGCGTGGCCGGACGTGAGGGCGTTGAAGAGCGTGGACTTGCCGACGTTGGGCAGGCCGACGATCCCGATCTCCATGGACTAGGGCAGGAGGGCGAGGGAGTCGCGGTGGACGACCTCGCCCGAAGCGGTTCCCGAGCCGAGGGCCGAGCGGACCTCGGAACTCTTCAGGCCCCGGATCCTGCCCGTATCTTCCGAAGAGAAATTCACGGTCCCCCGCGCGATCTCGCGGCCGCTCACGCCGCGGATCCGGACCACATCCCCTTTGCGGAACGCTCCGCGGACGGCGGTCACGCCGATGGCCAGCAGGCTTTTCCTGCGCTCGCGCAGGGCCGCCTCCGCCCCGGAATCCACCACGAGGTCCCCCTTGGGGACCGCCCCGAAGAGGAGCCACTTCTCCCGCGCGGACAATTTTCCCGCCGCCAGGAACTTGGTGCCGGCCGGCTTCCCGGCGAGGATCTCGCCCAGGACGCCGGGCCTGAACCCGTTCGCCACCACCGTGACGACCCCGCTGTGGGAAGCGATCTTGGCCGCGTCTATCTTGGAAGCCATGCCGCCCGTTCCGGGCCCGTCGGACCGGGACTTCCAGGCGAGCCGTTCCACCTCCGCCGTGATTTCCGGCACCATCCCCACGAGGTCCGATTCGCGCCTGGCCGAGCTGCGGTAGAGGCCGTCCACGTCGGAAAGGATCACCAGGGTCCCCGCGCTCATCTTGGCGGCCACCATGGCCGAGAGCCGGTCGTTGTCCCCGAAACGGATCTCGTCCACGGCCACGGTGTCGTTCTCGTTGATGATGGGGACCACCCCCAGTCCGATCAGGGTCTGGAGGGTGTTCCGCGCGTTCAGATAGCGCCGGCGGTCCTCGAAATCCCCCCGGCTCAAGAGCACCTGCGCCACGGTCGCGCCGCGGGCCCCGAAAAGCTTCTGGTAGGTCCCCATGAGGCCGACCTGGCCGACCGCCGCCGCCGCCTGTTTTCGGGGAATGTCCTGGGGGCGGCGGGCCCAGCCGAGTTCCCGGACGCCCATGCCGATGGCCCCCGAAGTGACGAGGATCATCTCCCATTTCCGGGACTGGAAATCGCAGATCTCCCCCACCAGGGACTCCAGGACGGAGGCCTCCCCCGCGTCCCGGCCTTGGGCCAGGATGGAAGTGCCTATTTTAATGACGACGCGGTGAATATTCATTGATTTCGGGGTGAATTTGGCGTCCGCCTTGCTTTTAACGTCCGTATATCTTACCATTTTTGGTCACATGCGAGAACCGCGCTCCGCCCCCGCACGGGCCGCCGCCGTATTGGAGATCCTCCTAGGCCTGGGCGGCCTCACGCTCCTGGGCTGGATGATCCACAGGATCGGGCTGTCCCTCCTCTGGTCCAACCTTTCCCATTTCGGCCTCATGCCCACCCTGTTCCTGGCGGCCGTCTATTCCCTGGCCCAGGTCTTTTTCTGCCTGGCGTGGCTTTGGGTGGTGGACCCGTTCGGCGCGGTCGGCTTCGGCCGGCTCTTCGCCGCCTATCTCGCCGGGGACGCGTTGAACATGACGGTGCCTTCGGGGAACCTGGCCGGAGAACCGGTGAAGGTCATGCTCTTGGGCGGCGCTCTGCCCATGGAATCGGCCGTCACCTCCGTCACGGTATATAAGTTCGCTGATTTCGTCTCCATGACCCTCTTCCTCCTCATGGGCTGGGCGGCGCATTTTTTCTTCTATTCCCTGCCGGTCTCCTGGAACGTGGGGGCGGGGATCGTGGTGGGAGGCATGGGGGCGGTCTCGGCCTTTCTATTTATGGTGCAGAAGCGGGGATTCTTCCATCCGGCGGGGAAGTGGCTGGGGAAGGCGGCCATCTTCGAGGCCTGGATCGAAAAAAAGCTCGATTCCGCCCACAGTGTCGACCGGGGGATCCGCGACTTCTACGCCCATCATCCCCGCCGGTTCGCTCTTTCGGTCCTGTTCAACCTGATCGCCTGGTTCGGAGGTGTGCTCGAGATCGCTCTCTTCATGAAGCTCGCCGGCCTCCAGACCAGCCTCGCCGCCGCCATGACGATAGAGACCTTCTCGCTCTTCATCAATAACGTGGCCTTTTTCGTGCCGGCTCGGCTGGGGGTGGGAGAGGGCGGGCGGGTGCTTCTCTTCCTGACTTTGGGGTATACGCCCCAGGCCGGGCTGTCCTACGGGATCATCCGCAGGATCCGCGAATCGGCCTGGGTGGGGATCGGGTTCCTGATCCTTCTATTCATGAGAAAAAGACGGGGCCCTCATAAGAATCCTTCGGATTTGTCGTAGGCGAATTCCATCGTCCCGATCCAGACCGTGTCTCCCGGCCTGGCCCCGGCTTTCTCCAGAGCTTTTTCAACGCCCATTTTCTTCAATATGTTCTGGA
>MGUT01000008.1:72875-73632 GCA_001800095.1 Elusimicrobia bacterium RIFCSPLOWO2_01_FULL_64_13 | reverse complement strand
CCGGTAGGAGACCGCGCCCGCCGGCGGTCTCTCCTCCGGAACGGGAGGCGGCTTCCGGGACAACAGGGAGCCGACGGCCTTGAAGAATCCTTCCAGGCCTTCCCCGGTGGCCGACGATATCCCCAGGACTTTCCTCCGGCCCAGATTCTTCTTTAATTCCCGCAGCCTCTCGCGCGCCCCGGTGAGGTCGAGCTTGGTGGCGGCGACCAGGACGGGTTTTCCGGCGAGTTTTTTCGAATAGAGCTGGATCTCTTTTTCCACGGCGCGCAGGTTCTCCGCAGGGGTCTTCTCCCCGAATCCTCCCACGTCCACCAGATGGACGAGGACGCGCGTCCTCTCGATATGCCGGAGGAACTCCGTCCCGAGGCCGCGTCCCTGGTGGGCGCCTTCTATAAGTCCCGGGATGTCGGCCACGACGAACGACCACCCCTTGAACCTCGCCACTCCCAGGTTCGGCGATAGGGTGGTAAAGGGATAGTCCGCGATCTTCGGCCTGGCCTGCGAGATCCGGGACAAGAGAGTGGATTTGCCCGCGTTTGGGCACCCGACCAGCCCGACGTCGGCGATCAGTTTGAGTTCCAGGTCCAAAGCGGCCGATTCTCCCGGTTCGCCCTTCTCCGCGATGCGGGGAGCGCTGTTGTTGGAAGTCTTAAAGGAAGAGTTCCCCCTGCCTCCCCGCCCGCCCCGGGCCGCCAGAAGGGTCCGGCCCGGCTCGGTCAGGTCTCCCAGTAATCTTCCTGCTTCCCATACGACCGTT
>MGUT01000008.1:71299-72856 GCA_001800095.1 Elusimicrobia bacterium RIFCSPLOWO2_01_FULL_64_13 | reverse complement strand
GTCCGCCTTGAGAAAAACGTCCCCTCCGCGGCCGCCGTTGCCGCCGTTCGGACCGCCCCGGGGGATGAATTTTTCCCTGCGGAACGACAGGCAGCCGTTCCCGCCCCGTCCGGCCTGGATGAAAATACGCGCCTGGTCTATGAACATGATGAGCGGAAGACGCCGGGCCCGGGAGGGCCGTCAGGCGGGATAGACGCTGATCTGCTTTTTGCCCTTCTTGAACCACTCGAACCGGACGATCCCGTCCATTTTCGAGAATATGGTATCGTCCGAGCCGACCCCGACATTCCTGCCCGGTAAGAACCGGGTGCCTCGCTGGCGCACGATGACAGAGCCGGCGGTCACGGCCTGGCCGCCGTACGCCTTGACGCCGAGCCTTTGGCCGTTGCTGTCCCGCCCGTTGGTGGTCGAACCCTGGGATTTAGTGTGAGCCATGTTATGCCGTCACCTCTTTGATCTCGATCTCCGTGAGATCCTGCCTGTGGCCTTGGGTCCTTTTATAGCCCTTCTTGGCGCGCCTCTTAAAAACGATGACCTTCGGACCCCGGATCTGCCCGACCACCGTGGCCAGGACCTTGGATCCTTCCACGAACGGGCGGCCGATCTTGGCGCCCTCGGCCGCGCTCACGAGGAGGACCTTGGGGATCTCGACCTCGCTGCCGTTCTCGCCGGGAAGTTTCTCCACGTGGAGGCGGGTCCCCTTTTCCACGCGGTATTGCTTCCCTCCGGTCTCGATGATGGCGTACATAGTCGCAGGATTATAGCAAAATCCCCTCCGCGGCACAAGGGGGTTATCTGGCGGGGAATTTGACGCAGAACTCGGTGGAACCCGGCCGGCTCTGGACTTCGATCGTTCCGGAATGCTTTTTGACGATCTCGTAGATCAGGCTCAAGCCCAGGCCGGTGCCCTTGCCTACTGGCTTGGTCGTGAAGAAGGGGTCGAAGATCTTTCCCAGGACGTCGGCCGGAATGCCTTCCCCCGTGTCCGAAACCTTGAGGCAGACCCAGCGGAAGGAATTTTCCTCCAGGAGTTCCGTCGCCAGGGTGAGGGTCCCGCCGCCCGGCATGGCGTCCACGGCGTTCGTAGCCAGGTTGATGGCGACCTGCTGGATCTGATTGCGGTTCCCCATGACGAAAGGCAGGTCCGGGGTCAGATTCCGGGCGATCTCCACGTCGTTCATCTTCGCCCCGGCCTGGATGAGGTCCACCGCCCCGGCTATGGCCTCGTTCAGGTCCGTCGGGGAGAATTCCGCCCTGTCGCTGCGGGAGAACGTCAGGAGGTCCTGCACGAGGTTGCGGCAGCGGACGGCCTCCCTCTCGATGGACCGGAGGGGGAGGCCCAGGGGGTCTTCCGGCTTCAACCTCTGGACGGCCCCCTGGGCGAACCCGAGGATGACCCCCAGGGGGTTATTGATCTCGTGGGCGACCCCGGCCGCGAGCTGCCCCACCGCGGACATCTTCTCGGAAAGGACCAGGCGCTGCTGGGTCCTCTTCAACTTTGACGCCATGTCCCGGACGGCGGTCTGGAGCCAGAAAATCTCCTTGATCCGCACGAAG
>MGUT01000008.1:66905-71238 GCA_001800095.1 Elusimicrobia bacterium RIFCSPLOWO2_01_FULL_64_13 | reverse complement strand
CCGGGCCGATATCCAATAGGCGGCCCAGCAGCCGGCCAGGCACCAAAAGACCATGATGGCCACGGATTTGGACAGGACCGCCCGAAGCTCCTTCTCCAACTGTCTCGAGGAAAAGATCCCGACGACCTTCCCCAGAGGGATGAGGTGTTTTTCCCCCCGGGAGTCCCAGCGCCTGATGACGATCGGCTCCTCCACCACGAGAAGCCGCCCCTCCGGGTAGGAGCTGTAGCGGCCCAGGGACTGGGAGGTTTTGGCCGCGGCCGCCATCCCGGCTATGAAATCACCTTCCGGGACCGCGGCCCGCAATTCCCCGATGGAATCATAGATGCCGAATCCCAAACGGTCCAGGGGGGCGGCGCTCCTCTCTTCCTGGATGGTCTTGGCCAGGTCCGCCAGGTCGTATGTGGCCAGGGGGATGGTGCATTCGTTGGCCAGGCGCCCCATGAAGAGCTTCTGCCTCTCCGCCAGCCCGGAATAGGCGACATCGCTTGTGACACGGACATGGTAGGCCGTCAGCCCGATCCCCATGGTCAACGTGAGGCCCGCCATCACGATCCAGCCGAGGGCATAGAGGGGGAATTGGAAGTGCTTCAGGCGGTGGGATAACATGCTTCAGACGCGGCGGCCGCTTATTTGAGCCCCACCTTGCCGAGAAGCTTGCGGTGCAGTTCGTCCTGGCCGGCGAGCCATTCCGAGAATTCGCCCCCGGTCATCCAGGCCGGCTGGAGGGCGTTCTTGCGGAGGTATCCCCGGAACTCCTCCGTGTCATAGACTTTTCTCAAAAGGTCCTGATAGAAGGAGATGACCGCCCCTCCCACGCCGGGAGGGGCGAAGATCCCCCGCAGCATGAGGTAGGAAACGTCGAGCCCCTTTTCCTTGAGGGTGGGGATGGAATTCCACGGCGCCGATTCGATTCTCGCCTTGTCCAATACCGCCAGCGGCCTCAAACTCCCTTCCTTCCAAAGCTTCCTGGCTTCGGACGGGTTGTTGACCGTGGAATCCACTTTTTTTTCCGACAGGGCATGGGCCACGGACCCCCCGCCCCCCAGGGGTACGTAGGCGAACTTGACCCCGGCGGTCTGTTCGATGAGGATCGTCACGATCTGGTCCTCCTGGGCCACGCCGGTGCCTCCCATCCTGAACTTCTCCGGCGAGGACCGGACATCCTTGAGGTAACCCTGCAGGTTCGCGTAGGGGGATTCGGAATGGACCCAGAGAATGAACTCATCCAGGCCGAGCCGCGCGACCGGGGTCATCTCATTCCAGTGGTAGGGCGCGCCCAAGGCGATGGGCAACGTGAAGATGTTGGAGAGGGTGATGAGAAGGGTATGGTCGTCCCCGTTCAGTTTGCTGACGTGGAGGTACCCTTCCGCTCCCGACCCCCCCGGCTTATTGACGACTTGGATACGGTGGGGGATGAACCGGCGCTTCTCCACGACCTCCGCGATGAGCCGCGCCATGAGGTCCGCACCTCCTCCCTCCCCGGCGGGAACGACGATCTTGACGGGTCTGGAGGGCGACCAGGGCACGGCGGCATGGATCGTCCCGCTCAAAAGGAGGACCAGGCAGGAAAGGGCGGCGGCCCTCGTCCGCCAGGCGGTCCGGGACCGGGCTGGAAAACTCATGCCTTGATTATACTCAGAAATCGGCGTTCTGGCTAGGACTTAATCTTCGGAAAGGTCTTCGAAATGGGTCAGCTTGCGGAATTCCCTGTAGCGCTCCTTGATCTCGTCCCAGCGCAGTTTTTTGAAGCGGTTCAGGGAAAAATCCTCCACGTTGAAGGAGGCCAGAACGCTGCCGAATATGATGGCCTTGCGGATATTGCGCGGGCCGAAGTCCATGGTCTTGGCCAGGTATCCCATGAACCCGCCCGCGAAGGAGTCGCCGGCGCCCGTGGGGTCGAAGACGAATTCCAGGGGATAGGCGGGCGCGTGGAAGATCTCGCCGTCGGCGAAAAGAAGGGCCCCGTATTCGCCCCGCTTGACGATGACCGTCTTGGGGCCCATGGCGCGTATCCTTCCCGCGGCCTTGACGAGATTCACCTCGCGGGAAAGCTCCCGGGCCTCGCCGTCGTTGATGATGAGGATGTCCACCAGCTTCAGCGTCTCCAGGAGTTCGCTCCTCCTGCCTTCGATCCAGTAATTCATGGTGTCGCAGGCCACGAGCTTCGGTTTTTCGACCTGCTTCAAGACCTCCCTCTGCAGGACCGGGTCGATATTGGCCAGAAAGACGACCTCGCGGCCGCGGCAGCCGGCCGGGAGCTTCGGCCGGAAGGCCTGGAAAACGTTGAGCTGGGTCTCGAGGGTCTTCGCCTCGTTCAGCTGGAACCCGTATTCTCCCTTCCAGCGGAAGGTCTTCCCCGGCACCCGCTCCAGGCCGGAAAGATCGATCTTCCTGCTTTCCAGGAATCGCAGATGCTCCTGGGGAAAATCCTCCCCGACCACCGCCACCAGGGACACGTCCGTGAAAAAGCCGGCGGCGACTGAAAAATACGTGGCGGAGCCGCCCAGGACGTCCTGGGCCTGGCCGAAAGGCGTTTTGACCGAATCGAACGCGACAGAACCTACGACGAGCAGTCCCATATGGACCTCCGGTTTATTTCTTTATTTTTTCCAGGGATTCGACGGCTTTCCGGGCGGCTTCACGCACTTTTGCATCGGGATCCGAGGCGGCGCGCTCGAGCCCGGCAAGGGCGCCCAGGTCCCCCAGGGTCTGGAGGCCCTGGACCGCCCCCAGCCTCACCGGCGGATCGGCATCCCCCAACGCGTCCAAAAATATGCCCAGCCCGACCGAACCGGAGGGGTACCTCGCCAGGGAAAGGAGAGCGGCCCGGCGCACGTAGGGTTCGGGGTCCCCGGCCAGGGAGCGCAGGACGGGGATGGAGCCCAGTTCCTTCCAGCGCGCGAGGGACAGACAGACGTTCGCGCGCACTTCCCCGTCCGGGTCCCGCGCGGCGGCCAGAAGCCGGTCGAAGGTCCGGGAAAGCCTGACTTCTCCCGCCACGGCGGCCGCCCGCCGGCGCAGGTCGAGGGACGGGCTCGTGACGGCGTCCAGGATCTCTTCCCAAAAGTCCGAATCCCCTTCGCCGATATCCGTCAGGAGGACCGCGGCCAGGGTCCGGTTCGCCGGGACTGCCTCCCTCTTCCAGGCCCGGCGCAGGAGCTTTCTGACCTCTTGATGGCGTTGTTTCGACCGGCGGGCGAGGGCCAGCTGCGCCAGGCAGACATAGCGGAGGTCCCCATCCGGGTCCCGCCCTCCCGCCTTCAGGAAGAGCCGGAAAATATCGTCCCGGGCCAGCTGCCCCGCCAGGTAGGTGAGGATCGTGCGGCGCACGCGCGCGTCGCCGTCTTTTTTGAACATCTTTTGGAGGTAGGGGACGGCTTCCGGGCCCCCCAGGTCGCCGAGCATCTGCACCATGAGCACGCGGATGCCGGGCTCGGAATCTTCGGCGTAGTCCATGAACGCGTCCGCCACGTCCCGCAAATGGTAGGAGCGGATCCGGCTCATGGCGTTGTCCTGGCGGGAACGGTCGGGGGACTCCAGATCTTCGATGATGGAGTCCGGCAGCTTCTGCTTGGAAAGCGCGGGGGCTCCCTCCCCCGCGACGACGAGGCACCCGGCGAGAAAGGTCCCGGCGGTCCGAGGCCTCACCGCGGCTTTCTCAAGTGGCCCCGGCCGAACCGGCGGGGAAGGAGGCCGGACGCCCGATCCTCCAGCAGGTCTCCTTTCAGGTTCGCGCAATAGACCCGCATGTCCGTTCCGAACTCCAAAAGGGTCTGGCGGCAGGCCCCGCAGGGGGTCGCGGGCTCGCGGCTCCCCGTCACGACGGCCAGGGCGGAGAACTTCCTTTCCCCTTCCGACACGGCCCGGGCGAAGGCCACCCGTTCGGCGCAGAGAGAGAGCCCGTAGGAAGCGTTCTCCACGTTGGCCCCGGTATAGACCTTTCCGCTCCGGGCCAACAAAGCCGCCCCCACCCGGAAACGGGAATAGGGCGCCCAGGCGCGGAGCCGCGCCGCCTTGGCCAGCCGGAGGAGATCGCTGATTCTTTTTTTCCGGGTTGCGCCGCGGCTCATGCTTTCTTGAGATACTTGCCCAGGATCAGGTCCAGTTTCTTCAAGGCCGATCTCTTCAAATATTTGGGATTGGTGAGAAGGGCGTGCCTGGCGGCGGAGGCGCATTCGCAGGTCCTGGGGCCTCCCAGTTTCGAGACCGACGTCCGGACCAGGTCCTTGACGTTGGCGACGTTGGCGTGGATGGTGGCGACCACCTTTTCCACGGAGACTTCCTCGTCCTCCTTCCAGACGTCGTAGTCCGTCACCAGCCCCACGGTGAC
>MGUT01000008.1:63965-66892 GCA_001800095.1 Elusimicrobia bacterium RIFCSPLOWO2_01_FULL_64_13 | reverse complement strand
CGCCTCCGGGAGGTTCGTCATCCCGATGATGGAAAAGCCCAGGCCCCTCCAGACCTCGGATTCCGCCTTCGTGGAGAACGTCGGGCCTTCGATGATGACGAATGTCCCGCCCAGGTGCATGGGCAGGGACAGATCTTTCCCCGCGTCATAGAGCTTGCGGGCCAGGTCCCCGCAATAGGGGTGGGCGAACTGGGTGTGCCCCACGATCCCGTCCCCGTAGAACGTGGCCCCGGGACGGGACTTCGTCCTGTCGAAAAGCTGATCGGGGATCACGAAATGGCGCGGCGGCAGCTCCTCCTTCAGGGAGCCGCAGGCCGAAATGGAAACGATCCTCTCCACGCCCAGCCGTTTCATGGCCCAGATGTTGGCGCGGGAGTTCAGCTCCGAAGGGAGTATCGTGTGGCCGCGCCCGTGGCGGGGCAGAAAGGCCACGGACACTCCGTCGATGGCCCCCACAGTGATCGCGTCGGAAGGATCGCCGAAAGGCGTCCGGACCCTGACCTCGCGCAGGTCGCGGATGCCTTCGATCTCATAGACCCCGCTTCCTCCGATGAATCCGACGGAAGCCGCGGGCAGGTTTTTTTTCTTTTTCATGAAGGTTCCCCTCTTGTCAAGTTTTATTTCCCCGAGCCGCCCCGACCCAGCCCAGGTCCAGCTCCTCCGGCCCGGCCGGACAGAGGTCGAGCAGATTGAACCTCGGGGATTGGGACTTGCCGCGGGATTCGAATTCCAGCTCAAAGGCAAGGTCCAGCGTCCCTCCCGGCCCGGCCGCGTCCTTGAGGCCGCTCATCCCCCAACCCACCGCCTTCACATTCCTGCCGGAAATCTCCAGGACGAGTTTCAGGTGGTTCCGGTCCGGGCCCATGAGGGATATTTCCTTAACTATGGCTCCGCGCAGGCAGAGGACGGGAGCGGGGTTCCCCTGTCCGAAAGGCTCCAGCCGGCGGACTTCCTCCAGGAACGAGTCCGTCACGGCGTCCCGGGAAACCTCGAGGTCGATCGCGATGGCCGGCGGCAGGGCGGACGGACCCAACCGGCTTGCCACGAACGCCTTCAGCCTGGTCCGAAGCGCTTCCACGTTCCTGGTCTCCACGGTCAGACCGGCCGCCGCGGGGTGCCCGCCGTATTTGACGAGAAGGTCCTCGCAGGACTTGAGCGCCTCGACGATATTGAAATCGGGAACGGAACGCGAGGAACCCACGGCCATCCCGTCCTGGACGATGAGGAGGACGGCCGGACGCCGTGCTCCAGGCCCTCCGCGACGATGAAGATCAGCTGATCGGTCTTAAGATCGCATTGCCGGCCGGCCAGGTCCAGGAATTTGGACAGGTTCGCCTTTTGCAACGTCTTCCTGTCCCGGTTCAACTGGGACAGTTCCCGCACGAGGGCCCAGGCCTCCCCTTCATTTTCCGTAAGGAGGAGCCGGACGGCGACGTCCGCTTTCTGGAACCGCCCGGCGGCGTTCAGGATGGGAGTCAGGCCCCAGGCCACGTCCCGGGCGGTAGGCGCGGGATTGAAAGAGGACTCCGGCGCGCGCCAGGGCGCGAGGCCCGTTTCCGCCAGGAGCGCCCGCAGGCCGACCTTGCGCGTGGCCCCCAGTTTCGGCAGGCCGTGCCGGACGATGATGCGGTTCTCTCCGGTCAGCGATACGATGTCGGCTATCGTGCCCAGGGTCAGAAGGTCGAGATGCTCCTCGAGGAAAGCCCGGATCCTGGGGTCCTTCTTCTCCTCGATGATCTGGAAAAGCCGGGCCGCGGCCAGGCAGTCGTCGATGGAGCGGTGGGCCTGGGACCGGTCGATCCCGAGCTCCCGGACGAGAAAGGTGAGGGAATGGGAAGGGAGGCGCAGGGTTTCCCGGGCCAGGGACAGGGTGTCCACGACCTTCGGCCCGAAGGGCCGTCCCAGGCATTTCCGGCAGGCGCCGCGGAGGAACCCCAGATCGAACGAAGCGTTGTGGGCGAGCACGGTGCGGTCCCCCAGAAAATCCAGGAACTTCGGAAGGACCTCCGCGACGGCGGGGGCGCCCCGGACCATGTCATCGGTGATCCCGTGGATCTGGGTCGCCTGCGGCGGGATGGGCCCCTCCGGCCGGACGAGGGAATGGAACGTCCGCAGCGGGACGTGGTTCTTGACGAGGACGGCGCCGATCTCGACGATCTCATCCCGCTCCGCGGACAGCCCGGTCGTTTCCAGGTCCACCGCCACGAACTCCCGGCCGAAGCTTCGGGAAAAACTCATCATGAGTCCCAGGGCGAACTTGAACGCCGTCAGGCAGCCGGCCAGGTCCTTGAACGGGTAGGCCGATCCCCGCAGGTTGGGATTGACGACGGCGGCCGCGGGAGGGAGATCTTCGGGCGGAAGGTGGTGGTCCGTGACGATGACGTCCATGCCGATGGACCGGGCGAACTCGATCTCGGCGCCGGCGGAAGTGCCGCAGTCCGCCGTGATCGCCAGGGTGATCCCTTCCCGCCTCCGGGCCTGGAGCACCTCGCGCGAAAGCCCGTGCCCTTCCCCGGCCGGCACGGTCCAGAAGACCTCCGCTCCCAGGCTTTTGAGCGCGCGCACGAGCAGCGCGATGGAAGTCACTCCATCCACGTCCCGGTCCCCGTAAACGAGGATCTTTTCGCCGCCGTCGATGGCCCGGCGCGTGCGCCGCACCGCCTTCTCCATGTCCGGAAGAAGGAATGGGGAATGCAGCCGGCCCAGGTCCGGGTCCAGGAACTTCCTGGCGTCGTCCGCTGTCGCCACTTTGCGGTTGACGAGGAGCGACGCGGTCGCCGCCGAAACGCCCAGCTCCGCGGCGAGGGCCCGGGTCAAGGCGGGGTCGGGTCTCCGGAAACTCCATTTTTTCATGGGCGGTCCCGCGCGCTGCGTCATCGCACCGTCCCCATGACCAGGAGAGATTTCCCCGGCCGGCCCATCCCGAC
>MGUT01000008.1:61980-63936 GCA_001800095.1 Elusimicrobia bacterium RIFCSPLOWO2_01_FULL_64_13 | reverse complement strand
CTCCCCAGGACTTCGCGGCCGGCGCCCAGCATCAAGGCCGCCCTTCCCACCGCGCGCGCGTCCATGGACTTCACGGTCCCTTTCCAGGGAGAAAACGCGTATTGTTTCGCGGCGGGTTTGGGCAGGACCTTTTCCGGCTCATCGCAGACCGATTCCAGCCCTCCCTGTCCCCGGACGATCTGCCTGAATTTTTCCAGGCCCCGCCCCGAGCGCCTCGCTTCGGAGAACCGCGTCCTGCCCGTTTTGAAATTCCCGGCCAGGCCCGCCAGGAACAGCGTCCAGCCGCCGAGTTCGTCCGTGACTTCGATGAGGTCACGGGCCAGGGGAGGTTCCTCTCCCTTCAAAATCCGGACGGCCTGCTCGATCTCCATGGCGTTGCCCGCGCATTGTCCCAGGGGCTGGTCCATGCGGGTCAGCACCGCCACCGCCCGCTTGCGGAAACGCTTCGCCAGCGAAACGAGGGTCTTGGCCAGGACGCGGGCGTCCCGGAGTTCCGGCAGGAAGGCCCCCGAGCCGAATTTCACGTCGAAGACGTACGCGTCCGCGCCTTCTGCCAGTTTTTTCGAAAGGATGCTGGAGCAGATCAGGGGGATGGATTCGACCGTGCCGGTCACGTCCCGCAGGGCGTAGAAGATCCGGTCCGCCGGCGCTATCTTTCCCGTCTGGCCGACGAGGGCCGCCCCCGTCTCCCGCAGCCGGTCCAGGATCTCCTCCCGGCGCAGGTCCGTGCGGAAGCCGGGGATGGATTCGAGCTTGTCGAGAGTGCCGCCCGTGTGCCCGAGGGAGCGTCCGGACATCATCGGGACGGTCACCCCCAGGGAAGCCGCCACGGGGGCGAGGACCAGGGAAGTGCCGTCGCCCACTCCCCCGGTGGAATGTTTGTCCACCTTGGGTCCCGCCAGGCCGGAGAGGTCGATGGTCTCCCCGGACTCGAGCATGGCCCGGGTCAGGTCCGCCGTTTCCCTCGGATCCAGGCCGCGGATGAAAGCCGCCATGAGGAACGCGGAGATCTGGTAGTCGGGGATCTCCGCCGAAACGGACCCCTTCACGAAAGTCTCGATCTCCTCGCGGGAAAGGGGGCGCCCCGATCTTTTTTTGACGATGACGTCGCAAGCCCGCATCTTCACAGGCCTCGGACCGTTTTTTCCAGCAGGGAGACCAATTTCCCGCCGTGGAGGTCCGCCATGCGGGTCACGTCCTCGTGCCGGAGTCTCCGGCCGCCCGCGCCTCCGGCGAAGTTGGTGACCAGGCAGACGGCCGCGACTTCCAGCCCCGCCGCGCGGGCCGCCACGGCCTCCGGAACGACGCTCATCCCGGCAACGTCCCCTCCCAGGAGCCGGAAGGCCGCCGCCTCGGCCGGCGTCTCGTAGGAAGGCCCGCTGGACGCCGCGTAGACTCCCGAGCGGAGGGTCATGCCCAGGGAGCGCGCCGAGCGCGACAGGATCCCCAGGATCCTCTTTGAATAACATTCCCCCAGGTCCACGAACCCCCGGTCCGGCCCGAAGGGCCGCGGACCCCGCAGGGGGTTCCGGCCCATGAAATTGATATGGTCCCGGACCGCGACCAAACTCCCCGGGCGGAGGTCCGGGCGGAGGGAGCCGACCGCGGCGGTCAGGATCAGGGAGCTGACCCCGAGCTTGGCCAGGGCGCGGACGGGAAAGATCACTCGCTCCATGGAATGGCCTTCGTAGTAATGGATCCTGCCGCAGAGCGCCGCGACCCTTTTCCCGGCGAAATGCCCCAGTACGAGCCGGCCGCTGTGGCCGGACACTCCCGTCGCGCGGAAACCGGGGATCCGGGCATAGGGAACGGATCGGACGGTCCGGATTCTTTCGGCCAGGCCGCCCAGGCCGGAGCCGAGGACGAGGCCCACTTCCGGGCGGAATCCGGATGGAAGAGTTTTCAAGCGAGCGCTCCCGCGAAACTTTCCCCGGCCGGGAGTTCCCCGGTCCCGAG
>MGUT01000008.1:60838-61935 GCA_001800095.1 Elusimicrobia bacterium RIFCSPLOWO2_01_FULL_64_13 | reverse complement strand
GTCGGCGAAGGACCCGCGGACCCCGACGTCCCTGGCCTCCTCGAGACCGGGCCGCCAGCCCAGGACCGGGACGTATTCCCGGCTATGGTCGGTGGAGCCGTCGGTAGGGTCGTTGCCGTGATCGGCCGTGATGAGGAGCGCGTCCTCCCCGCCGAGGCGGGAAACGATCCGGGGAAGGAAATCGTCGAATTCCCGGAGCGACCGGATGAATCCCCGGGGGTCCTCGCGGTGGTTATAAAGCATGTCGAAATCGACGAGGTTGGCGAAGAGGAGGCCGTTCTTGAACGCGGGGTCGTCGAGGCCTTCGCGGATCTTCGCCATGACCTCCTGGTTGGAAGCCCCGCCCAGGTGCCGGGTGATGCCGCGCCCCGCGAAAATGTCCCAGATCTTCCCGACGCTCCAGCACTCCAGCCCGGAGGATTGGATCCGGTCGAGGAGCGTTCTCCCGGGCGGGTCCAGGGAAAAATCATGCCGGTGGCGGGTCCTTTGGAAAGAGCCCGGCTTCCCGATGAAAGGCCGGGCGATCACCCGGCCGACGGCGTGGGGGCCGGCCAGGATGGCGCGGGCCTCGCGGCAGAGCCGGTAGAGCTCCTCGAGAGGCACGACGTCCTCGTGCGCCGCGATCTGGAAGACGGAATCGGCCGAGGTGTAGACGATGAGGCTCCCCGTGCGCAGGTGCTCTTCCCCGAGCTCCCGGATGATCTCCGTGCCGCTCGCGGGCGCGTTCCCGATCACCTTCCTTCCGGATTTTTTCTCGAACGCGGATATGATGTCCGCAGGAAAACCGCGGGGATAGACCGGGAAGGGGGTCTCGACGATCACTCCCGCCATCTCCCAATGCCCGGTCGTGGTGTCCTTGCCCTTGGAGATCTCCGCCATTTTTCCATAGCAGCCGCGCACCGGCCCGTTCGAAGGACCCGAACCGCGCAGGTCCGCCAGGCGGCCGAGGCCCATCCCCTCCAGGGCCGGCAGGGAGACCCCGCCGGCCGCCGCGGCCGCGTGGGTCAAGGTGTCGGTCCCCGCGTCGCCGTAATCGCCCGCGTCCGGGAGCGCTCCTATCCCGACGGAATCCATCACGATCAGAGTCACGCGTTTGA
>MGUT01000008.1:60680-60768 GCA_001800095.1 Elusimicrobia bacterium RIFCSPLOWO2_01_FULL_64_13 | reverse complement strand
AAGCCGAAGAGGTCCGGAAACTCAAGACGATCGCGCGCGAGCTCCGGGGCTGGATCATCCGCATGCTCGCGGAAGCCGGGTCCGGCCA
>MGUT01000008.1:60323-60656 GCA_001800095.1 Elusimicrobia bacterium RIFCSPLOWO2_01_FULL_64_13 | reverse complement strand
GGACATACTGACCGTTCTTTATATCCATACATTGAAGCACCGCCCGCAGGAACCCGGCTGGCCCCTGCGCGACCGGTTCATCCTTTCCAAGGGACACGCCGCCCCGGCCCTTTACGCGGCCCTGGCCAGATCGGGCTACTTCCCCATGGACGAGCTCCTCACCCTGCGCAAGACCGGCTCCCGGCTCCAGGGCCACCCGGTGGCCGGTTCCGTGCCCGGCATCGAGGCCTCGACCGGTTCCCTCGGCCAGGGCCTGTCCATCGCCCAGGGGCTCGCCATCGCCTCCAAGATGGAAGGCGGCCCCTTCCGCGTTTTCTGCATGATCGGCGACGG
>MGUT01000008.1:55353-60312 GCA_001800095.1 Elusimicrobia bacterium RIFCSPLOWO2_01_FULL_64_13 | reverse complement strand
CTGCTCCGAAGTTCGGCCTGGACAACCTCACCGTCTTCCTGGATTACAACCAGGGCCAGATCGACGGTCCCACCCGGGACATCATGAATCTGGACCCGCTCGCCGATAAATGGACCGCCTTCAACTGGGACGTCCAGGAGATCGACGGCCACGACATCTCCAAGATCCTCTCCGCCCTGGACAAGACCCGGAGCGTGCTGGGCAAGCCCCACCTCATCCTGGCGCATACCGTCAAAGGGAAAGGCGTGTCCTTCATGGAAGGGAACATCGACTGGCATGGAAAGGCCCCGACCCGCGCCGAAGCCGAGCAGGCCCTGCGCGAGATCGAGAGCGCCGGGATCGATTGATGGCCGTTAAAGCCACCCGCCAGTCCTTCGGGGAGACCGTCGCCCTCCTAGGCGAGACCAACCCCAACATCGTGGTCATGGACGCGGATCTGGGCAAGTCCACCATGACCGGCGGCTTTCAAAAAAAATTCCCGGACCGCTACCTGGAAATGGGGATCGCCGAACACAACCTCATCGGGACCGCCGCGGGCCTCTCACTCGCCGGAAAGATCCCGTTCGCGACGTCCTTCTCCTGTTTCATCGCCGGGCGCTATGAGACGATCCGCATGTCCGTGGCCTATCCCAACGCCAACGTCAAGATCGTGGGCACCCACGCCGGCGTGGGCATCGGCGAGGACGGCTATTCCCAGATGGGTCTCGAAGACGTCGCCCTCCTGCGCTCGCTCCCGAATTTCACGATCCTCCAGCCCGCCGACGACCTCGAGACCCGGCAGGCGGTGGAATGGGCCGCGGCGCATTCCGGTCCGGTGTATCTCCGCCTCACCCGCCAGAAGGTCTTCGACGTCCATTCCCCCGGCTACGTTTTCCAGGCCGGCAAGGGCGACGTGCTGGCGCGGACCCGGCCCGGCAAGAAGCCGGTCGTCACCGTTTTCGCCACGGGCGGGGTGGTGGCCAATGCCGGCCGCGCGCTGGAAGACCTCGCGGGAGAACCTTTCGGGATCAACCTCGTCAACATCCACACCCTCCACCCCATCGATCGGGAGCTCGTGGTCCGGCTCGCGCGCGAATCCAGGGCCATCCTCACCGTCGAGGACCATAGCGTCACGGGCGGTCTGGGCAGCGCCGTGAGCGAAGCGGTCGCCGGCGCCGGGATCGGCGTCCGGGTGGTCCGCCACGGCCTTTCCGGCTACGGGGAATCGGGCGACCCCGAAGGCCTCTACGAGAAGTTCGGCCTCTCCGCATCCGGCATCAAAGCCCGAATCCTCGAAGCCGCCAAATAAAAAAGGAGAAGCATCCGCTTCTCCTTCCGCCTCAACCGGCTTCCTGAAGATATTCCGGTCTATTTCACCTGCACCAGCTGCGCCGTGAGGGACCGGACGGTCTGTTTCATGGTCTCCGTGTCGGAATAGTCGCCGGACCCCGCCGAATCGATCCTGCCGGTCTCCACGTCGATCATGTTGACGGTGAGGAACGTGGTCGCCTGGGACTTGGCCAGGCTGCCCGTGATCACTTTCTGCACGTTGAGCATCTTGCCGATCGCGGCGGCTCCTTCGCTGGAGGTGACCCCGGACGCCGCGAAAGCGTGCTCGGCCATGACCTTGTCCACGTATTGGCGGTCCACCACGTTGAAATAGCCGATGCCGATCCGCACGACCTCCGTCCTCAAAAGATCCGTGACGATGGAAGCCTCCGCTTCGAAGTCCTTTTCCGAGGTCAGGGACAGGACGGCCACGTTCGATCCCTGCTGGATGGAGAGACGGACCCGCCCCCCGCTTCTCTGGGAATAGCCGCCCATCTCCACGGGGATGGGGGGAGGGGTCTGGCCTTCTTCCTGGAGGAGCTTCGTATGGAGGATGTCGGCGACGGCGTCGGCGGCCTTGAGGAGGTTGCCGTCCTTGGAGAACCCGCCGCGGGACACGCGCGCGGTCCCGAGCTCGGTGTCGAGGGTCTTGTCCTTGAGGCGGGCGAAGAGCGTGACGCCGGTCCCTTCGGTCGAGTCGCCTTCGGCGACCATCTCGGTGAACCCGAAAATGCTGCCGATGCCGCCGGAATACTTGATGAGACGGGGTTCGATCTGGAGGGTCATGCCGGGGGCGGCGGTCTCGCCGCCCATGAGGACCGGGAACCCCTTGCGCTTCAAGGCCTGGCGGATCTCCGAGCGCACCTTGACGAGGACCTCGCTCTTGATGTTCTTCCCCGTACCGTCGCCCACCGGCAGGACGTCGATGGACTGATAGCGGCTCAAGAAGCAATAGTCCGCGAAACTCTTCGTGTCCGACCCGGCGGCCGAAACGCGGCCCGGAAGGACGGCAAGGGCCGCGGCGGCGCAGAAGAATCTCAATGCGTTTTTTTGCATGGTGTCGGTCCGGAAGCCCGGGATCCCCTATGGATTCCCGGGGGTCTCTTCGGAGTTCAGCGCCGGGTATTGACGATGGTCCCTTCGACCACGTAGCCCATCTGCCCGATGAAGAGGACGGACCAGCCTTTCGAGTAGACCACCCCGTCCACGAGCATGTCGCCCGAGCCGCGCTCGATGGCGCGGTCGAGGGCTTCCTTCATGTCCGGCCGGCCGGTGGGAATGCCGAGGATCGTCCACTTCATGTCTTTGCCCTGGACGCGCTCGCCCCGAGTCCCGGGAATATTCACGTTCTTCGAGGAAAGAGCGGTGAAATCAACGATGCGCAAAGTACAGCCCGTCAATAAAAATGATGCCAGGGACGCCACAACTACGGACACCGGCTGTCGCATGAGGGATTCCTCCTTGTGATTTTGGACTGGTTGAGATTGCCTGGAATTATACCGCAAATCCGGCCGAAATGTCAACCGGATTACAACAGTCTTATTCCCGCAGCCGGCAGAGGTCCCCCGTCTTCGGGGTCCTCCCGCGCAGCATCCTGCCGATGGAGCCGTTCTCGCCGAAGAACGAGGAGATCTCCAGCTCCCCGAGCTCTTCCTCCTCCTGCCCGATCACCAGGCCGGATTCCGGGTCCTTGATCTCGGCCCCGAGGGAAAATACGGAAAGCTTCTGTCCCGCTTCCAGACCCGCTTCCAGACCGGCGTTCAGGTAGATCTTCCCGGAAGACACCTGCGCCACCCGGCAGCTCCAGGGTTTTTTGTTGATCTGGGACGTGATGTTCTCTATCAGCTGGGAGACCGCCGCGCGCAGGGAGTCCCCTTCGATGCTCTCGGCGTAGCCGCCCTTCGTGCCCATGCCCAAAAACCCGCCCGAGGACACCTTGGACAGCCCTTTGCCGGAATCGGCGAGGAGGATCTGCCCGGTCTCGGCGTCCACGACCCGGATATCCACCGTGCAGGACGCTTCCTGGCGCTTGCTCTGGGCGAGGAGGTAATCCGACCCGGTGGTCCGTACCCCGAAATTGGATATGGACCCGGTCACGATGGCGTTCAAGCCCAGGATCTTGCCCATTTTCGCGGCCGTGTTGGGATCGATGGCTCCGGTCAGGCCGAGTTTCTGCTCCTCGAGCAGCTGGTTCATCCTGTCCCGTTCCACCACGATGAACCTGCCGGTCTTGACCAGCTCGGTGATGAGGATATCGGAAGCCGCCTGGCCCAGGCGCTCCTTGCCGTAGGCGGTCTTGTTCACGAAATCCACGACCCCGACCCTGCGTCTGGGCCCCGTGGTGTCCGACTGGACCTTGCGGGTCACGTTGGCGGAGACTTCCTGCTTCATCTTCACGCTGGTCCGCGCGGAACATCCGGCGAGCGCCGCGGCCAGGACGAGGACCGCTCCGCGGACGACGGGCGACGTTGCTTTCATGGTCATGGACGGACCTGGATCTCCAGGCTGTCCTGGGTCTGGGAGACCACGTCCGCCTTGAGGACGGCGTCCTGCGCGACCGCCTGGGCGATGGAGGCGGAAGTGGCCGAGTTCAGCTTGACTTCGATCTCGGCGGAGCTCCCGGAGAATGAACGCATGTAGATTTCTCCTATGCCCGGAGCCCGGGCGAGAGCGTCCTTGATCTGGCCCAACCTGTCGATGCCGGGAATCCCCCGCACCGTGACCAGGACCGTGGAGCGCCGGGCAAGTTCCTTGGCGATCTTCTCCGAGAATTCCTTGCCCGCGCCGGCGCCGATGGCCGCCATGGCCTTCAAAGCGGCCGCCTCCCGGGTCGCGTCGAGTCCGGAACCCTGCACGTTCACAGTGGCCAGGATCTCTCCCGTCTGGGCCTTGAGGGCCTTCCCCGTCATGGACCCGCGGTAGGAAACGAGACCTCCCAGACCCTGCGCCGTCAAAAGCGAGCTTTTAGCTTCCCCCGTGATCACGACTTCCGCGTTCAGTTTCTGGACGATGGGTTTGAGGGCTTCCTGGCTGTCGCCGGAGAGAAGCTCCCTGGTGGCTTCCGCCACCCGGATGGCGGCCAATTCCGTCCGGTCCACCATCTTGTATCCTTTCTCGAGAAGGACCTGGGTCAGGGCGTCGGAAGCGGCGGTCGTCTGCTCTTCCGAACCCTGGATGGTCTCGTCCATCAACACGGCCACCCGGGGGTTGCCCAGGGCCGGCATTTTCATCACGTCGAGTTCCTTCAAATCGCGTTCGATCTCCCTGTAAGAGACCAGGGCCCGCACCCACGTGTGGTAGAGGCCGTCCTTTTCCACGCCTTCCTTAAGAACTTCATGCTTCTTGATATACCCATCCGTTTTCCCCAATATATTCTGCTCGATGGTGATGGCCTTATCCACCATGGTCCTGGCGGAAATGAATACCCCCACGACTTTTTCTATGGCGTTCTTGAAGGCGTCGGCCTGCGCCGCGCGCTTGACGGCGATCAGGTCCGGAGTCACGGCGGCCAGGCCTTCGGCCTCCACGACCTCCCCCTCCGCTGTCTCCCCGAGCTTGAGGCGCTGCTTTTGGGCGGCGCAGCCGGAAAAAAAGGCGGCCATCGACAGGTTCAGACAGGCCAGAACGGCCCAAACGGCGATTTTTTTCATG
>MGUT01000008.1:52570-55345 GCA_001800095.1 Elusimicrobia bacterium RIFCSPLOWO2_01_FULL_64_13 | reverse complement strand
GTCGGACGGCGAGACCGTCCGACGGGGCTATGTGTCGATATACTCTACCTTTGCTGGACGGCCTCCATGATCTGGTCCTTGAATTTTTTCTTGTCCAGGCGCATGGTCACAACGCAGCCGTCATCCGAGGTCCATTCGCGCTTGACGATCTGGGCTCCCCGCAAAGTCTGCTGGACGAGACCCTGGATCTTCTGGTCGGTCGTGATGGCCTGCTCGACCGTGGTGGTGGCGTCGATATATTGCCCCTTGAGATAGGCCAGCATCTTCTCCTCGGCCACTTTCCTGCCCGCGGCCTCGGAAAGGGACCGCTTCTGGGTCATGTTCGTGAGGGTCTGGTCAGCGGCGCCGATCCCGTCAAATTCAATGTAGCGGCTGGTCTCCACCTCCGGGGTATCGATGACCCGGACGATCTCTCCCTTCTTGACCCGGGACTTGGCCTTCCCGGAACAGCCGGCCATGGTGAACGCCAGGGCTCCCGCGGCCAGACCTACCAACGCCGTCTTGATTGTCATGATTCGCCTCCTTCCTGCCCGGTCCCCCTATCCGGAGGTCCGGAGGTTGATTTCGAGTTTTATAACAGAAAACACCCGCCCTGTCAAGCCGACGCGGGCGTTATTCCTTCTCCGTTCCCGCGACCTCTCCCTGGATGTCGGCCAACTTAGCTTTCAGGGCCTCCTGGACGTCCCTGCCGAATGATTTGAGCGCCTTGACCAGCTCGGAGCATTGTTCGCGGAGCTCGCCGGCCTGGATGCCCTGCTCTTTGCGGACCCTCTTGAGCCTCTTCTCGACCCGCGAGGCCTCTTTCCGGCTTTCCTTGTCGTCCGCTCCCTGGAGATCCGCAAGTTTTTTCTCAAGGGAAGCGGCCTCTTCCTTCAATTTTTCGTTCCGTTTTCCGTAGGACAGGACCCGGCTGTTCCAGGTCTGGACCAGAGCGCGGGCCAGGCTTGCCTGCTCCAAAAAGAATTTTTCAAGGTCCTGGACGGGGGCCACGCAGGCCGCGACCGCCGGGGCCTTTTCGGCGGTCACCGCGGCGACCGCCGGCTTGGCGGGCGGCTCCTGGGAAGGGGTTTCGGCAGGCTCCGCCTCCGGTTCAAGGGCGGTCTCCTCCCCTGTCACGGCTTCCTCCGACGGCTGCTCCGCGGTTTCTTTGGCCGGAACCTCCTCGGCCGGCAGGGTCACGGGGGAGACCCCCGCCGCCAGAAAAAACATGAGAGTAAGAGCTCCTATCTTCAATATCGCCATGGTTCCTCCTTAATCTAACGGTCTTTTACGCGCCATCCCGATCCGCCGGGGGTAATCGCCGGGCGTGGGTCCGATCTTTTCAAAAACGGCTATCGCGCGGCGCGCCGGCCCATCGTCTCCCGGCAAGAGGACCGGCCGCGTCTCCGCTTTCCGTATCCGCAGCGCGGCGCAGACTCCTTTCAGGTCCTCCTCCAGGTCCTTCGTCCCGGCCCATAAAAGGACCCTGCCTCCCGGTCGCACCAGGGGAGAGACCATTTCCAGGGCCGCAGCCGGTTTGGCGAGCGCCCGGGCCGACCCGAAATCAAATCGGTCCCGGAAATCCGGGTCCCGGCCCAGGGTCTCGGCGCGCTCCCGGACCACTTTCACGTTCCCGGCGCCTGTCTTTTTGATGACTTCCTCAAGGAAAGCGCTGCGCTTCCTGTTGGACTCCACCAAAAAGAATTCAAGGTCCGGCAGGGCCAGGGCGAGGGCCAGTCCCGGAAACCCGGCTCCGGAACCCACGTCCGCCAGGCGTCCTCCGCCCAGGCCGGCGAAAATGGCGAGGGGAGCCAGAGAGTCCCGGAAGTGCCTGTCCCAGATCCTGTTTAGGTCCCCCTCCGACACGAGGTTAATCTTCCGGTTCCATTCGAGGATCGCGCGATGGTAAGCCTTGAACTTCCGCGCCGCCTCGTCCGGCCCGGGAGCGGTTGGAAGGGCTTCTTCCAGGAATCGAACGAAGCTTTCCTCATCCCCGGCCAACCCGGCCCTCCAGGACCTGCCTGAAAAAAAGGAGCCGGCATTGGTTCTCCATCATGGAGATCCGGGAAGCGGCCTCCTTGAGGTCCCGTCCCACGGCGAAGGCCCCGTGTCCGCGGATCATGGCCACGTGGTGCCGGGCCAAAAGTTCCGGGAAATGCGCCGCGATGCAGGCGGACCCTTCGCCGTAGGGGCAGTCCGCAAGCACCGGGATCTTGGGGATATAGAGGGAATCGGAATCGACCGGCGCGATCATCTCCGTGTCCCAGGAAAGGGCCGTGGCGTGGGGCGGATGGGCGTGGACGACGGCGCCGACCGACGGGTCGGCCCGGTAGATTGCCCGGTGGACGGGGGTCTCGGAGGAGGCGCCGGAATCGCGCAGGGTGTTGGACAGGTTCACGGGCACGATGTCCGAGGAGGAAAGGCGCCCCAGGAGGGAGCCCGTGCGCGTGACGTAGAGCGTGGTGCCCTTGCGGATGGAGAGGTTTCCCGACGTCATGTGGATGAGGCCGGCCTCCCAGAGCATCCGCCCGTATTTTTCAAAGTCGCTGAAATACATCGGTCGTCCCCGTCAGTTCTTCTTGATGAATCCGCTCAAGAGATCGATCGGAACGGGGAAGATGATCGTCGAGTTCTTCTCCGAGGCGATCTCGGTGAGGGTCTGCAGGAACCGGAGCTGGAGCGTGGCGGGCTGGCTGCCCACGATCTGGGCCGCGTCGGCGAGGCGCTGCGCGGCCTGGAACTCGCCGTCGGCGTGGATGACCTTCGCGCGCCGCTCGCGCTCCGCCTCGGCCTGGC
>MGUT01000008.1:47371-52562 GCA_001800095.1 Elusimicrobia bacterium RIFCSPLOWO2_01_FULL_64_13 | reverse complement strand
TCCGGAGGGAAGTCCACGTTCTTGACCTCGACGGCGGTCACCTTCACGCCCCAGGGCTCGGTATGCTGGTCGATGATCTTTTGCAGCACCAGGTTGATCTCGTCGCGGTTGACGAAAAGCGCGTCCACCTCCTTCTGCCCCAGCACGCTGCGCAGCGATGTCTGGGCGATCTGGGACGTGGCGAAGAGGTAGTTCTGGACGTCGAGGGTGGCCCGGCGGGGCTCCACGACCCGGAAATAGACGACCGCGTTCACCTTGACCGAGACGTTGTCCTTGGTGATCACGTCCTGGGGCTCCACGTCCATCGTGACCACGCGGGTGTCCACTACCCGCATCCTCTGGAGCACCGGCACCACCCACACCAGGCCCGGACCCTTCACTTTCCAGAAACGGCCCAGCATCAGAACGACCCCGCGCTCGTATTCCTGGAGGATCCTCAATCCGACCCCCCAGAGGATGACGAAGCCGACGATGATAAAAGTCGCGACGCTCATCAGATTCCCGATCAGGTTCATGCTCCCTCCTTGCCCGTTCCCGGCCCGCCCTCGCGGCCCGGTCCGGCGGCGCGTTTCACGATCAGCTTCAACTTGTCCACTCCGACGATCTCCAGCCGGTCTCCTTCCTCCACGGTCTCTCCCGGCAGGGGGGCCGCGTTCCAGATCTCGCCGTCGTAGACCGCCTGGCCCTCCGGGCGGAACGCGGTCACGGCCCGGGCGGTCCGGCCGACCATCGCTTCCGTTCCCGTGACGGCCCGCCTCTTGCGCGCGCGCAGGGCCAGCGCCGCCGCGGCAAAGACGAAAAGGCCCGTGGCGGCCGCCATGCCGGCGATGAGCGACCTGGAGATTTTCAAATAGGGGTACTCCTTGGGGATGAGGAGGAGCGACCCCAAAGCCAGACTGATCACTCCGCCCAGCCCCAGGAGCCCGCTGGCAACCTGGCTTTCGATCGCGAACAAAACGAGCGCCAGCCCCAGGAGCGCCAGTCCGGCGATATCGATGGGCAGGGTCTGCAGGGCGTAGAGCCCCAGGATCAGGCAGATGCTCCCCGCCACGCCGGGGAAAACAGCCCCGGGATGGATGACTTCATAGAGGATACCATATATGCCCACCATCATCAAAATGTAAGCGATGTTGGGGTCGGTGAGGACGGCCAGCAGTTTCACGCGCCAGTCCATGGGGTAATCCCTGACAGGGATCCCCCGGGTGCGCAAAGTCCTGGGCCCGGAGACGGTGGTGACGTTCCGCCCGTCCAGGCGCGCCAAGAGACCGGCGAGATCGGGCGCCACCAGGTCCACCACCCTCATGGCCAACGCTTCCCGCTCGGTGGAGGAGCTGCTTTTCCGGACCGCGTCATCGGCCCAGCGAATGTTGCGGCCGCGCGATTCCGCGATGGTCCGGATGAAGGCGGCCGTGTCGTTCTCGAGTTTCTCGCGCATGTCGCCCTGCGACTCTTTGCCCAGTTCGACGGGATGGGCCGCTCCGATCCTGGTGCCGGGAGCCATGGCGGCCACGTGGGCTGCCAGGGTGATGAAAGTCCCGGCGGAAGCGGCCCGCGCGCCTCCGGGAGCCACGTAGACCACGACCGGAACGCTGGACCCCGAGATCTCGCGCACGAGGAGGCGGGTCGATTCCAGGAGGCCTCCCGGGGTGTCCAGCTCGATCACGAGGGCTTCCGACCCGGACCGGTTGGCTTCCCTGACGGCGGAGGCCAGCCATTCCGCGGACGCCGGCCCGATGGCCCCAGCGAACGACGCCCGCAGGACGTCCGCGCGGACCGGGGACGAGGCCGACAGGGCCCAGCAAAAGGAGAGGACGGCCCATGCCTTCCAGGCCGGTGAGACGGGCTTCATGTCTTCATGAGTTCTCATAGTCGTCCAGATGGGGCCGCACCCTGATCGACGCCCCCAGTCCCGCGACCAGCGCCTTGAATCCTTCCAGGTCCGGCTCCATCCCTTCCACGGTCGTCACCACCGTGTCCGGGACGGCCTTGGCGCATTGGCGTATGAAATCCAGGACGCTTTCGAAACCTTTCTCGCGGAATTCGGGGAGCGGGCGGTGGATCTTCGCCCAGAGAACGGGATCCTTCGTGTTCAGGGACACGGACACGGAATCGACCGTTCCCCGCAGGTCCGGGGCGATGTTCCTGCCGTGGATGAGGTTCCCCAGCCCGATGGTGTTCAGGCGGATCCTCCCGGCCCCCCGGGCGCGGAGGGAGCGGGAGATCTCCTTCATGTCTTCCAGGCGGTAGGTGGACTCGCCGTAGCCGCAATAGACCACTTCCGCCCAGGCGGACGGGTCTCCCGCCTCCCGGAGGATGTCCGCGACCGCGGGGTCGCGCCCGAGCCGGAGATCGACGCCGCGGTAGCGGTAGTTCCAGGAGAACTTGATGCAGAACTCGCAGGCGGTGGGGCAGCGGCTCGTGATGTTGAGGTAGAGCGAATCGCGGTAGCGGTAGGCGAGGGCCGGCGGACCATCGCTCACGGGTCCCTCCGGGGCCGTCGCAGACGGAAAAGGGTCCTGGCGTTCTCGCTCGTGATCCGGGCGATCTCGTCCGGGGACCTGTCGAAGAGTCCGGCCAGTTTCCGGGAGATATCTCCCAGGGCGGCCGGCTCGTTTCTTTGGCCGCGCATGGCCTGCGGGGGCAGATAGGGGCAGTCGGTCTCGAGGACGATGCGGTCCAGAGGGACCTGCCGGAGCACCTCGCGCAGGGGGCCGGAGCTGGGATAGGTCACCGGCCCGTCCACGCCGATGTAGAACCCCAGGTCCAGGCAGCCTTCCGCGAAATGGATGTCCCCGGAAAAGCAGTGGATCACGCCGGCCGCGCCGTCCCGGCGCGAGAGCCCTCCGAAAAAGCTCCGCAATATCCGCAGGGTGTCGGCCTGGGCTTCCCGGCAGTGGATCACGACGGGCTTGTCCAGCTCTCCCGCCACCTCCAGGGCCTCGCGGAAAAGCCGGATCTGGTCGTCCCGGGACGAGCGGCTTTTCACGGTATCCAGGCCGATCTCCCCCACGGCGACGCAATCCGGGTCGCGGGCGGCCCCGACCATGGAGGTGAAATCGAACCCGGCGGCTTCCTGGGCGTAGTGGGGATGGAACCCGCAGGACCAGAGCATCCGCGGTCCGGTCTCCTTCCCGTTGGCGGAGAGGGCGAGGGAGCGGGAGGCCTCCCAGCCCGCGGGGCGGTCCGCGATCTCCACGATCGTGACGATTCCTCCGGCCCCGGCGCGGGCGAGGACCGCTTCCCGGTCGGGATCGAACCGGGGATCGCAGAGGTGCGCATGCGTGTCGATGAGTCCGTCCGGTCCGCTCACTTCTGGATCCTGGGGAACAGGATGGCCCCGCGTTCCGTTTTTTTCCCCGGAGAAAATTCGAAAAAGGGATCGCGCAGGACCCCGGCCCCGGCGCGGGCGAGGACCGCTTCCCGGTCGGGATCGAACCGGGGATCGCAGAGGTGCGCATGCGTGTCGATGAGTCCGTCCGGTCCGCTCACTTCTGGATCCTGGGGAACAGGATGGCCCCGCGTTCCGTTTTTTTCCCCGGAGAAAATTCGAAAAAGGGATCGCGCAGGACCCGGGCCCCGGCGCGGGCGAGGTCCCCCGTCTCGCCCATCCTCTTCCACATGGTCTGGGAGGAGCCCGGCATGAAGGGCCAAAAAGCCGCGGCCAGCCAGCGCAGGACCAGCAGGCATTCGGCCAGGACCTTTTCCGCGCCCGCCGGGTCCGTCTTGGCGGCGTTCCATGGGGCGCGTTCGTCCAGGTAGCGGTTGGCCTCGGCGACCGCTCCCTGCAGGATCTCGAGGACCTCCTGGAAGGCGATCCGCTCGAACGCGTCCTCGATCGCCGGGAACTTCGCGGCCAGAGGGGACGCGAAGGCGCCCTCGGGGCCGGCCCGCAGGATCCCGCCGTAGAACTTGTCGATCAGGGTCAGGACCCGGGAAAAAAGATTGCCGAGGTTGTTGGCCAGATCCGAGTTGTACCGTGAGACGAGCGCGTTCCGGGAGAAGTCCCCGTCTGCGCCGAAAGGGATCTCCCGCAATAGGAAGTAGCGGAAACCGTCCACGCCGAATTCCCGCACCATGTCGAACGGGTCCACGATATTGCCCTTGGATTTGGACATCTTCTCGCCCTCCACGGTCCACCAGCCGTGCGAGAACACCTTCCGCGGGGGCTCGAGGCCGAGGGCGTCGAGAAGGGCCGGCCAGGTGATGGCGTGGAAGCGGAAGATCTCCTTGCCCACGAAATGCACGTCGCACGGCCAGATGGTCCCGTCGATTCCGGCCGCGCCGGTCCGGGGGTCCGGCGCGAAACCCGCCGCGGTGATATAGTTCAGGAGGGCGTCCACCCAGACGTAGACGGTATGGCGCGGGTCCTCCGGCACCGGCACGCCCCATTTCTCGTTCAGGCGGGAGACGGAAATGTCCTTGAGTCCCGCGCGCACGAAATTCTCCATTTCGAGCGAATGCCGCCCGGAGAGGAAGTTTTTCCCGCCGCGCTCGCCCGCGTAAAGGTCGAGAAGGCGCTGGCCGTACTTGGAAAGTCGGAAGAAATAGCTCTCCTCTTTGAGACGCTCGACTTTCCGCCCGCAGTCCGGGCAGGCGTTCCCGGCCAGCTCGTTCTCGAGCCAGAAGCTCTCGCAGGCGACGCAGTACCAATCCTCGTAGAAACCCTTCGTGATCTCTCCCTTGCGGAGCAGGGCGGAGAAGGCCGACTGCACCACGCGGACGTGCCGGTCCTCGGTGGTGCGGATGAAGTCGTCGCAGGAGATGCCGAGCGTTTCCCAGAGCTTGCGGAACTCTCCGGCGAGCCCGTCCACGAACTCCTGGGGGGAGAGTCCCTTGGCCTGGGCGGCCTGGACGATCTTGGAGCCGTGCTCGTCGGTCCCGGTCAGGAAGAAGACGGGGACCCCGGACATCCGTTTCCAGCGCGCCAGGACGTCCGCGGCGACCGTGGTGTAGGCGTGGCCGATATGGGGCCGGTCGTTCACGTAATAGATGGGAGTGGTGATATAGAAGCGTTTCATCGGAGTCCGGCCAGGAGAGCGTCCAGGGTCATCTGCGGGGAGGCGTTGCGTTTGAGTCGCTGGCCGTATTCCAGCACCCGGTCCAGGCGTCCGGCCCTTTCTCCCGTGGGATCGGCCCCCATCTCTTCCCAGGCGGCGTGGGCGAGGGCGGCGATGAATTCCTCGGCGCGGCG
>MGUT01000008.1:35186-47363 GCA_001800095.1 Elusimicrobia bacterium RIFCSPLOWO2_01_FULL_64_13 | reverse complement strand
GCCCCCAGGGCTTGCCGGGCCATGGCGAGTAGGTCGTCCGAGCCCGGCTCGAGCCAGGCCAGGGCGCGCGCGGCCGAACCGCCGGAGGCCCGCGCGGCGCGGTCCAGGGCGTCCTTTGCGAACGCCTCTTCCTTGCCGGCGTTCTTGAGGATCCTGCCGATCTCTCCGGGCTCCAGGGTCCCGAACGGTATTTTCCTGCAGCGGGAGCGGACGGTCGGAAAGACCCGCTCCTGGCTCACGGAGATGAGGATCCAGCAGGTTCCCCGCGGAGTCTCCTCCAGGGTCTTCAAAAGAGAATTCGCGGCGTCGGGGCTCAAGAGCTCCGCGCCGTCCACGATGAACACCTTTTTGTCGGCCTCCAAGGGGCTCACGTAGGACCGGCCGGAGAGGATGCGCAGGGAATCGATGCGGTACTCCTTCTGTTTTTCCGCCTCGTCCGGGTCGAGTTCCAGGAGGCGCGCCTGGGAATCGAAATCCAATATGAAGACGTCGGGATGGTTCCCCTCGCCGATCTTGCGGCAGGAGGCGCAATGGCCGCAGGGATAGGGAGCGGTCATGCGGTCGGGGATCAGGGATTCCCTCCGGCCGCGCTGGCAGTTGAGCGCCTTGGCGAATTCGACGGCCGCGGTCCGCTTTCCGACCCCGGCCGGCCCGGTGAAGAGATAGCTCGAGGCGCGCCGTCCGGTCTCGAGGTCCGCCGCCAGCCTGCCCACGGCGCGCGCCTGGCCTATCATGTTTTCCAGCATGGCTATCCGGTCCGGAGAGCGCGCCGGCCGCAGGCCTTCCCTAGTCGGGCGGCCACCGCCGCCAGGACCCGGCGGTGCACTGCCCCGGGCGATCCCAGGGCCGGGATCACCCGGATCCTTTCGGGGTGAGCCCGGGCCAGGGCCAGATACCCTTGCCGCACGCGCCGGTGGAAATCCATGGTCTCATTCTCCATCCTGTCGTTCTTTCCCGGCCTTCTCGCCCGGGCCAGTCCCGTGCGCGCCGGCAGGTCCAGAACCAGGGTCAGGTCCGGAACGATGCCGAGGGAAGCCGCGGCGTTCATGTCCCGGACCATGTCTAGGTCCAGCTTCCGCCCGTAGCCCTGATAGGCGGTCGTCGCGTCCGTGAAGCGTTCGCAGACCACGACCCTGCCGCGCCGGAGGGCGGGAGCGAGCACGTCCCGGACGTGCTGGGCGCGGCCGGCTTCATAAAGGAAGAGTTCGGTCATGGGCGCGATGCGCTGCCGGGAATCCAGGAGAAGGTCGCGCAATCTCTCCGCAAAAACGGTGCCTCCCGGTTCGCGGGTATGGAGGGGGCGGCAGCCCATCCTTGAGAGAGCCCGGACCAATTTTCCGGCCTGGGTGGTCTTGCCGCAGCCGTCCGGCCCATCGAGGGTGATGAAAAAACCCCTCTTCACGGGGCCGTTCCGCCTCCTGCAGCCGCGGAAAGGTCCTGAAATATGATCCCCGCCCCGAGCGCCAGGTCCCCGTCAAGGATGGGAAAGACCGAGAACCCGAGCCTGAATTTCCTTCCAGCCGGGCTTTGGCAGTCGGCCTCTTCCCGGACCCTGGCCTGCCGGGTGGACAGGGCTGCGGAGAGCGCCTGGGAAAGAGGCGGGTAATCGTTAAGCGCCTGGCCCGCCGGCTTGCCGACGCAATCGGAGCTCAAGATGCCAAGAAGGGCCTCGCCGGTCGGGTTCAGGCGGCGGAGGACTCCGGCCTCGTCCACGGAAGCGAACCCGCTGGTGAGGTTGGCGAAGACGCAGTCGGTGAATTTGCGCGTCCTTTCGATATCCGCGTAAAGCCGGGCGTTCGCCAGGGCGATGGCCGTCTGCCGCCCGAGGAAGGTGACCAGGTCCAGGTCGTTCTTGTTGAAGACGGCGCTTTTCTTGTTGAGCACCTCGATCACGCCCAGGACCTCGTCCTTGTTGGCGATGGGCGCGCACAGGATGCTCTTGGTCTTGTATCCGGTGAGGGTGTCCACCTGGGGATTGAAGCGCGGATCGGTCTGGACGTTGTCGATCATGACCGGCTGGTGGAATTGCGCGACCCAGCCGCACACGCCCTTGCCGTAAGGGAACGGCAGCTCCTCGGCGATCATCTCCAGGGTGCTCTTCTTGGGGCCGATGCAGGCGCGCAGGGAAAGCGATCCCTTCGCCGGGTCCGCCACGAAAAGCGAGGCCGCGTCCGCGTCCAGGGCCTTCATGATGTTCTCCAGGAGGTAGCCGTAGATCCGGTCCGTTTCGTAGAGGAAATGCAGGTCCTTGAGGGTGTCGTAAAGCACGGAAAGATGATAGGTCCCGAGCATGTTGTCCCCCTAGTCCCCGAAAGAGATCCCGAGCGACCGGGCGGAGCGTACGACGTCGGAGCCGGGATGGACGCGCTTCATTTTCGCGATGGCCCTGGCGATGGGGACCGCGACGATATTCGGGGGTTTGAGCGCCGTCATCTGCCCGAATCTGCCCTGGTCCACCAGATCGACCGCGGCCGTCCCCAGGCGCGTCGCCAGGAGCCGGTCGAAGGTGGTGGGTTCGCCTCCGCGCTGCAGGTGTCCCAGAACGAGGCTGCGGCTTTCCCGGCCGGTGCGGGACTGGATCTCCCTGGACAGGAATTCGGCCACGCCTCCCAGGCGCGGGTGCTCCCTCCCGGATTCCTTCTTCCCTTTGGTGATGAGTCCTTCCCCTCGCGGGGCCGCGCCCTCGGCCGCCACCACGATGGCGAACTTGGGGCCGTAGCGGTAGCGTTCCTTGATCTTGGCGCAGACGGACTCCAGGGTGAAAGGGATCTCCGGGATGAGGATCACGTCGGCGTTGCCGGCGATGCCCGAATGCAGGGCGATCCAGCCGGCGTAGCGGCCCATGACCTCGATCACCATCACCCGCTGATGGCTTTGCGCCGTGGAGTGGAGCTTGTCGAGGGCGTCGGTGGCGGTGGAAACGGCGGTGTCGAAGCCGAACGTCACCACGGTCTCGGAGAGGTCGTTGTCGATGGTCTTGGGCACGCCCACCACCGGCAGGCCTTTGCGGTAAAGTTTCTGGGCGATGGAGAGCGATCCGTCCCCTCCGATGGCGATGAGGGCCCCGAGACCCATCTTCCGGAAATTCTTCACGGCCAGGCCGGACAGGTCCCGGTTGGGTCTTCCCTTGGCGCCGGCGGGATAATCGAAGGGGTTGCCGCGGTTGGTGGTGCCCAGGATGGTGCCTCCGGTGCGGAGGATGCCGGCCACGTCCTCGCGCAGCAGGGTGCGGGCTAGGCCGGGCTTGAGGAGCCCTTCGAAGCCTTCGCGGATGCCGACCACTTCCCAGCCGCGCTGGTGGGCGCTGTGCACCGCGGCGCGGATCACGGCATTCAATCCGGGAGCGTCGCCGCCTCCGGTCAGGATCCCTATTTTTCTCACTTTGGATTTTATGGCCATTTTCGGACCCAAAGTCATTTTATCTCTTGCCGGGGCCGAACTCAACCCGCCGGGGGCCTTACGGGTAGAAGCGGACCCGGGCGCCCCGGAGCCGGCCTTTTTTATACGTGAATTTCGCGGAAAAAAAGCGCTTGCCTTTCAGCCAGCGGAGAAAAATCCTGTCCCCTTCCCAAAGCGGCAGGGACGCGACATCCCGGTCGGGGATCCAGCGCAGGAGCCCTTCGGGGGTCCGGCCGAGCTTCCCCGAAAAACGGCGCGCGGTATAGACGAAGACGAGCCAGTCGTTCTCTCCGTCGAAACCGGGGAAGGTGAGGACCCCCCGGAAACGCGGACGGGATATCTTGAGCCCCGATTCCTCCCGGACTTCCCGGACGACGCATTCTTCCGGGGTCTCTCCCGGTTCGAGCTTGCCGCCGAGACCGTTCCACTTGCCCGCGTGGATGTCTCCGGGACGCTTGCCGCGGTGCAGCATGAGGGTCCTGCCCCGCCCGGAAAGATAGCAGAGCGTAGAGCAGATCCTCAAGAACGGGCGGTCCAGTCCTTCAAGGCGTCCCGGGTGCTGCGGAACGCCACTTCCTTCCAGGGGATGTCCCCGGCTGAAAATTTCGCTACGGCTTCCGCCTCGCGCGAGACGGCGGGGACTCCGCCCTCGACTTTCGCGCGATAGACCACGGTCACCACCCCGGTCTCGGCGTAGGAGTAGACCCCCAAAAGCCCCGTGATCCTTATCGTCACGCCGATCTCCTCCCGGGTCTCGCGGACGGCCGCCTCGGCGACGGTCTCGCCCAGCTCCACGAATCCGGCGGGGAACGTCCAGCTCCCCCTGGCCGGCTCGATGCCCCGGCGCAAGAGAAGGATGCCGTCCCGGTCCTCCGGGACGGCTCCGGCCACCAGGAGAGGGTTCGTGTAGGCGATGAAACCGCAGGCGGGACAGACCAGCCGGTCGCGGTCCTCGAATTCAGGCCGGCGGAGCTCCAGAGGCGCTCCGCATTGCCGGCAATGTTTGGGGATGAAATGGATCAGGGGCATCGGCCCGGACCCTTCCGGCATCAATAACCCGACAAGAGCTCGGAGAAGGTCTTCAGGACGCAGGTAAAGGTCGGCGTGTCCCGCAGGGTGAATCGGGACGCCTGGCTTTCACGAAGCTCCATGACCAGGTCGAGGAAGTCCGCCGGCTCATCGGTCTCGAAAGCGACGACGAACTCCTGGTCGTCGAGCCCGTAGGAGTAGGTGGTGTTGAGTTTGACGGAAGGGTACTTATTGCCGGTGCGGATGTGCTCGTCCATCATGGCCTGCCGCTCCGGGAGGCCGAGGCGGTACCATTCCCGCGTCTTCACGAAGGGATAGACGAAAAGATATTTGTGCTTGCCGGGGAGGATCCGCGTCCGCGATTCCCCGTGCTCGGGAGAGATCTTGTCGATATAGAGCGAGCGCCGCGTCATGGACAGGTACGAATAGACGGGCGAAAGATATTGTCCGAACCCCGTTCTGTGGATGTCCCGGCCGAGCTCTTCGAAATCCTCCAGGCGGAAGCTCACGCCCCAGAACATGAGGTCGCACTCGGGGCGGATCCCGGCCGTGGAATAGGACAGCAGGATCATCTTCGAGCGGGCGGCCTCCAGCAGGCGGGCCAGCTCCTCCTTGGCCCTGGCCCGGGACGGCTGGTCCAGCCGCCACCACTCCGGGCGGACCCGGAGGAACCGGAAGCTGACGAATTGTCTTTTGGCCGGCTGGGTCTCGGTCATGTCCGGGAGGTCAGATGTCCAGGTTGCGGACTTCCAGGGCGTGCTGCTCGATGAAGAGCTTCCGCGGTTCCACCTTGTCGCCCATGAGGGTCGTGAATATCCGCTCGGCCTCGACGGCGTCCTCGAGCTTTACTTGGAGAAGTTTCCTCCGGGACGGGTCCATGGTCGTCTCCCAGAGCTGCTCGGGGTTCATCTCGCCCAGACCCTTGTAGCGCTGGATGGTGGCCTCGGACCGGCCGAGTTCCTTGATGACCTCGAGCAGGCCGTCGAAGTCGGCCGCGTCCTTCTCGCGGTCGCCGGAAACGACCTGGTAGGCGGATTTTTTGTCCCCGCCGTCGGTCAGGTCCAGTCCGGCCCCTTCCAGCTTCTTAAGGAGCTCCTCGATCTTGGGGATCTCCCAAAGCTCCTTGACCTCGGGGCCTAGCTCCTCGTCCGCCACGTCCAAGAGTTCCTCCCCGGAGGCCTGCTTTTCGGCGTGGATGCGGGCCTGCCTTTCCTTGAGGTAGGCGGCCTTGACCACCTTCCATTCCTTCTCGGTGAAAACGTACAGGGGCTGTTCCCCCTCGCGGTCCAGCCGGTAGATGGGCATCTTCCCCGATTTCCTGAATCCGGCGAGATCCTCCCAGGACAATCCCTTCTTGGCCAGCTTCTTGCGCAGAGATTCCAGTTCCGTGAACCAGCGCACGATGTTCTTCAATTGCGCGGAATCGACTTTCTGCACGGGTTTGCCCTTGGTCACCCGGTTGATCGCCGCACCCTCCAGCCCCTGCTCGAGCAGGAACGCGTCCAGCTCGTCCTCGTTATCGAGGTACATCTCCTTCTTGCCCATCTTGATCTTGAAGAGGGGGGGTTGCGCGATGTAGATGTGGCCTTTCTCCAAGAGGGGAAGCATCTGCCGGTAGAAAAAGGTCAGGAGGAGCGTGCGGATATGGCTTCCGTCCACGTCGGCGTCGCTCATGAGGATGATCTTGTGATACCGCAGCTTGGCATAGTCCAGGCCGCCGTCGTTGGAATCGGACTTCTCGGCGTTCAGGTCGATCTCCCTGCCCACCCCGCAGCCGATTGCGGTGATCATGGTGCGGATCTCCTCGTTGGCGAGCATCTTGGTGAACCGGGATTTTTCCACGTTCAGGATCTTCCCTTTCAGGGGGAGGATGGCCTGGAACTTGCGGTTGCGGCCCTGCTTGGCGCTCCCGCCGGCGGAATCGCCCTCGACGATGTAGAGCTCGGACCGGGCCGGATCCCTCTCCTGGCAGTCGGCGAGCTTGCCGGGGAGCGAAGCGGAATCGAGCGCGCCCTTGCGGCGGGTGAGCTCCCGGGCCTTGCGGGCGGCCTCCCGGGCCTCGGCGGCGTTCAAGGCCTTGTCCAGGACCCGCTGGGCCGTGTTCGGGTTCTCTTCGAGGAATGTCCCCAGGCTGTCCCCCACGATCGATTCGACGATCCCCTCCACGTCGGAATTGCCGAGCTTGGTCTTGGTCTGTCCCTCGAACTGCGGGTTGGGCACCTTGACCGAGACCACGGCCGTCAACCCCTCGCGGACGTCGTCGCCGATCAGGCGCACGTCGCGTTTTTTCAGGGCGTCGTTGTTGGCGATGTAGCGGTTCACCACGCGGGTGAGGGCCGAGCGGAACCCGGCCAGGTGGGAGCCGCCTTCGATGGTGTTGATATTGTTGACGAAGGTGAAGACCTGCTCGTTGTAGCCGTCGTTGTACTGCATGGCGACCTCGGCGGTGACTCCGTCCTTCTCCTTGGAAAAATAAATGGGGTCGGCGTGCAGGGCGGTGCGGTTGGCGTTCAGGAACTTCACGAATTGAACGATCCCGCCTTCGTAATTGAAGGCGTGCTGCTTGTCGTCGCGCTCATCCACGATGGTGATGCGGGTGCCGGCGTTGAGGAAGGCGAGCTCGCGCAGCCGGTTGGAGAGGGTGTCGAAGGAGAATTTCGCCCCGCCGAAGGTCTCGATATCGGGCTTGAACGTCACGCGCGTGCCGCGCTCATCCGTCTTGCCCAGCGTCTTCACGGGATACTTGCATTTCCCCAGGGCGTACTCCTGCTTATAGACCTTGCCGTCCCGATAGACCTCGACGCTCATGTCCTCGGAGAGCGCGTTCACCACCGAGATCCCCACGCCGTGCAGGCCGCCGGAGACCTTGTAGGCCGCGTGGTCGAACTTCCCGCCGGCGTGCAGGGTGGTCATCACCACCTCCAGGGCGGGCTTGTTGCGGAACTTGGGGTCGCGGACATCGCGCATGGGGTCCACCGGGATGCCCCGGCCGTCGTCCAGGACGGTGACGGAATCGTCGGCATGGATGATGACGTCGATGTTCTTGCAATGTCCGGCCAGGACCTCGTCGATGGAGTTGTCCACCACCTCGTAGACCAGGTGGTGGAGCCCCTGGGGCCCGGTGCTGCCGATGTACATGGCCGGGCGTTTCCGGACGGGTTCCAGCCCTTCCAGGACCTGGATCTTGGAGGCGTCGTAGTCGCCCGATCCCGAGGATCCGTTCCGCCCTTGGCGGGCGCTCTTCTTCTCGTCTTCTTTGATGTCTGGCATGTTCTTCGGGTCCTTTCCGGTCAGTTTTGCGCCGGACCGCGCTTCCTGGCGCCGGGGCGGGCGCTCCCCTTCAGAAAAAAGCGGAGCTCCGGGCAGGATTCGATCCGGCAGTCCGCGAGAAGACGCCGCAGGCGCCGGAGGATGCCGCTCTTGTGGATGCCGATCTCGTAAAGCTCGGCCGAGGATTCGACCTCGACGTAAATGACCCCGTTGCGGTAGCCGACGAGCCGGGCCGACGGATTCACCGACTGGATCTCCCGCTCCGCGAGCGAAAGCACGGAAAAATTGTCCGGAGTGACCCCGATCCTCCTGACGGCGACGGAAACGGCTTCTTTGAGGGAGAGGGCGCTCATCGGATCACTGCAGACGCATGGGCATGACGACGCAGAGATAGCGGGCGTTGTCGGACGGCCGGATGAGCCCGGGATTCAGGGGGCTGGAGAACTCGAAGCGCACCTCGGCGGAGTCGCTGTTCTTGAGACAGTCGAGCAGGAAGGCGGGGTTGAAGGCCGTCTCAAAATCGGGCCCCTGGTAGCCCACCTCAAGGTCTTCCTCCTCTTCGCCGATGCCCTGGGAGTTGGCCGAGATCTTGAGCAGGCCTTTGCTCAAGGAGAAGCGCACGGAGCCCCCGCGGTCCTGAGCGAAAAGGGCGGCGCGGCGCACGGCGGAAAGGATCTCGGGAGTGCGCAGGTTCAGGGTGATCTCCGTGCTTTTGGGGATCACCTGCTCGTAGTTCGGAAAGGTCCCGTCGATCACCCGGCTGACCAGGACGATCTCCTCCGTTTCGCTCGCCCATTTGAACGAGACCTGATTATCGAAAGGCGCGATCCGGATGGTGCTCTGCTCCCCGTCGGCCGAGATCTGCAGGAGCCTCTGGAGCTCGGTGATGGCCTTGGTCGGGATGATGACGCTGGCGTTGGCGGCCTTCTCGCCGCTTTCGCGGGAGACGAAGGCCAGGCGGCGCCCGTCCGTGGCCACCATCTTGAGTTCTCCGGAGCCGGCCCCGAAAAAGATGCCGTTCAGGACGTAACGGGTCTCATCCGTGGAAACGGCGAACGAGGTCTTTTTGATCATGTCCCGGAAAATGTTCCGGTTGAGCTCAAAGGATTTCTGCTGGGGGAACTCGGGAATGACCGGAAAATCCTCCGGGGAGAGGGACGCGAGGCTCGCGCGGATCTTTCCGCATTTCAAATCAACTTTCTTCCCGTCCGCGGACGAGATCTCGATCTCCTGGCCGTCGGGCATCTCGCGCACGATCTCCCCGAATTTCTTCGCCGGGATCGTGACCCTTCCCTCCCGGTGGATCTCCGCCTTGACGGTCACCCGGATGCCGACCTCCAGGTCCGTGGCCTCCAGGCGCACCCGCGGGACCGACTTGCCGCTTTTTTCAACCTGAAGCAGGATGTTGGACAGGATAGGCAAAGTGCTCCGCGTGGGAACGGAGGATTGGACCATCTGAATGGCGTTCCAGAGGTCCGGCTTGGAAAAGAGAAGTTTCATGGGGCCCTCCTAATATTAACTTTATATATAAAAGTCGTCGACTTCCCTGGCGTTGTGAATTTCAGGATAAGCCCGGGCCGTGGTCCGCGAACGCGCACAGACCGGTTTTTTAGCGGGAACCTTCATGTGGAACTTCATGTGCTTAAACCTTGCGGGTTATCCCGAAAATCCCCAAGGCACGGACTTGTCCCGGTCCAATCCCCCGAAACCCCGCGGATGCCCACAGGAGAATCCCGATCGCCCGGAGGCCGCTCATCCTCAAGTCCGGCGGCCGTCCGAGTCGGTCTCGTTCCGGATTTCCTGGATGATCTTGTTCACCAAGGTGGAGATGAACGGGCTTTCAGCCAGCTTGACCTTGACCTTCTCGCAGGCGTGGAGGACGGTGGTGTGGTCCTTGCCTCCGAAAGTCTGGCCGATCTCCGTGGTGGAAAGTTCGGTCAGGGTGCGGGCCAGGTACATGGCGATCTGCCTCGGCCAGGCGATGGCGTCCGTGCGCCGCTTGGACTTGATCTCCTTGACCTGGAGGTTGAAGTGGCGCGAAACGACTTCCTGGATGACTTCGATGGTGACCGGGCGCTCGAGGTCCTCGTGCCGGATGATGTCCTTCAAGGTGGCGCGGGCCGCGTCCACGCTTAACGGGGTCCCGGTCAGGGAGGAGAAGGCGACGATGCGGATGAGGGAGCCCTCCAGCTCGCGGATGTTGGACTTGACCTGGCTGGCCACGAACAGGATCACGTCGTCCGGAACATGGATGCATTCCAGCTCGGCCTTCTTCCTTAGGATGGCGATGCGCGTCTCCAGATCGGGCGGCTGGATGTCCGCCACGACGCCCCATTCGAAGCGGGAGATGAGGCGGTCCTGCAGGGTCCCCATCTCCTTTGGGGCCCGGTCCGAGGAAATGACGATCTGCTTGCGCGAGTCGAAAAGAGTGTTGAAGGTGTAGAAGAACTCCTCTTCCGAGCGGCCTTTGCCCATGAGGAACTGGATGTCGTCGATGAGCAGGCAGTCCAGGTTGCGGTACTTGTTGCGGAAGTCCGCCGGACGCTCGAACCGGATCGAATCGATGAATTCGTTGATGAATTTTTCCGAGGTGATGTAGAGGACGCGCGAGCGCGGGTAATGGTGGAGGATGGCGTGGCCGATGGCGTGCATGAGGTGCGTCTTGCCCAATCCCACTCCCCCATATAGGAAGAGAGGGTTGAACCGGACGCCCGGCTCCTTGGAGACTCCTTCCGCGGCGGCCTTGGCGAAACGGTTGGCCTGCCCCTGGATGAAGGTCTCGAAAGTATACTTGGGATTGAATTGGGCTTCGATGGAAATGCCCTCGGAGCCCGACACGTGGGCGGCGTAGGCCAATTCCAGCTGGGGTTCGGGAGCGGCGGCGGGCGCGTCCTGGCTGATGTCGATCTCCAGATTCATTTCCCTGCCGAGGATGTCCCGAAGGAGCGACTCGATCTTCTGGCGGGAATGTTCCCCGATCCATTCGCTGAAGAACCGATTGGGGACTTCGATCGCGTAGCGCCGGTTCTCGCAGGAGACGGGTTTGACCGGTTTGAGCCAGAGATCGAAGGTCTCGAGGTCCATCTCGGATTTCAGGATGAGACAGAGCTTGTCCCAGAGGTCCGATGCGGAGGGGGCATTTGTTTCTGAAGCCGGTGTCGGACCGTCCAGATTCAGGGTGGAGGCATCAATATTCTGGCTCATTAATCACCTCAATTTAGTTATCAACAAGTTATGCGCACCTGTGGATAATTCATGTGGGAAATGTTCATAACGTTATCTATTGCTGTTTACTATCATTGAGTGCCATACTCTACATTCAGAGGAGGAGGGACCGGCCCGGATTTCCAGCCGGTTTCTCGTCACTAATCGTGCATCATAGCACTTGCTAAAACCCTTGTCAATACCTCCAGGAACTATTTTGCCGGATCCCCCCGGATGGCGGGGACCGACTGAAAGAGGGACGTTCTTGACAGGGGCTCCGGCTTTTGATAATTTGTATGTCGAACCCGAGTCATAAGGAGACCCTTCATGCCCAAACGAACGTTTCAGCCGCATCGCAGGAGAAGGAAAATGGTCCACGGTTTCAGAGCCAGGATGCGGACGCCCGGAGGGAGAAGAGTCATCAATGCCCGCCGCAGAAAGGGCCGCAAGAAACTCATCCCCTGAATTCCACCGCCCACCCCTACCGGTTCAGCCGGCTCGAGAGGATCACTAGAGACAAGGAGATCGCGCGCGTCCTCAACGATGGGGCCCGCGGAGTGAACGGTCCCTTGAGCGTGGCCTGGCTCGCGAGGACCGGCCCCCACCCCGGGCCGCGCCGTCTGGCGATCCGGGTCCCTCGGGAACTGGACGAGGCGGTCGGGCGCAATCGGGTGAGAAGGCTCTTGAGGGAGATATTTCGTCATGAAAAATTCAATCTTCGTTCCGGGACCGACCTGGTCGTCCGGGTCCGGCCGTCGCCGCGGAGAGGCCGGACCGCCCTGGCGGACTTGCGGAACGCTTTCCGCGCCGCCTGCCGGGAGGCCGGTCTATGGGAAGGCCGTGATGCGCGCGATCTCCAATAGCGTCATCTTCGCCATCCGCCTGTATCAGGCCGCGTTCCCCCTCCTGCGCCAGGGGCTGGGGATCCGGGGTCATTGCCGGTTCTCCCCCAGCTGTTCGGAATACGCCGTTCTTTCCATAAGGAAACACGGGGCGGCGACGGGGATCTGGCTTGGGATCCGGAGGCTGGCCCGCTGCCATCCGTTTGCTTCCTCCGTTCCGGAGGAGGAGGTGGAAACCCCATGGAAAAGAACGTAATCTGGGCGGTCGCGCTGTCGGCCGCCGTCCTCATGCTCTGGTACAAGTTCTTTCCGTCCACGGGCCCCGTTCCGGCGATGAAGCCGCCGGCCGGAGAGTCCAGGAGGGCCCCGCCGGCGCTCGCGCCGTCCGACATCCAGGGACCGGCGCGGGTCGGCCGGAAAGAACCGGAGACGG
>MGUT01000008.1:28332-35169 GCA_001800095.1 Elusimicrobia bacterium RIFCSPLOWO2_01_FULL_64_13 | reverse complement strand
CGGGAGGGCGGGGAAGACGTGGATCTGGTGAACTCTCCCGGAGGGTTCCCGCCCCTGGCCACGTTCCCCGAGGTCAATTTCAAGGAAGCGCGCACGGAGCGGTCCCCCGGGGGCGGCCTCTCCAGCCAATGGACCGGGACGCTCGATTCCGGCGTCCGGGTCGATAAGACGTTCTTCCTGCGGACTTCCGGCGTCTCGGCCCTGGAGGTCCGGTTGTCCAATCCGTCCCGGTCGCGCGCGCGGCTCGACGGCTTCTCCGTGGGATGGACCGGAGGTCTGGGCACGGTCCAGAGCGAGCAGAAGGAAAACGACAGCGTAACCCGGGTCCTCGCCTACCCTTCGCCGAAAGGGGAAGTCGTCAAATTCAAGACGGGCCGTCATCCCATGGAGTACCGCTGGGCGGGCATGGACAACCGTTATTATCTTTTCGCCATGCTGCCGCGCCCGGGGACCTTCGGATTCCTTTCCGCGGAAAAATCCAAGACCCATCCCGGGGAGATCCGGCTGGAGACGGAGCCCATCGACATGGAGCCGGGCGAGACGCGCCGGTTCGAAATGGATTTCTACGTGGGACCGAAGGGATACGCCCGGCTCAAATCCAGGGGGTTGGGACTCGAGCACGCGGTGGACTTCGGCTTTTTCGGGTTCCTGGGCAAGTGGGCCCTCAAGGCCCTCAACCGCCTGAACCACGTGACCGGCAACTACGGCTGGGCCATCATCCTTCTCACCTGCGGCATGCAGGTCCTGGTCCTGCCGTTGAGCTTGAAAAGCTACAAAGCGACGGCGGCCATGAAGAAACTCCAGCCGAAGATCCAGGATCTGCAGAAACGCCACAAGGACGATTCCAAGAGGATGAACCAGGAGATGATGGATCTCTACCGCCAGGCGGGGACCAATCCCTTCGGGGGCTGCCTGCCGATGATCCTGCAGATCCCGATCTTCTGGGCTTTTTTCACGATGCTGCGCAATTCCTACGAACTGCACGGATCGCCCTGGATCTTGTGGATCCATGACCTTTCCCGGCACGATCCTTATTACGTGCTGCCTGTGGTGATGGGGGGAGGGATGTTCCTGCAGCAGAAGATCTCGGGCGCGGTGGGGGATCCCAATCAGGCCAAGATCATGATGTTCATGCCCGTGGTGTTCACGTTCATGTTCCTGAAGTTCCCCAGCGGGCTCGTGCTCTACTGGCTGACCAACAGCGTGCTCTCCATCGCCAGCCAGTATTGGTACACGAAAAAGAACGCCGCCTAACGGTTGATGATGGTGACTTCGATCCGCTCTTCCTGCAGCCCCGACATGGCGCCGCTGGAAGCGATATCGGGGCGGGGGAGGAGGAGGATCTTCTCCATGGCCCGCGCGACCGTGGCGGCGCGGGTCTCGGCCTGCTGGGAGTTCTTGGCGTAGCCGTCCACCTTGATGGGCAGCGTGAAATAGTTCCGCCGGATCCAATCCGCCGTCTCCTGCAGAAGGTCCGTCCCTGAATCGCTGACCGCCTCCTGCTCTCCGAATCCCTTGTCCCTCTCAAAGACCGCCTGGCTGGCCAGGCTGATCACCAGGCCGCGCGATTCCTGGTGGATGACGCCGTCGAAACGGAACGGCTCTCCCACGAAATTCCGCGACTGCCCCCGGGTGTCCTTGTAGCTGATCACGAAAGAATAGGTCTTGCCCACCTCGGCGATATGGCCGGAGTCGCTCCGGCCGTTCCAGGGCAGGCTTCCGGGAGGCAGTCCCCGTCCGTCGAAACGGCGGAAACGTTTTCCGTCCGAGTCCGTGATCACCATCTCCCAGCCGGTCCCGATCTCCTGAAAAAGCGAAGGCGACACGGCCAGGATCTCGCGCAAGGGGTAGAAGACCTTCACGGGATCCTTGGCCAGGCGCGTCCGGGCCGGGAGCACGGCGTTCTGGTTATGGAGGGATTCGGCGAAACCCGCGCGGGGGCTTCGCAAGGATTCCGGCTGCCGTTCCAGGGGTTCCCGCTCCACTTCCATGGCCGGGAGCACGGGTTCGTTCGGGTCCATCTCGATTTTCAGAGGCGGCTTCTCGCTGCGGACTCCCCGTTTATCTCCGCCCTTGATGATGACCTCGGGCAGGACGCCCGAGGGAGCGGCTTCCTCCGCGTGGGCCCATCCCCCGCAGGATATCCCCCAGGCCAGGGACCACAGGACCGCCAGAAGGTTCCGGGGAGTCCTCCGGATTTTGAACGAATTCGCGCGTGACGGGCTCAAGTTCATGGTTACTCCAATGTGTATCGGAATGTGATGACGCCCCACTGGACCTGCCGGCCGTCCTTGAGGGGAGTGAATTGCCATTTGCGCAGGGCTTCCAGGGCCAGCTTGTCCAGTTCGGGATGCCCCGAGGTCCTCTGCACGACCATGTCGTCGAGGACGCTCCCGCCCGGCGAGACCGTGAAGCGGATGGCGACGTCGGCTTCGATGTTCCGGGCGCGGGCCCAGCCGGGATAATTCGGCACGGACGACTTCACCACCTTCCTCTGGGACAAGGGTCCCGTGATCTTGACCTTTTCCCTGGAGATGTTCAGGTCCGCGCCCTTGGAAGAAGGTTTGGGCGCGGCGATGGGGGATTCCACCACCGGTTTGGGCGCGGCCCGGGCCACTTCCCGCGGCTGGTCGAGCCGGAACCCTCCGCGCGGGGCGTAGCCCAGCGGCAGCTTTTCCGTGGAGGGGGGCGGAGCCGCCACGGGCGGAGGCAGGCGCACGGGAGAAATCTCCGCCATCTTGCCCGAGAGGCCCGGCCGGTCGAGCTGGATGGAAGGCGGCTGGACCGGCACGGCCACGGCCCGGGAGCCCACCTCCTCCAGCTTGATGGGGGCCTGCTTGCGCAGGGCGATGGACGGAGCGGTCTCGATCCGGGGCGCGTTCAGCTTGATCTCGGGGGCGGCGCGGAGATCCATTTTCTTTTCCACCAGCTTTTCCGGTTCGGCGATCTTGGGCTGGCGGATCTGCGGGACGGCCGCGATCTCGCGGATCTGCGGTATGGGCTTGGGTTTGGTGAAGACCGGCAGGGCCATCTTTAAGAATTCCAGGGCGCTTTTGGGTTTGCGGAACTCCTCGACCGGAGGCGGAGGCGGCAGTTCGCTTTCGGGCTCCATCAGGTCCACGTTCTGCAGGGTGACCACCCGCTCCGTCTTATCGACGGCGTGCTTGCGCCAGATCAGACCGAAGGGGGCCGCGTGCATGAGGAGGGCGAAGAAGAAGGCGATCTCCAGATATTTGCGCTCCACCGTGAACAGGCCCTGCGGGGTCCCCCACAGGATCTGCCAGTCCGGGCCTCCCATCGCGGGCTTCATCCCTTGGGGACCTGCCCCGGCCCATGGGCGCGCGGCTCGGTGGCGATGGCCATGGATTTGGCCCCCACCTCCTTGGCGATCCTCATGGCGGAAAGGAGGTCCCCGTGCAGGGACTCCTTGTCCGCCCGCAGGATCACGTGTTTGTCCGCGGTCTTGGCGAGCTTGGAACGCAGCACGGACTCCATCGTCTCCAGCGTCACCTCCGCCTCGTTGATGGCGAGTTGCCCTTCCCTCGTGAGGGTGATGGTCACGTTCTCCTGCTCCTCCCCTTCCTGGGTGTTGGCCTGCGGGAGGTTCACCTGCAGGGCCGGCTGCTCGAACAGCGGGGCCGTGACCATGAAGATGATGACGAGGACCAGGCCCACATCCACCAGCGGCGTGACGTTGATGCCCGTGACGATGTCATCCTGGGGACCGGACTGCATGCCCATCGGGCTAGTTCCCCAGCTCCGTCGTCAAGGGTTCCCGGAGAACGAAGGAACGCGTGACGGTTTTAATGAGGACGGAGGCGATGGGGCGGTGGAGGCGCTCCTCCGACGGATGGCTGATGGTGAACTGGAGGAAGACCGTGGCGCCGGCCCCACCCAGGATCTGGGTGAAGGCGCGGCTGTAATGGCCGTTCCGGTCCATTGCGGCCGTAACGAGGGCCGAGGTCGAACCGACCACTTCCCTGGTCCGGCTGGAGAGGGCCGCTCCGGAGGCGGCCAGTTGGTCCGCGGCGGCCTCCAGGCTGGCCGGGGTGCCGGCCTGGATCGGGGACTCCACCCTCAAGCTCGCGCGCGTTCCGTCCCAGAGGGGATCCGAATCCGGAGGAGTGAAAAGCATTCCGCCGGCCTGGGACTGGCGGGCCCAATCGGACGGGAACCTGAACCGGAGCTCGAGGTCCGGCCGGACCGGAACGGTCACGGTCTCGAATTTTTCAGCGGGAATGACGGGGACGAACCGCCGGAAATACCGTTCCGGGACCTCCCCGTTGATGGAGACCACTTCTTCCAGAGGGACCAGCAGGGTCTCCGCGTCGCCGGTCCGAAGGGAGAGGAGGCCGTCTTCGCGGTTGAGGATCGTCCCCCGTAAAAAGCTCCCGTCCGAAGTCCGGACCACGGCCCGGTTTCCCGGAGAGGCGCCCAGCGCCCATGGCCCCCCGCACAAGGCCGCGCACCCCGCGACCGCCGCCCAGAAACGGCAAGCCCGTTTCATGGCGCCTTGCCCTCCGGGGGGGTTTCCTCTTCGGAACCGTGCTTGTTCAGGATGGCCACCTTTTTAGCTCCCGATTGCTTGGAGATGTCGAGGATCTCCACCACTTGCCCCACCAGATTCGTTTTTTCCGCCTGAAGGGTCACGAGGCCGTCCTTGGCTTTCGGGAGGAGCTCCTTGATCCGGCCGCCGAGGTCCTCTATCCGCACTTCCTCCCCGTTCACCAGGAGGATGTTCTCCTCCGTCAGGCTGATCTGGATGTTCTCCTTGAGGGAGGCCTTGCCTTTCGCGGCCCCGGCCTTGGACTCGGTGACGGTGAGGCCCGCCTGGAGCATGAAGGGCGAGACGGCCATGAAGATGATGACGAGCACGAGCGCCACATCCACGAGCGGGGTGACGTTGATCTCGGTGATGGCGTCCTGCTCGAAGACGCCTTCGGTGGAATGGACCCGCTCGGTCGAGCGCGATTGGAGGGTGAGCTTGGATTCCTCGGCCTCGTCGCGGTAGGCGCGGCGGCGCTCCGGCCCGATGTATTCGGCCATGCGGCGAGTCCCTCCGGTCAGCCCTCGCGCCGGCCGTGAAGGATCACGAGAAGGCGGATGGAGGAGACCTCCATGTTCGTGGCCATCACCTTGACTTTTTTCATGAAGTAGTTGAAGACGACGACGCTGGGGATGGCCACCAGGAGCCCCGCGGCCGTGGCCACCAGGGCCTCGGAGATGCCCGCGGCCACCACGGCCGGTCCGCCGGAACCGGACACGGCCAGGTCATGGAAGGCCCGGATGATGCCCACCACCGTCCCGAAGAGCCCGATGAAGGGCGCCGTATTCCCCAGGGTGCCCAGGATGCCCAGGTACTTCTCGAGCACCAGCCGCTGCTCCATGCGCGCGGCGGTCAGGAGCTCGTCCAGCTCGACCTTGCTGCGGTTGCGGTTGGTGAGGGCGGTGCGCACGATGTCCGCGATCGGTCCGACCATGCTCTGCGTGGCCACCAGGGCGTCCTCGGCCTTGTTCTGGCTGACGAGGGCGTGGATCTTCCCCAGCATCTCCAGGAATTGGCGCGGATTGAACCGGATCTTGCGGAAGAACCACCATCGCTCGATGGTCACGGTCACGCTCAAGACGGAGCATCCCAGAAGGACCCAAAGAGTGAAACTGCTGAAGAAAAGTTCAATCCAATTGATATCGCCCAATCGAGTCAGCCTCCTATTCTATTGCCCCTGCCCCGTCGTTTTCAGGTCGGAACCGCTAAGGTAAGCGTCCTTCAAGTACTGGGCGCGGTCCCGGAAGCTTTTGGACACCTGGGGGTTGCCGCCCGTCCGTCCACCTTCCATGTAGACGGAGACCGCCTCGCTCCATTTGGCCTGCTTTTCGTAGATCTCCCCCATCTGCCGGAAGGCTTCCAGCTTCCAGTTGACGTTGGACCCGGCCGCGTCCGCCAGGGCGCGGAACGTGCGGACGGCCTCTTCGGGATCGTTCGACGCCAGGTAGCATTCGCCGATGGACGCCAGGACCTCGAGCTTGCGGTCGTCCCCCGGGGGGAAGCGGTTCTCCAAATCGCGGAAAACGAGGATGGCCTCGCCGTAGCGTTCGAGCTCTTTTTTCAGCTTGGCCGACTCCAAAAGGGCTTCCACGGCGTAGGGATCGTCGGGAAAATTGAGGGCCAGCTTGGAGTAGGTGTCCGCCGCCTCGGTGAGTTTCTGCATCTTCTTCTGCGCCAGGGCCAGGTTGTTGTACGCGGCGCTGGTGAATTCGGAGTCGGGATAGAGCCGGATCAAGGAGGAATAGGCCTCGATCGCCGCTTCGAAATCGGACGTATTGAAGTGGGACGTTCCCAGATGGAACCACGCGGCCGCGGAGAATTCGGAATCCGAGAAATTGGCGACGAAACGGCGGAAGGCCGGGATGGCCTTGTCGTATTTTTTCAGATTGTAATAGCACTCCGCGGCGTAGAACTGGGATTCGGACATGTGGGAAGAATCGGGATAGGTGACGATCACCTTCTCGAATTCCGCGGCGGCGCCGTCGTAGTCCTTCCAGCTGAAGAATCTCCGGGCGATCCTGAACTGGCATTCCGAGGCCAGGGGGGAGTTGGGGAAGGCCGAGATGAGTCCGCGCAGGACGGCCGTGCCCGCCGGTCTCAAGGCGGGATTGGCCGCTTCCTGGCGGTTGATGGAGCCTTCGAGGAGGTCCAGCGTCTCCGGGGATTTCGCGTCCTTGGGATATTTTCTCAAGAAAGCCTCCAGCTCGGAGATCGCGTTCTTGTCGTCGCCGGCGTTGTAGTAGGACTGGCCGATGCGCAGCGTCGCCAGCACGATGTCCTTATGGTCCGGA
>MGUT01000008.1:24567-28318 GCA_001800095.1 Elusimicrobia bacterium RIFCSPLOWO2_01_FULL_64_13 | reverse complement strand
CGAGCTCCTGCCAGGTCGTGATGGCCTGGCTGTAGAATTCCTGGCGGTAGGAGCAGAGGCCGATGCGATAGATGGCGTCGGGGACGTCCTCGGACGAGGGGGATTCCTGGATGGCTTTCTCGTATTGCTTGAGGGCTTCGGCATATTTCTTCTGGTTGAAAAGCGCGTTGGCGAGCTCGTAGGTGCTGGACAGCGGCATGGCGACATGGACTCCGGCGGGGAGACGGACACCGGAGATCCTCTCCCGTTCCTTCTGGGCCTGGTCGAAGTCCCCGAGCTGGAAATAGCACCAGGAAAGTCCGTCGAGCGCCTGGATGGCCGCCGGGTGGTTGGGGTAAAGGGAGACCACGGTCTGGAACACGCCGATCGCCTCCTTGTAAAGGTTCTGGCGGTAGTAGGAATCGGCGAGATAGAGCTGGCTGTAGGCCCGCCATTTCGACTCGATGGGCGGCAGGGATTTCAGGATATAGGTGTACCCCGAGGTCAGCTGGCCGTAGCTGCCCTGTTCGTAGCGGGTGCGGTTCAGGAGCGCCATGGCGGCCTCGGCGAGCTCGGTCTTGGGGGCCCGGTCGAAGGCCTGCTGGTAGTCGTAAGCGGCCTGCTCCACCCGTCCGGTGAAAGCGTAGCAGTTCCCCATCAGGAGGTAGGCCTGGGGCAGCCAGGTGTGGAAGGGATGCCAGTCGACGAATTTCTGGAAGAGGTCCGCGGCGGACGCGTAGTTCTCCTGGAGGTAGGTGACCCAGGCCAGTTTGAACCGGGCGTTGGCCGTGATGGGGGCGTTCGGCATGGCGCTGATCAGCTGGCCGTAGGCGAACGCGGCTTCCTTGAGCTGCCCGGCCAGGCGGTAGGATTCGGCGATGAAGTAGCGCGCGAGAGTCACGTATTCTCCGGACGGATAGGCGTTGATGAACAAGTTGAAGTTCTGGCGGGCGCCGGGGTAATCCTTGCTTAAGAACGAGCAGGCCCCTATGCGGTAGAGGGCCACTTCCTTGAGGGGGCTGCGGGGGTACGCCTTGATGAACTGCTTGAATTCGGCGATGGCGGCCTGGTAGTTCTGGGAAAGGAAGAACGAATCGCCCATCAGGTAGGCGGCCTGCTCGGCGAAACGGCTGTCCTTGAATTCGGCGATGACTTTTTTGAATTTCCCGGTGGCGGAAAGGGCCTTGCCCATTTTCACGAGGGCCTGTCCGGAATAAAATATGGATTCAGGCGTCTGGATGGACTCGAGGTGCTTGACAGCCTCTTCGTATCTGCCTTCCTGGTAGCGGATGATGCCGAGGATGAACTGGATGGACGGCGTGTTCTGGTAGGACGGGTAGGCGGTGAGGAGCCTTTTGATCTCCAGCTCCGCCGAGCCGAAATCCCCGCCGGGGATGTAGCACTGGGCCGCGCCGAGGATGCTTTCGCCGACGAGGTAGCTTTGCGGGTGGTCCTTCTGGAGCTCCTTGAAGTAGAGAAGGGCGTTGGGGTAATCGCCCATGTTGTAGTAGCATTCGGCGATGCGGAAGAGGGCGGTGTCGGCGAGTCCGGACTTCCTGTATTTTTTAGCCACGCGGTCGTATTGGATGACGGCTTCGGAGAACGTGGCGACGTCGATGCGGTCCGGCTCCTTGGCCGGGGCTTCTTCTCCGGAGATCTTGGCGCTCAAGTCCCGGAGGCCCTCGAAACTTTTTTTGAAGCCCTTGCCCAGGAGTTTCATCCCGCTTCGCTTGTCCTTGTGCCAGGCGAATTCGTCGGGGGGGGTGCCGCTCCGCATCTCCTCGACGGCCTTGGCGAATATGGATTCGGCCAGCATGAACTGGGCGTCCGCGGCCAGGGGGCTGTCGGCGTAATTGAAAAGGAATGTCTGGAACGCCTTCCAGGCCGCCAGCTTCTTCCCGTCTTCCTTAAATAGCTTTGCTCCAAGGTTGAATTGCTCGTTCTCGGGCAGGACCAGGTTGCGCGAGGAAAGCTCCAGCTCTTCGTAATTTTCGGAACGGATGCCGGGAGAGAGCAGGCACACCAGGAGGACCGCCGTCCAGACCGAGAGAGGCGCTTTTTTAAGAAAAGAAGGCGCTCGTCGAAAAACCGGGGATGGGTGCTTGCAGGTCGTGATCGGATTCGAAGGATATTTTCCCGTCAATGAAGCTCCGAAATTACGCCGGCGTAAAAGGTAGAGACATGATTTGGAATTCTAACAGGTTTTCGCATCTTTGTCAATTTACACGTGATGAAACATGACGTCAGTGATTTTTGGACGGCGGGCGCACTTTGACCGCCTTGCCCGTGGCCGCGGCGATCCGGGGGCCGTCCGGCCTGCCCTGCCGGATGGCGGCCCGCATTTCGACCACGCGCCGGTTCTCCGCCGTGATCTCGCCCGTGACGAAAAGTTTTTCCCCCACCCGCGCCGGCCGGAGGAACCGCACCCGCATTTCCGCGGTGAGAGCCCCTCCGGCGGCCAGCCAGGAAAGGCGCGTCATGGCTTCGTCCAGAAGCGTCGCCAGTATCCCTCCGTGGACGATGCCCTTCCAGCCCTGGAACTTCCTTTCCGGGACGAACTCCCCCCTGGCGGTCTTGCCTTCCGTGAGCCAGCGGATGCGGAGCCCGTGGGGATTCTCCAGACCGCAGGCGAAGCAGTAATGGTCGTCTTCAAGCTGGATGCGGGGCATTTTTTCAGCCGCGGGCCGGGTTCCCGAGCCCGAGTTCCTTGTTGACCAACTCCCGGAAAAGCGTTTGGAGGGAGCGCGTGACGGGTCCGGGGACCCCTGGGCCGATCCTCCGCCGCCCCACCCGGACCACGGGCATGACCTCCATCGTGGTGCTGGTGAGGAATATCTCGTCCGCCCGGAAGATCTCTTCCGGCCTCATCCGCGCCTCCCGGCAGGGGATCCGGGCGCGGCGGGCGATCTCGAGCACCGCCCGCCGGGTCACGCCGTCAAGGATCCCCGAATCCAGGGACGGGGTGCGCAAGCGCCCGTCCCGGACCGCGAACAGGTTGGAGATGGTCCCCTCGGCGACGAAGCCGTCCAGGTTGAGGAAGATGCCTTCGAAGGCCCCCGCCTCCAGGGATTCCATTTTGGCGAGGATGCCGTTGAGGGAATTGGTGTGTTTCACGGCCGGATCCAGGCTCGCGGGCGGATTGCGCCGGATCTTCACGACGGCGGCCGCGACCCCGCGCCTCCAAAGTTCGGGGAGGTCGTTTCGGATGGGAGAGGCGGCGATGGCGAGAGTGGGTTTCTTCGCGGAACGGGGATCGTAGCCCAGAGGGGATTTTCCTCGCGTGATGGTCGCCCGCACGAGGGCGTCGGCGAGGCCGTTGGCCCGCGCGGTGGCCAGGCAGAGTTTCGTGAGCCGCGCTCCGTTCCAGGGAACGCGGATGCGGAGAGCGGCCAGGGACCGGGAGAGGCGCCGCCAATGCCGGTCGGCGCGGAAGATCCTGCCCCGGTAGACGCGGACCGCTTCGTAGGCGCCGTCCCCGTAGAGGAACCCCCGGTCCATGGCGGAGACCTTGGCCCGGCTCTCCGGCAGGATGGCCCCGTTCAGGCAGATGCGGTTCACCGCGCCATCCTCTCTACCGCCATGGGAGGTCGCAGGTACAGGGGCAGGACCGGCGCGCGGATCTTCTTCCCCGCCGGAGGCCGGGCGATCCTGGCCAGGTCCGAGGCCTTCAGGACGGCCGGCAGGGCCGGGGCGCGGACCCGGCCGGGACCCAACCGCTTCTCGATCTCGCGGCGGTGGCGGAGGAAGCCGTCGCCCACGAATTCCACGGCGC
>MGUT01000008.1:23732-24520 GCA_001800095.1 Elusimicrobia bacterium RIFCSPLOWO2_01_FULL_64_13 | reverse complement strand
GCGCCCGCCGCGATTCCGCCAGGATCTCGAAGGACGTGACTCCCGCCAGGGGGATCCGGAGCGCCCCGGCCAGGGCCCGGGTGAAAGCGATGCCGACCCTAAGGCCCGTGAAACTGCCGGGTCCGACGGAGACGGCGCATAGGTCCAGGCCCTCCTTGTTCCAGCCGCATTTCCGCAGCGCGAAGACGCAGGCGTCCTTGAGGATCTCCGAATGCCGTGGACCCATGTCGAAAAGGATCTCGCAGCGCGTCGTCGTCCGGTCCGCCGTTCTTTCCGCCAGGGCCAGGCTGCAGGCCCGTCCGGAAGTTTCCACCGCTAGGATTTTTTGATCCATTTCTCCTTCCAACCCGCCAGGACGCGGGGCCATTCCCCTCTTCCCCAAAAAGTGATCTCCCTTCCGCGTTGCGAGCTCCGCAGGAGCCGCACGAGCAGGGTTCTCCGGGGCAGAATCCTGCCGGCCCGGTCCGCCCATTCCACGGCGGTCACCCAGTCCCCTGCGGAAGCGCCGCGCCAATATTCCGACAGGCCGATGTCTTCGGCTTCCTCCGCGGTGATGCGATAAAGGTCGGCGTGGCAGAGAGGGAGCCGGCCCGGGTGTTCCTGGATCAGGGCGAATGTCGGGCTGCGGACCTCTTCGGGACGGCGGATCCCCAGTCCCTTCGCCAGGCCCTGGACGAAGACCGTTTTGCCGGAGCCCAGGCCGCCTTCCAGGGCTATGACCGATCCCGGCCGGCAGGCCGAGCCCAGGTCCCTGGCGATGGCGCGGGTATGGCCGGGGCCGCCGCTCA
>MGUT01000008.1:19157-23712 GCA_001800095.1 Elusimicrobia bacterium RIFCSPLOWO2_01_FULL_64_13 | reverse complement strand
CGACCCGTCGCGGAAGCGGATCCCGAAGGCGGGCGGCTTGACCGTTCCCAGGACATAGGCCCGGGGCAGGCGCCCGAGGACCCTCGGCGCCCGGGAGGGCTTGACGGTGAAAAGAAGCTCATAATCCTCGCCGCCGAAAATGATCCAATGCCATGGGGACCGTCCCGCGGCCGCCGCGTAGGAGCTTAACGCGGGATGGACCGGGACCCGCGACAGGTCGACGTCGAAACCCACCCGGCTCTCGCCGCCGAGGATCTCCAGAGATGTGGCCAAATCGTCCGAAGCGTCCAGCATGGATGTGGCCATAATGTCCTCACCTGCCAATATCCCGCCCTCCTTGAGCCTTGGGACCGGGAGGAGATGGGCCCGCAGTAATGTTTTTTCGTAGGTTTCAAGCGATTTTCCTTGTCTTTCAAGTATTTCCATACCGGCCGATGACAGTCCGATCGGTCCGGACGCCATCAAAACGTCTCCGGGAACGGCCCCTTTCCTCGTCACAGGCCTGGTCGACATGAGTTTTCCGACGATGCATATGGAAACAATTGATAAGTCAGAACGTATTATATCCCCCCCTGCTATAATAAAATCAAAGTACCGGCAATATTCCATCATTCCCTTATATAGATTGTCCACAGTATCCACAGAGATATCCCCACCAAATCCAATTGTGACTAATGCAAATAATGGTTCGACGCGGCCCATGGCGGCCAGATCGCTCAAATTGACAGCCATGGCCTTGCTTCCAAGACATTTCCACATTTCGGACTCCGGCAGGAACCGGCGCTGGTCTTCCGGGCGGAAATGGGTGCCTTGGATCAATGTATCGGTGGTGAAGACCAGCCGGGAGGGTGTGGCCATATTGACCACATAGGCGTCGTCCCCCAGAGGGACCAGGGGGTTGGCGCGGTGTTTTCTCTTCAAACGTTCCAGGGTAGCCGGACGGGGGCGGCAGATCCCCTCGATTTTTTTGAGGAGCGGTCTTTCCCCGATGGCGGAAAGGAACTGGGTCATGGCCGCCCGGATTATTTTTTCAGGGAGGCCGGGATCGCGCCGATCATGATCTCACCTCTTTAAATGGCCCAGGGACGATTCCGCCAGGCGGGCCAACAGCTCGCTCCCGGCGGGCAGGGCGCTTTCATCGATGTCGAACCGGGGGTGGTGCCAGGGCAGACGGCTGTCCGGGTTCCTGCCGGCGGTCCCGATGTAAATGAAGCAGCCCGGGGCCCGGCGCAGGTATTCGCTGAAATCTTCTCCGCCCATGGATGGGGATTCAAGCCGGCGGACCCGGCGGGGCCCGAAAAGCCGGACGGCTTCGTCCCGGGCCAGCTCGGCCAGGGCGCGGGAGTTTCTAAGGACCGAGCCGATCCTCTCGTATTTTATGCCGGCCCGTGCCCCGTGCGCCCGGCAGATCCCATGGACGATGCGGCGCATGACGCAGGGAATCCGGCCGTGGGCTTTTTCAGAGAGGGTGCGGACCGTCCCCGTCAGGACCGCGGTCCCGGCGAGGATGTTGAAGCCGGTCCCGGAATTGAACGTGCCCACGGTCAGGACGGCGGGCTCGACCGGATCCAGGTCCCTGGAGACCACCGATTGCAGGGCGACCACGATCTCCGAGGCGATAAAAAGCGCGTCCCGTCCTTCGTGGGGGTAGGCGGCATGGCCTCCCTTCCCCAGAACGGAGATCTCGAACCGGTCCACGGCGGCCATGACAGGGCCGGCCTTCACTCCGACCGTGCCGGCCGGCAGGCGGGGATTGACGTGCAGCCCGAAAACGGCGTCCACTTTGGGGCGGTCCATGGCTCCTTTCGAAATCATGGACTTGGCGCCTCCGGCTCCCTCCTCGTTCGGCTGGAAAAAGAACTTGACGGTCCCCGCCGGGCGTTTCTTGCGGGAAAGGATCCGGGCCGCTCCCAGGAGCATGGCCACGTGGGCGTCATGGCCGCAGGCGTGCATGGCGCCGGGGTTCCGGGACGCGTAGGGCCGCGCGGGGTCCTCCGCCAGGGGCAGGGCGTCCATGTCCGCTCTCAAGGCCACGCAGCGGCCCCTGCCGGGCATCACGGCCACGATCCCCGTCGGCGTCAGGCGCCGGGACGGTATCCCCCAGGAACGCAGGGTCCTCTCCACCAGCCCCGCCGTGCGGAATTCGCGGCCGCCCAGTTCGGGGTATCGATGGATCTGCCTGCGGATGGCGGTCAGCTCTCTCTTGAGATCGTCGTTGAAAGTCATCGTTTTCTTCCTTTGAATAGGGTCTGAAGCGCCAAGGGGATCATTTCGGCGACGTCTCCCGCGACCATGGCGATCTCGGTCTTGGCGTCCCTGGCCAGATCGCCGGCCAGACCATGCAGGTAGGCCCCTGCCGCCGCCGCGCGCAGGATCCCGCCTTCCGGTCCAGGCCGGACTTGCGGGATCAGGGCCGCGATCAATCCAGCGAGAACATCGCCGCTGCCGCCCGTGGCCATGCCCGGATTCCCGGTCGGGTTCCGGTAGGCGGTCTTCCCGTCGGTCACGATCGTTCCCGATCCCTTCAGGACGCAGACGACGCCGTTCAGTTTAGCAAATTTCATGGAGGTTTGGACCCGGGAGGACTGCACGGCGGACGTCGGAATTCCGAGGAAGCGGGCCATCTCTCCGGGATGGGGAGTGACCGCTATGGGCGCCCCGGAATTTTTCAGCCGCTTCCCGGGAGCGAGGGCCAGAAAACCGTCCGCGTCGAGGACCAGGCCCAGGAGGCGCAGGCGGCCGGCGCGGTCGATGAGGCGCTTGGCGAAGGCCCGGGCCGAAGGTTCCAGGGAGAGGCCCGGACCCATCGCCATCGCGGAGACTTTCCTCCGTTCCAGGAACCGCACGACGCTTTCGACGGAACCGGGCCCCAGGGTCCGCGAGCCGGTCTCGGGCAGGGGCAGGACCATGGCTTCAGGCCGGAGTTTTTCCGCGGCGATCTTCCAAAGACTTTTGGGAACGGCCAGAGTCACCAGGCCGCTCCCGCCGCGCAGGGCTCCGTGGGCGGCCAGGACCCCGGCTCCGGCCATGCCGCGCGACCCCGCCACGATCAGGACATGGCCGTAGTCGCCCTTATGGGCGTCCGCCCGGCGGCGGGGCAGCCACTCGCGGATCATTCCGGGAGTGAGGACCGGCGCCGTCATGATTTTTTGCGGAACAGGGCGACCGCCACGGCGGTCCTGCTGGTGTGCGAGAGGGAAAGCGTGATCCTTTTCTCGAAGGGCTTCAGCCTTCCCGAGAGAGAGACCACGGGTTTTCCGCTGGGGGTGCGGTGGACGCCGACCTCCCTGTGGCCGATGCCGGCCAGGCCCAGGTCCGAGAGGGCCTTCCACACGGCCTCCTTGGCGGCGAAACGGACGGCGAAATGCTGGGCCGAATTCTTTTTGGTGCGGCAATAGGCGATCTCCGAAGGCGTGAAGATCCGCTCAAGGAAACGCTTGTTCCGGGTCAGCTTCTTGACCCGGGACACTTCCACGATGTCGGTCCCGATGGAGAAGGAAGGGTCCATTTTCCTGATTCTATCAAATTTGCGCCTCGGCCGGAACATTGACAGTGGAGGCGCGGTTTGATATACAAGGAATCATGGCGGGAGAACTGCAGGCGTTCATCGGCGGCGCGGTGGATCTGGCCGTTCGGAAAAAACACCGGACCGCCGTTCTCTGCCTTCTGGCGAGCGTGGGCTTGTCGATCACCCTGGTCCTGGGGCAGATCCTCGGATACCCGTCGGGGTTGCGCGACCTGGTCACGGGCCGGTTCGACCCGGCCGTCCAGCTCGTCTATCCCTCCGTCTATGCTTTGTTCGCTCCCTTCTTCCAGGCGGCCGACCACGTGTCCATCCTGGGAGTCAGGCAGCACGCGGCGCTGTGGGCGGCAGCGGCCGCGGGCTGGATCGCCTTCCGGGTCCTGGTGGTCCTGGGGACTCCATGGCGTCTCCGGGTCCTCTTGAGGGAATCGGGCCTTTTCCTGGCCGCCTGCGGGGTCCTGGCGTTATTTTTGGCCGTGACGATCCTGGTCCCCCGGCCCATGGCCCGCCTCCGGGCGCGGGACCCCGATGTCATCGTCGTGAATTTCCATTCCCACACTTCCGCCTCCTGGGACGGGAGGAAATCCTACGGGATCCGGGAGAACCTGGACTGGCACGTCCGGGCCGGGTTCCAGGCCAATTTCATCACCGACCATAACCTGGCGGAGGCGGCCCTCGAAGCCAGGTCCCTCGCCGGCGGCGGCCGGGCGGGCGAGCTGATCCCCATGGCGGGCGAGGAGGTCAGTCTGCACCGCTCCCACTGGGTGGTCCTGGGGATCCGGGAACTGATCCCTAACGGGCCTTACGACCGCGGGCCGGAAGGGGTCCGGGAATTTTTACAGGCCATGAGCCGGCGTTCCGATCTATTGGTCATCGCCAGCCTGCCCGAATACTGGCTCCATGATTGGGGCGGGCCGCTTCAAGACGTCATCCGCTGGGGAGTCGACGGCATCGAGATCGCCAACAGCGCCCCCAAGGCCCTGGATTTCCCGCCGGAAATGCGCCGGGAAGTGGTCCGGCTATGCCGCGAAA
>MGUT01000008.1:10187-19141 GCA_001800095.1 Elusimicrobia bacterium RIFCSPLOWO2_01_FULL_64_13 | reverse complement strand
CTCCGCCTGCTACGCCTGGAACCTCGTGAGTCTGCCGGGCTGGCGCGCCCTTCCCAGGGAGCGGGTGGAGCCCGCCCTGATCGGCGTTCTTAAAAAGAAACGGCACAGGGCCGTTCGGGTCATGTCGCGCGTCAGGGCCGAACCGCGTCCGGGCTGGCGGGGAACCGTCTCGGACCCTTTCCTCCAGGCATGGGAAGCCTGCCGGTCCATGCCCTTGACGCATGCGGCCTCCTGCCTGGCGTGGCTGTGGGCGCCTTGGATCTGGATCCGCCCTTTTCGCGGGGTCCGGCCCATGGGAGTTTCGAATGCCGGCTGATCCGTCCGCTCCGGCCCTCAAGCTGGAAGGGCTGACGAAATTCTACCGGCGCCCGAACCTGGGGCGCGCGCGGCTCGTTCGGGGAGTGGAGGACGTCACCCTGGAAGTGAAGCGGGGAGAGGTCTTCGGCCTCATCGGGCCCAACGGTTCCGGGAAGACGACGTTGATCAAGCTCATCCTCGGCCTTCTTTTTCCGACGAGCGGCCACGTGGAGATCGACGGGTCTTCCGCGCTCGAGAGCCGGTCCAGGGAAAGAATCGGGTTCCTTCCCGAAGTCCCCTACTTCTACCGCACCCTCACCGCCCGGGAGGTGCTCCGCTTCTACGGGCGCCTGTCCGGCGTTCCGGAAAAATCGCTTGCGGACCGCATCGAATCGGTCCTCTCCAGGGTCCGCATGCGGGACCACGCCCACCGGCTCATGCGGGAATTCTCGAAAGGCATGCTCCAGCGCGTCGGGCTCGCCCAGGCCATGCTCCACGATCCCGACCTCCTGATCTTCGACGAGCCCGTCACGGGCCTCGACCCGGTGGGCCTGCGGGAGATGCGCGAGCTCCTGGTCGAATTGAACCGTGCCGGGAAGACCATCTTCTTTTCGTCGCACAGCATCTCCGAGGTGGAGAAGGTCTGCCACCGCGTGGGCATGATCGTGAACGGACGGCTGGAAAGCGTGATCGAGCAGGCGGAATGGTCCCGGAGCGGGACGGGTCTTGAGGAGCTTTTCATCCGGACCGTGACCCGGTCGGGGTCCCTGGGGGTGGACTAGTGGACTCCGTTCTGTCCATCGCCCGCATCGCCTTCATCCAGCAGCTGCGCAACCGGCTGTACCTGGTGGTGCTGCTTTTCGGGGCCATGATCCTGGCGGCGTCCCTCTTCCTGGGGGTGCTGGCGGCGGACCAGGAAGGGCGGGTCATCCTGGACCTGGGGCTGGCCGCCACGGAGGTCTTCGGGCTCCTGGCCGCTCTGTTCGGTTCCGTCACCCTCGTGCTCGAGGAAATGGAGTCCCGGACGATCTACCTCATCCTCACGCGCCCGCTGTCGCGGTCCCATTACGTTCTCGGGCGCGCCCTGGGGCTGGTCGCGGCCGTCGGGACCACCATGGGGTTCATGGCCGCCCTGCATTGGGTCCTCCTTTTTTCCAAAGGGGTGGAATTCAGCCCGGTCCTGATCCTGGCCTACGGATTCATGCTCCTCAAGGTGATGGTGATGGCGGCCCTGGCGATGTTCTTTTCCCTCGTTTCAAGCTCCGCCGTGACGTCCGTCGTGATCACGGTCTCCATCTGGATGCTCGGCCATTTCGTCCCGGAGCTGGAGTTCATGGCCGCCGCGGCCCGGAACCCGGTCCTGACGGCCTGCGTGAAGGTCCTGGGCTGGACGGTCCCCAACCTCGGGCTCCTCAACGTCCGCGACCTGCTTGCCGCGTCGCTCCCGGCCGGGATGGGATGGTGGGGGGCGGGCTACGCCTGCGCCTACTCCGCGGCCTGCCTGGCGTTGACCATGGCGGTCTTCTCCCGCAAGGAGTTCTAGGGTGTTCCCGGCGGTTCCCGCTCCGGAGCGGAGGCGGCCGGCGCTCCTGGTCCTCATTTCCCTATCGCTTTTCTGGGCGGCCCGGGCCCTTTCGGTCCGCCATCCCGTTCCCCGGCTTCCCTCCTACGGCCGGCCGCCCGTCGAAGAGCGCGCGGTCGCGGACCTGGCCTGCGTCCTCATGGGTCTGCGGAGGTTCGGCGCCGACCTCGCCTACATCCAGCTCCTCCAGTACATCATGACGCCGGCCGGGGAGCTCGACGCCGGCTACGCGGAGCTGATCCATCCCAAGGATTCCGGCCGCGACCGGACCTTTGAATACGCCCTGCGCGTGATCCAGATGGACCCTGATTTCAGGTACGCCTATCATTTCAGCTCGGCCCTTCTCGCGTTCCATCTGAAGCGCTACGACGAGGCGCTGGCGGTCTTGGAGAAAGGCATGGCGCGCGAACCGTCCTACTGGGGATACCGCCTCTACGCCGGGGCCATCGGATTCCAATCCCGCGAGGAGACCTCCAAGGTCACGGCCCTCCTGGAAGAGGCCGTGCGCCGTCCGGACTGCCCGACCATGGTCATGAACATCCTCGCCTTCCTCTACGAGGGGCAGGGCAACTTCGCGCGGGCGATCGAACTCTATCTGGAGATCGCGGAACATTCCCGCGACGCGGCCTACGCGCGCAAGGCCCGCAACCGCCTGGAGAAACTCCGCGTCCGGCTGGAGCTCCCGTGAGGCCGCTCCGCTGATCTTCCGACGGGAATATGCCCGGAGCATGTTTGACAAGGGCCCGGATAATTGTTAGATTCCCTTGCGATCATGGATCGGGTGCATCTGGTGGCCGGCGCGGCGGTGGCTCTCTGCCTTTTTTTTGATTTCAGCAACGGCTTCAACGATTCCGCCAACCAGGTGGCCACGGCCATCTCTTCGCGGGCGCTCTCGCCCGAAGCGGCGCTGATCCTCGCGTCCGCGGCGGAATTCATCGGCGCCTATTTTTTGGGGACGAGCGTGGCCAAGACCATCGGCAAGGGGATCGTGGACCCCGACCTCATGCGGGCCATGGAGCTGGGGATCTTCGTCCTCATGAGCGCGGTGCTCGGAGCGTTGGCCTGGAATCTGTTCGCCTGGTATCATGGCCTGCCTTCCAGCAGCTCCCACGCCCTGATCGGCGGCCTGGTGGGAGCGTTCCTTTCCGGGTGGGGTCCCGGCCCGGTCCAGTGGGCGAGCGTCCGGGACATCCTCGGGGTCATGCTCGCCGCCCCGCTCGCGGGATTCTTGCTGACGTATCTCATGACCAAGCTGACTTTTTTCCTCTCCCAGGGCGTCGGACCCAGGGTCAACGTCGCGTTCAAAAAGCTCCAGGTGGCGGCGCTCGTCGTCCAGTCGCTCGCGCACGGGACCAATGACGCGCAAAAGACCATGGGCGTGATCACGTTCGCTTTGATCCTCACGAACCTCTACCGCCCGCCGGCGGGGCCGGAAGCGTTCGTGCCGCATTGGGTGGTCCTCGCCTGCTCCCTGGCCATGGCTTTCGGCGTGGCGGTGGGAGGGTGGAGGATCATCCGGACCCTGGGCGGCGGGTTCTTCCGGGTGCGCCCGGTCCACGGTTTCGCCGCGCAAAGCACGTCCGCGGCCGTGATGTATCTGACGGCCGCCCTGGGGTTCCCGGTCTCGACCACCCAGGTGATCTCCTCCTCGATATTGGGCGCGGGGGCGGCCTTCCGCCCGAAATCGGTCCGCTGGGCCGTGGCCCAGGACATGCTCCTGGCGTGGCTGGTGACCATCCCGGCCGCGGGACTCGTCGCGGCGGCCAGCTTCCGTCTGATCCGGTTCATCCTCACCTAGGAGAGTCCCATGTGGCCGTTTCCGAAGAAAAGGGATTTTTACAAGATGCTTTCCAACCAGGCCGAAAAGGTCGAGGAAGGCATCGACGCCCTCTATGAGTTCGCCCTGGACCCCACCGAAGCCAAGGGCCGGGAAGTGAACCGCATCGAGGAGGAGGCCGATGAGCTCCGCCGGGTGCTGATCGACGAGCTCAACCGCGCCTTCGTCACGCCCATCGACCGGGAGGACATCTTCGCCCTCTCGCGCACCATCGACGACATGTGCGATTACGCCAAATCCACCGTCCAGGAGATGATCCTCTTCGAAACGGGCACCAACGAGCACATCAAAAAAATGGCGGAGGTCCTCTGCAGCTCCGCCCAGGACGTCTCCGCCGCCGTCCGGCTCATGAAGAGCCACCCCCAGGCGGCCAACGACCACGTGGTCCGGGCCAAGAAGACCGAGAATTTCATGGAACGCCGCTACCGCGAGGCCCTGGTGGACCTTTTCAAGGACACCGACGTCATCAAGATCATCAAGCTGCGCGAGATCTACCGCCATCTCTCCAACGCGGCCGACCGCGGGGACGAATCCGCCAACATCATCGGGGACATTCTCGTCAAGACCGCCTAGAGCCGCCGGCCGCGCCCGGACTCGCGGCCGTCGCGGGGATTTTGCTACAATAGCGCATGACCTTCCCGAGGCTCAAGAAGAGCCTGGCCGTGAAGTTCGGGGCGATGGCGGTGGCCGCCGTCGTCCTGCCCGCCGCCACCATCTCCACGAGCCTGGTCGTGATCGGACGCCGGAGTCTGAAAGAAACGATCTACGCCCAGCAGTCCGAGACCGCCCACCGCGTCGCCAGCCGCGTTTCCGGCCATGTCCGCAACGTCCAATCCGTCCTCCAGACCGCGGCCGATGAACCCGGCATCTCCCGGGCTTCCCGTTCCAATCAGGAGGCCTTCCTGCAGCGGCTCCTCAAGTGGCAGCCCACGTTCAAGGAAGCCATGTTCATCGGTCCCGACGGCAGGGAGACGGCCAAGGCCGCCCAATCCCGGTCCGGACCCGGCTCCGGGGGCAGGCTGGTCCATCGCGCCGGCCGGCCCGAGTTCTCCGTTCCCGTCCTGCAGAAGAAGGTCTACGTCGGCGAGCCGTTCTTTTCCGCCGACCGGCTTCCTTACCTTATGATTAGCTGCCCCACGGACGGGGGCCGGGGAGCCCTGGTCGCCAAGGTCTCCCTGGAGAACCTCTGGGACCTGGTCCAGGAGGTGGGGGAGGACTGGCCCGGCATCGCCTATGTCGTGGACCCGAAGGGCGTCCTCCTGGCCCATCCCGACGCCCTGCGCGTCCTCATGCATACCAACATGCAGGAGCTTTCCGCCGTGCGCTCCTTCCGGGAAGGCCGGACGGGGCGGGAGTCCTTCGGAACGCACCAGGGGGAGCGGGGCGAGAACGTGCTCTCCGTGGTGGAAGCGGTCCCGGGTCTGGGCTGGGGGGTCGTGGTGGAAAATTCGGAAGAGTCGGCTTACGCGCCCATCCGCAAGATGCAGCTGCGCGTGATCCAATGGACCCTGCTGTCCGTCGCCGTGATCCTGGCCCTGGCGCTGTGGAGGGTGCGGGCGATCCTCCGCCCCATCCGCATCCTCGAAGAAGGGGTCCGCAAGATATCCCACGGGCAGCTGGACCTGGACCTGCGCGTGCGGACCGGGGACGAACTGGAAGTCCTGGCCGAGTCCTTCACCGCCATGGCCCGGTCCCTGCGGGAGCTGGAGGAACTCCGGCGGGACCTGATCTCCATGATCGTGCACGACCTTAAAAGCCCGCTGTCCGCCATCATGGGAGGCATCGATTACCTGGTCGATCTCGGATCCTCGGAAAGCCCGGACAGCGCCAAGAAGATCCTGCGCCTGGCCAAAAAATCGTCCGAGGACCTTCTCGCCATGATCCAGAACCTGCTGGACGTGGCCAAGATGGAGGAGGGGAAGCTCGAGCTGAAGCGCGAAAAGGTCCCGCTGGCCGGGCTCCTGGACGAATGCGCCGAGTCCTTCCGCATCCAGATCGAGAAGGAGTCCAAGACGCTGCGGAAGGATTTCGCCCCCGGCCTTCCCGACGCCGCGGTGGACGTCCAGCTCATCCGCCGGGTCCTGCAGAATTTCCTTTCCAACGCCGTGCGGCACACCGCCAGCGGAGGGCGCATCACCCTCGCCTGCCGCCCCGGGGAAGGCGGCGCGGAGATCGTCGTCGAGGACGACGGCGAGGGCATCCCGGAGGGGTACCGCGAGAAGATCTTCGACAAGTTCGTGCAGGCGGAGCGCAAACGGGTGCACCTGCGCAGCGGGACCGGCCTCGGGCTCACGTTCTGCAAGATGGCCATCGAGCTGCACGGCGGCTCGATCACCGTGGACAGCGAAGTGGGCCGGGGAAGCGCTTTCAAGTTCACTCTCCCGCTGGAATCGAGTCCCGCCCCGGCGCCGGCTCCCGCGGGCGCGGATGGATTTTCTTGTTTTTAAAAAGATAAAGTGTTATGATGTTGGCGTTGTCCAGGCCGCGTCCGGATCAGCCGGCCGGGCTGTGGCCAAAACGACCACACATTGAAGGAGAGACCATGTCTTTGAGTCCCGAACGTTCCGATCTCGCCTCGCCGAAGGCCAAGACCGCCGGAAAGGCGCGCACCCCGCTTCTGGCCGGGAACTGGAAGATGTGCAAGACGATCCCCGAAGCCCTGTCCCTCGTCGATGAACTCAAGGCGTCCTGTTCCGGCCTGCCGGACCGCGAGATCCTCGTCTGTCCGCCGGCCACCTCATTGGAAAGCGTGAGCCGGGCCGTCCGCGGATCGTTCCTGCGCCTGGGAGCCCAGAACCTTCATTGGGAATCCGAAGGCGCCTTCACGGGGGAGATCTCCGGCCGCATGCTCGCCTCGATCGGATGCGCTTACGTGATCGTGGGCCATTCCGAGAGGAGGCAGTATTTTTCGGAAACGGACGCCGTGGTGCAGAAGAAGATCCACGCCGCGTACCGCGAAGGCCTCGTCCCCATCCTCTGCGTGGGCGAGACCCTGGAGGAGCGGGAGAAGGGCCTGGCCTCCGACGTCGCAGCCCGGCAGATCCGGCAGGGGCTCTCCGGCCTCGGCCCGGAAAATTTCTCCAAGCTCGTCGTGGCCTATGAGCCGGTCTGGGCCATCGGGACCGGCCGCACCGCCAGTCCCGCCCAGGCCCAGGAGATCCACGCCGTCATCCGCGGCCTCCTGTCCGAGCTTTACGGGGGCAAAGCCGCGGACGGCACGCGCCTGCTCTACGGGGGCTCGATCAAACCCGACAATATCGACTCGCTCATGGCCCAGCCCGATATCGACGGAGGGCTGGTGGGCGGGGCCAGCCTCAAGGCCCCGGATTTCGCCAGAATCGTGAAATACGAGAGCCGCTAGGACCGGCCTGGTACCGTGGGAGAGGATCTGGCGAAAAAAATCACGGAGAAGATCATGAAAAGGATCGATCGGGAGAAGCATCCCATCATCGTCAACATCTCCAACCGCCACTGGCATTGCACCCGGGAGACCTTCGAACGCCTCTTCGGACCGGGGGTCGAACCGACCCATATCCGCGACCTCATCCAGCCGGGCCAGTACGCCTGCAGGGAGACCGTCGCTCTGAAGGGGCCCAAGGGAGAGATCAAGAAGGCGCGCCTGATCGGGCCGTTCCGGTCCTATGACCAGATCGAGCTTTCCAAGACGGATTGCGCCGCCCTGGGCGTCGACGCTCCCGTGCGCGATTCGGGCAACGTCAAGGGTTCGGCGCCGATCACGCTCATCGGGCCGGCGGGGGAGGTCCGCCTCGAAGAAGGGGCCATCATCCAGATGCGCCACGTCCATTTTCAAACCCAGGAAGCCGAAACCTACGGAGTCAAGAACATGGAGTACGCCAGGATCCGGGTCGGCGTCCCGCCCCGGGACGCCGTCCTCTCGGTCCTCTGCCGCGTCCGCGATGACATGAAGCTGGAGTGCCATCTGGACACGGACGAGGGCAACGCCATGAGCGTGCGCAACGGGGACAGCGTCGTATTGTTATAGCCGAGCTCTTCAACGAAAGGAGGTAGCGAATGGAAGCTTTGGGAATGATAGAAACCAGAGGTCTGGTCGCCCTGATCGAGGCGGGAGACGCCGCGGTCAAGGCCGCCAACGTGAGAATGGTGGGTTGGGAGAAGATCGGTTCGGGGCTGGTCACGGTGCTTTTCCGCGGAGAGGTCGCGGCCTGCCGCGCCGCCTGCGACGCCGCCGCCGCGGCCGCGCAGAAGGTCGGAGAGCTGGTCGCGGTCCACGTCATCCCGCAGCCCCATCCCGACCTGGAAGGCAAGCTGCCCATCTCGCTTCCCGAGACATTGAACCGGGGCAAGCGCTGAGCGGCCCGCCGGTCCGGTCCTAGGCCCGACTGCGATGCAATTCGCCAGAGTCGTGGGCAACGTGGTCTGCACCCGCAAGGACGAGAAACTCGTGGGGACCAAATTGCTCCTGGTCCAGCCGGTGGACATTTCCGGCAAGCCTTTGGGCAACCCCAAAGGACCCCCCCTGGTCGCGGTGGACGCGGTGGGATCGGGGGAGGGGGAGCTGGTGCTTATCGTTCAGGGATCCTCGGCCCGGCAGACGCGCCAGACCGACGGGAACCCCGTGGACTGCACCATCTTCGCCGTGGTGGACGCCGTGGAAAGAGAAGGGAAGGAGATCTTCTCGAAGAGCCGGGACTTCTCCGGCCGGTCCTCCGAATAACAAGGCGCGATGCGACTGAAAGAAAACGAGATCCAAGAGCTGGTCCGGGAAGTCCTTAAAAAACTCGAGGCCGGGACTTCTCCGGCCGTCCCTACTCCGGCTTCCGCGGACGGGGTGGTCCATTCATCCGTGGAAGCGGCCGTGGAGTCCGCGCGGCGAGCCCAGATCGTCTTCGCCGAACTCGGGTTCGATGCCCGCAAGAAGGTGGTGGGCGCCATCCGTCAAGCCGCGGCGCAGAACGCCGAGTCCCTGGCGAAGCTCGCCCACCAGGAGACCGGCCTCGGGCGCTGGGAAGACAAGCTCATCAAGAACGTCCTCGTCGCGGAAAAGACGCCCGGACCCGAGGACCTCCAGCCCGTCCGCGCCTACACGGGAGACAAGGGGCTGACCCTGGTGGAATACGCCCCTTTCGGAGTGGTGGCCAGCGTCACCCCCTCCACCAATCCCACGTCCACCATCATCAACAATTCCATATCCATCCTATCGGCCGGCAACGCGGTCGTGTTCGCCCCCCATCCGGCGGCGAAACGTTCCTGCCAGGA
>MGUT01000008.1:0-10176 GCA_001800095.1 Elusimicrobia bacterium RIFCSPLOWO2_01_FULL_64_13 | reverse complement strand
GCCGGCCTCATCAACAGTTTCGAGCCGCCATCCCAGGAGAACGTTCTCGCCCTGCTCAAGCATCCCGGCGTGGACCTCACGCTCGTGACGGGAGGGCCGGCGATCGTCAGAGTCGCCATGAGCGCCGGGGCGGTCCGCAAGATCATCTGCGCCGGACCCGGCAATCCCCCCGTGATCGTGGACGAGACGGCCGACCCGGTCCAGGCGGCCCGGGGACTGATCGAGGGAGCGTCGTTCGACAACTGCGTCCTCTGCACGGGAGAGAAGGAGGCCATCGTGGTGGAGGCCGCCGCGGAAGGCCTCCTGTCCGCGTTGAGGAAGGACCCGAGGGGCCGTGAGCTCACGGGGAGCCAGATGGACGCCCTCGCGGCGAAGGTCTTTATTTCCGCGCCCGGTTCGGGGGAGCCGGGCTTGAACCGGGATCTCGTCGGCAAGAACGCTTCGGTCATCGCCCGCGCCATCGATCTCGAGATCCCGGACTCCGTGCGGCTCCTCTGGGGCGAAGTGCCCAACCGCCACGACTGGATATTCATAGAGCAATTGATGCCGGTGCTCCCCGTGACGCGCGCGCCGGATTTCGATTCCGCTCTCGCGCTCGCCAAGGAGGCCGAAGGCGGCAACCACCACACCGCCGCCATCTATTCCATGCACGTCGGCCACCTGACCGCGGCCGCCCGGACCCTGGCCTGCTCCATTTTCGTCAAGAACGGGCCCACCTTCATGGGACTGGGCCTGGGCGAGGGATTCGCCACCATGTCCATCGGCACGCCCACGGGAGACGGCCTGACCAAGCCCGCCCACTTTTCGCGTCCGCTCCATTGCTCCATGGTCGGGTACCTTCGGATCGTATGAGCCCGCGCCGATCGCAGGGCCGGCGTCCCCCCCGCGGCCGCACGACCGAGGAGCGCCGGCGCTTCATCCGCATCATCGAAGGCAGCCCGGTCAGTTTCCTCACCTCCGACGGGGTGCGGGGAGAAGGGAAGCTCGTGGACCTGTCCCTGCGGGGCATGCGGTTCAATTCCCGCACCGAGATCCCGGATGCCTGCCGGGTGCGGAGCATCTTTTTATTGGAGAACGGGCTGTCCATGGACCTGGCCGGCGTCGTTCGCCACGCCAGCCGCGCCTCGGCCAGGCGATGGGTCTACGGAGTCGAGTTTTTCATCCAGGATTACCGGGACTTGAAGGAGCATCTCAAACTCAACGACTACATCATGCGCATCCGCGCCGAGCAGGACCGTCTCCTTCGGGAGAAACTGCTCAAGCGGAAATGATGGGGGAGGCACATCGGTGAAACCGGCCATAGGGTTCTTGGAGCTAAGTTCGATCGCCAAAGGGATCGAAGCGATCGACGCGATGATGAAGATGGCGGAGGTGGATCTGCTCCACAGCCAGGCCATCCCCCGCGGCAAATACGTCGTTCTGATCGGCGGGGAGCAGGCCGAGGTCGAGCAGTCCCTCCAGGCGGGGATCGCGGTCGCGGACCAGACCCTTTTGGACTACGCCCTGATCCCCAACATCCACGAGCAGGTGCTGCCGGCCCTCAAGTCCAGGATCAAGGTCGGCCAGATCGAGGCCGTGGGCGTGATCGAGACCCGGGACGTCACCGCGACCGTCCTGGCCGCGGACGCGGCGGCGAAGAAGGCGGCGGTGACGTTGATCGAGGTCTTTCCCGGCAGGGGCGCCGGAGGCAAGGGGTTCATCACTTTGACGGGAGAAGTGGGCGCGGTGCGCGCCGCGGTGGCGGCCGGAGCGGAGAGCGTCAAGAAGGAGGGCGCCCTGGTCTCATCGATCGTGATCCCCTACGCCCATAAGGCGCTGCTGCAAGTGCTGACCCAGTAGGAAGGAGGAGACTTGCGCATCGCGGTCGGAGCGGACCACGCCGGATTCAAAAGAAAGGCCCGGATCCTGGCCGTCCTGGCGAAAATGGGGCATGAGGTCCGCGACGCCGGATGCGGTTCGGAGGAATCCTGCGACTATCCCGATTACGCCGCCCGGGTGGCCCGGGACGTGTCGGAAGGCCGGGCGGACCGGGGGGTGCTGGTGTGCGGGACCGGGATCGGGATGGCCATGGCGGCGAACAAATTTCCCGGCGTGCGCGCCGCGGTCTGCTGGAACGTCCGGACCGCCGTCCTGGCGAGCGAGCATAACGGGGCCAACGTGATGTGCTTGTCGGCGAAAATGCTGTCCCAGTCCCTGACGGAGCGGATGCTGCTGGCCTGGCTCAAAACGCCGTTCGCCGGCGGGCGGCATGAGCGGCGGGTCGGAAAAATATCGGATTTGGAGAGGTCATGCAAGCCGCCAAAGTGATCGGACGGGTGATGGCTTCCCGGAAAGTGGAGAGCCTGGAAGGGGCCAGGCTGCTCATCCTCCAGCCCATGACCTGGCGGCGCGAGCCGGACGGAGAGGCGATCGTGGCGGTGGACACCGTGGGATCCGGCGCGGGCGAATTCGTTTTCTGGGTGGCGGCGCGGGAAGCGGCGGTGGCCATGGGAGGGAAATCCCTCTCGGACACCCCGCCCGTGGACGCGGCGGTTCTGGGCATCGTCGACGGGGTGAATCTGCAGGATTGGACCGCCGCCCTCCGGCCGAAAGTGTCGGGATGAGGGTCGCCCGCGTGGTCGGCAACGTTTGGGCGACCCGGAAGCACCCGGGACTGGCCGGCGTCAAACTCCTTTTGGTCGCGGACATCGAATGCGGCAGCGGGAAAGTGACGGGAGAGCCGGCCCTGGCCGTGGACGCGCGGTTCGGAGCGGGACCGGGAGACACGGTGCTGTTGGTGGATGAGGGCAATTCCGCGCGCGCCATCCTGAAAAATCCGTCCGCGCCGGTGCGCCTGGCCGTCGCGGGCATCGTGGACATCGCCGCCGCCGGCGGCAGGACCGTCCAGTACCACTGAAGCATCCGGTATGGAGAGCGGCAAATCCAGGGTGACGGTGGGGACGGCCGGCAAGGTCTTTACGGGGGCTCCCGCGGCCTGGAAGGCGTTCCCGAGGCCGGCCGGGAAACCGGCCGAGGGCTCCCGCCATTGGCTGGCCGGGATGATCGACCACACTCTTTTGAAACCCGACGCCGTGGAATCGGAGATCAAGGGGCTTTGCCGGGAAGCGGTCTCCTACGGCTTTGCCGCCGTGTGCGTGAACCCTTGCTGGGCGCGTTTGGCGTCGCAGAGTTTGAAAGGGACTTCCGTCAAAGTCTGCGCCGTGGTCGGGTTCCCGTTCGGCTCGCACGTGACGGGCATCAAGGCCGCCGAGGCGGCCGAGGCCGTCCGCGACGGCGCCGATGAGCTGGACATGGTGATCGCCCTGGGGCCGCTCAAGTCCGGCAAGCCGCGGGAGGTCCTCGAAGACGTCCGGGCCGTGCGCGAGGCCTGCGCCGGCAAGGTCCTCAAGGTCATTCTCGAGACCTCGCTCCTGACCCTGGCGCAGAAGGTGGAAGGGTGCGTGATCGCGCGGGAGGCCGGGGCGGATTTCGTGAAGACGTCGACGGGTTTCGCGGGAGGCGGCGCGACCGTGGAGGACGTGCGCATCCTGCGCGAGGCGGCCGGCCCGAAGATCGGGATCAAGGCTTCCGGAGGCATCCGCACGTACGAATTCGCCCGCTCCCTCATCCAGGCGGGAGCGACGCGGCTGGGCACGTCGGCGTCCGTTGAGATTTTGACGGCCGGGACGGCATCATAGAGAAGGGAGGCGACCATATGGCTGAAACGCAGGTCAATGAAGCATTGGGCATGATCGAGACCCGGGGACTGGTCGGGGCCATCGAGGCCTCCGACGCCATGGCCAAGACGGCCAAGGTTCGTCTGATGGGATATGAGAAGATCGGCTCGGGACTGGTGACCACCTTCTGCCGGGGGGAAGTCGGCGCGGTCCGGGCCGCTATCGAAGCGGGCGCTTCGGCCGCGCAGAAAGTGGGCGAGCTGGTGAGCGTGCACGTGATCCCGCGTCCTCACGACGGACTGGAAAAGTACCTCAAGAAGATCGAAGGGACCTTTTAAGGAGAAGGTTCCGCCGCTGCGACGGGTCTCCGCGAGGTCCCAGGCCATCCATGATCACAGAGGACGACGTGATCGATGTCTTTTTTGAGACGGTCCGCGGCGGCGCGCCGGCGCCCGCTTGCAGGAACGATCCCGAACCCAGGTCCGGCAAATGGGGCTTCCACGTCGAGCGGCCGTTCAACCCTCCCTTCACGACCCTGCCGGCCGGCAGGGTCTTTCTGTCCGAAACCGAGATCAAGAAACAACTGAAGGGAGCCGGAACGTTCCAAATCCCCCGGAACGCCATCCTTAGCCCCCTGGCCCGCGATTGGCTGGACGGAAAAGGGATCAAGATCACTTATGAACGTTAAAGAACTTCTGCAGAAGATGCTCCAGGCGGGCATCTCCGACATGCATTTCAAGGCGGGTTCCCCGCCCATCCTGCGCGTGAACGGGAAGCTTTCCCCCACCCCGTACGAGCCGTTCCAGGCGAAGGTCGTGGAAGAATTCGCGTCTTCCCTCATGACGGACGAACAGAAGGCGCGATTCAAGGAGGACTGCGAGCTCGACCTGTCCTACTGCGTGGACGGCGTCAGCCGGTTCCGCGTGAACGTCTACCGGCAGAAGGGGACCGTGGCCTTGACCTTGCGGGTCGTGCCGCTCCAGGTTCATACGTTCGCGGAGCTCAACATGCCGGCCGAAGCTCTGGCCAAGCTCGCCGGCGAGGCGCGCGGCCTGGTCCTTTTTGCGGGCGTCACCGGCTCGGGGAAGACCACCACCTTGAATTCCGTCATCGACCATATCAACCGGAACTCCTCCTGCCAGATCGTGACCATCGAGGACCCCATCGAGTTCTACCACACCGACGTAAAATCCTCCATCGCGCAGCGGGAAGTCGGTCCGGATACCCGGTCGTTCAAGAACGCCTTGAAATACGCCCTGCGGCAGGACCCGGACGTGATCGTGATCGGCGAGATGCGCGATTTCGACGCCGTCTCGGCCGCCCTGACCGCGGCGGAGACCGGACACCTGGTCCTTTCCACCATCCACACCATGGACGCCGTTCAGACCCTCGACCGCATCATCGACGTTTTCCCGGCGCACCAGCAGGCCCACGTCCGCGTCCAACTGTCCAATGTCCTGCGGGGAGTGGTCGCCCAAAGGCTTCTGCCCGGCAAGGACGGGAAGGGACGCTGGCCGGCCGCGGAGGTGCTGATCGTATCGTCCCTCGTCAAAAAGCTGATCGCCGAGGGCAAACCCCAGGACATCCATAAAGCCATGGAGCAGGGGCAATATTACAAGATGCAGACCTTCGACCAGGACCTGCTCCGCCTGGTGCGGGAAGAAAAAGTCGCCCTGGAAGAAGCCCTGGAAGGCGCGAGCAGTCCCGACGACCTGGCCTTGAAGGCCCGCGGCATCGGGAGCGGATAGGCGGGCCGATGATCCGCCAATGGGAGATCCTGCACGCTCCCTCGGGGAGCGACGCCCGCCGCCACCGCTTGAGCATGTGGTCGGACGGGCCGGACGTCGAGAACATCCGCCAGCTCCTCTCGGGGCGGGCCGGGGTGGTCTGGGTCCCGCGCCGCAGCCCCTATAACTGCGCTTTCTTCGTTTACGGCCTGACCGATGCGGAGAAGACGGCCGTGGAGGGCATCCTCTCCGGCAAGATGGACCTGAACGGGGAGGATTTCCGGGCCGGCTCGAGGACCGGACCGTCCGGCCAGCCCCTGGGGCCCGAGGACACCCAGGAGGTCATCCGCTACGACGCCATCGCCCGTCCGGATTCCGGCGAGGTCACGGGCCTGGGCAAGGTGCAGTCGCCGGGAGCCATCGCCATCGCCTATATCCTTCCGGAACATTTTCCCGCCGCCGGCGACCAGATCCACGACATATTGGAAAAAACGCTCTACGATAAAAAGATCGGCGTCAACCTGGAAAAAAAACTGTCCATCATCTACCATGACCTTTCCCTCCCAAAGATCTACGCGCTCCTCAAAAGCTGCCGGGAAGCCTCCGTCCGGCACGCGATCGCCGTGGGAGATCCGGCCCGGCTTCAGGGCCTCAAGCGCGTCTCGCAGGACAACGGGATATTCGTCCGCCTGATATCGGAATCGGTCCTCGACCGGCATCTCTGGCTGACGGTCATAGCGGAAATCCTTTCCTTCGAATGATTTTTCCAGGCGCGCGTCCGACCGGTCCGCGGGAGGCCCTTCCGTGATAGAAAAATGGGAGATGGCGCATTCCCCGTTCGAAAAGGATCCCCAGCGCTATAAGGCGAGGATCCGGGGCACCGAACAGGAACTGGAAAAACTCATCGGGGCCCTTCCGGCTTCCTGCGGCCGGCCTTTCGTGACGCTTTCCCAGGATTATAATTGGGCCTTCTATATTTACGCCCTGACCCCGGAGCTCCGGGAAAAGGTCGTGCAGGTCTTTCAAAGCCTCTCTCCCCAAGGGCAGGTCCTGGAAGAAAACGCCCTGCGGGTGGAGCAGGAGCTCCCCCCCATGCTCGAGGACGTTCTCGAGGCCGCGGCCAGATCGTTCTCGGGAGAGACGGGGCCACCCGAGGAGCGGACCGGGCCCGGCCCGGAGGCCCCGGGTCCGTCGCCAGCGACCGTTCCACCGGCGACCGCGGCGCTCCCGGCGCGCGTCCCATCCGAACCGCTCGAGCCCAAGCTCGTTTTCAAGCAATTCACCGTGGGTCCGCACAACCGTTTCACCCACGCCGCCGCCCAGGCCGTCGCGGAAAATCCCGGCAAGATCTACAACCCGCTTTTCATCCACGGGGTCCATGGTTCCGGCAAGACGCACCTCCTCCACGCTATCGGCCAATCCATCGTCTCCGGCGACGCCCGGCTGGCCTGTCTTCTGGTGAAGGCGGAAAAATTCGCGTCGGGCGGTTTTCCGGCCGAAAGGATGAAAGACCCTTCCGGCCTGGGCGACGCGCTTTTGGTGGACGACATCCAGTCTCTTAAAGGTTCGGACAGGGGCCAGGAAGATTTTATCCGGCTCTTCGATCTATTCCATAAACAGGGCAAGCAGATCGTCGTCACCTCCGACGTCCCGCCGAAAGCTCTGGGGGAATTGAGAGACGATCTCCTCTCCCGTCTGGCGCTGGGGCTGGTGACGGACCTGAAGCTTCCCGCTCCAATCGAGGCCGCTCCGGCCGCACCCCTCCCCCCCAAGCCGGAACCTCCTGCGCCCGTGGTGCCGCCGCCGCTTCCAATTCCAGGACTTTCCAAGCGAGACCAGCCGGAGCCGGAGGTCATGTGGATCCCGGACGGACCTGCGGATCCCAATCACCGCCAGGTGAAGGCCGCGGTCTTTTACCCCAAGGGCAAGGAGGAGGAATTCACCGTCATGATGCAGAGGTTCGGCGTCATCATGAAAAAACACAAGCTCAAGATCAGGATCGAGTGCCTCTCCCGGACCCCTTACGACTTCGAAGGCGAGATCGACTACCCTTTTTTCTCCAAGCAATGCCGGTCGCTGCAATGCTCCACCTGCATCGTGCTCGGCCCGCCCCCGGCCCACCTCTTGACGGAAGAGGATTTTGCGGGTATCCTCAATACGCTGTTGGAGGATGAGCGGATATCCCTGCAGTTCATCCCCTGGTCGGAATTGACGAAGGATTATCGTTATCTCAACTGCGCGTTAGATCTGTCGCTCCTGTCGCCGTCCGCGTAAGAGGAGCACCCACGACCGAATGATTCCAGCCGTCAGGCGATTTTTTTCCATTGTCTGGTCTCTGATCCTTTCCAGACCGGCCGAGCCGTCCTACCTCGAAGATCAAGCCACCGGAGATCTGCAGAACCTGCTTCTCATGTCCCAGACCATGACGTCGATCCGGGACATGGACGAGATGCTGGGCTATCTCCTGGGAGAAATCCACAAGATCCTCCGGGTGGACTGCGGCGTGCTCACCGTCGATAATAACGGCCGCTTCAAGGTCCGCTGCCACCGGGGCCTGTCCAATTCCTTCGTTACGGCTTTGGACGTCCCCCTGGGCTCCGGCCCGATCGGAGAGTGTTTTTCCTTCGGCAAGGTCGGCACCTTCTCCCGCAAAGAGATGTCCGGCCTGGACCCCGCCGGACTCTTCGCCGGAGAGCACTGGAATTCGCTGGTCCTGGCCCCCATCTCCATCCAGAACCATAACCTGGGAGTATTCCTGGCGGGGTCGCCCAGGGACCGTTTCTTCACCCGCGACGTCATCGACAGCATCGACGCTTTCGTCCAGATCCTTTCCGTCGGGATCCGCAACGCCCAGCTCCTGGAAGGGATGGAAAAATTCAACCGCCGGCTGGCGGCGGAAGTGTCGTCCACCACCCAGGAACTCACCCGCACGAACAACCGCCTGATCCACCGGGTGCGGGAACTGAAAGCTCTTTACGAGATCACATTGAGCTCCGAGAGCAGCGCCTCCCTGGCGGACGTTTTCAGCGCCGTGTCCGCCAAAGTCCGGGAACTCTTTAATGTGGAGCATACCTGCTTTTTCATTAATCAATCATCTCGGGACGATATGGTTCATCTTGTTTCACCGTATAATAATTTTGATATTCAATCTGATATCTCATATAAAATATCAATAAATTCCAATGAAGATATATCCCGTAAACCATTGTCAGCCATGGTATTGGAATCATTCCAATCCAAGGAAATCAGGAATCAGCCGTCCATATCCCTATCTCTGTCCGGAGAGTTCGGGATCAGCGGGGTACCGGGCCATACGGAGATTCTGAATCTGTCCAATATCGTTTCCGTGCCGTTGAAAACGGCGCATAAGAACATGGGCGTGATGGTCCTGGCCAATCCGATAGCGGATTCCAAATCCCAGGACGGCGGGTCGGATTTTCCCAATGACGAGGAGATGAAGACCCTCACTTTGATCGCGAGCCGGGTGGCTTCATCCATAGAGACCGTGGAGCTTAATTTGGAGATCCAGCAGCGCTTGGGAGATCTTTCCACCCTCCAGGACATCAATGAGACCTTCTATGCGACCCCGGTCCTGGAGTTCATACTGGCCAAGATGGCCAAGATCATACTCCGTTCCCTTAAATGCACCTTGTGCGATTTTCTTCTTTTCGAATCCGGTTCGTCGAGATTGGTGACGCACCCCGCGTCGTCCTCCATCCACGGCTCCGACATGACGCCGGACCATGTATTCGTCAACGAGGAAAAGGACGTTACGACCCAGGTCTTCCTGGACAGAAAGCCGAGGATCATCGATAATGTCGAGGCTGAATTCTCTTTGAGCCGGATCGGGGTCCAACAGAAGATCGGGTCCATCATGCTTGTCCCCCTCAAGGTCGATGAGGAGATCATAGGGATTTTGCGTGTGGGAAGTTCGGAAAGATCCTATTTCAACCCGCATCATCTTAGGCTCACGGAATTGATAGCAGATAGAAGCGCGGTCATTGTGCAAAATGCCAGGCTTTATGAGAAGATCATGCGGGCCAACATGGAGCTGGAAAAACTAAACCATATGAAAACTGAATTCGTTTCTATGGTTAGCCATGAGCTTAGGACCCCTGTTACGGCTGTGAAAGGATTTGTGGATATTGTTCTGGAAGGAGAGGCCGGACAAATTAATGATCAGCAGAACCGATTTCTCCAAATCGCCCACAATTCCATAGAGAGGCTGACTCTTCTCATTGCCGACCTTCTGGATATATCAAGGATAGAATCGGGTCAAATGAGAATGGAAATGGTCCCTATATCCCTTGCCCCTGTATTGCAGGAATCGTTGGAAACACATCAAAAAATCATTGAATCAAAGTCTATTAAGTTATCGTCATCTATAAAAACAGACCTTCCTGATGTCATGGCAGATGAATCAAGGATAAGGCAGGTCATGGACAATCTCCTATCCAATGCTTTAAAGTTCACACCGGCACAGGGGTCTATGTTCGTTAAGTCAGATGATTTGGGTGACTTTGTTCTGGTAACTGTCCAGGATACAGGCGTAGGAATAAGGAAAGAGGATCAGGATAAGATTTTCAGCATGTTCTATCAGGTCGACTCATCCTTGACCAGACATGTTGGCGGGACCGGACTGGGACTGGCAATATCAAAAGCAATCATTGAGATGCATGGAGGTAAGATTTGGGTCGAATCGGAATTAGGGAAGGGATCAACTTTCAGATTTCTTATTCCTAGAATCAGGGAACAAAAATAGGCCATATTATCCTTTCATGGTATTTTTTAAA
>MGUT01000007.1:15895-17658 GCA_001800095.1 Elusimicrobia bacterium RIFCSPLOWO2_01_FULL_64_13 | reverse complement strand
GCGGCCAGGGACCAGGCCAGTCCGGTTCCGGGCGACAGCCATTCGTGGGCCATGAACACGAAAAGGCATATGGAAACGGCCGCGGACGAGAACAGGACGGCGTCGCCGGGCCGGACGGCGTGGCCGACAGCGAACAGCGCGACGGCGATCCAGGGGAACGCCGCCGCCAACGCGGACCGCCCGGCGGGGTCAGGAGAAGGCATTCCAGCGGACGCGCGCCATGGCGCGGAGGATCCTGCCGGCGAGAGCGCGCATCTCCGCCGGGGTGGAAGTGAGCGGAGGCATGAGGACGAGCGCGTCCCCGAGGGGCCGAAGCAGGACTCCTTCATCTCTCAATTTCATGCAGACCCGCTTTGCGGCGCGCGCTCCCGGAGGGAAGGGCCTCGACCCCGCCCTCGCTTCAACGATATCGACCGCGGCCATGAGTCCGGCCTGGCGGATCTCTCCCGCGCGCGGGTGCGCCGCGACCCTTTCGGCGAGAGCGCGGCGGAGGGCTTCCGCCGCGTCCTTGACCTTTGCCAACGATCGGTTCTTTTTCAAGAGGGAAATATTCGCGAGAGCGGCGGCGCAGGCCAGGGGATTGGCCGTGTAGGTGTGCCCGTGGAAGAAGGTCCTGAAATCCTCGTGCCTGCCCAGGAACGACCTGTAGATCTTTTCGGTGGCCAGCGTGGCCGCGAGGGGCAGGTAACCGCCCGTGATCCCTTTCGCGAGGCAGAGGATGTCCGGCGCAACGCCCTCGTGGCCGCAGGCGAAGAGTCTCCCGGTCCTGCCGAACCCGGTGGCGACCTCGTCCGCGATCAGGAGGACGCCGGCTCTGCGGCAGAGGTCCGCGAACCCCCGCAGATAGCCCGGCGGCATGACGACGATCCCGCCGGCTCCCTGGACCACCGGCTCGATGACCGCGGCGGAGATGCGGCGGCCGCTTTTTTTCAGCGCGGACTCGACCTGCCCCAGGCATTCCCACCGGCACTTGGTCTCCGCCCGGACATCGCCGGGGCGGGGCCGTTCTCCGCGGTAGCGGTAGAAAACGGGCGGCGCCGGGGACGTTCCGGTCCGGGCGCGGTTGTACGGGCATGCGGAACAGCGCGGGGACATGACGGACCGGGTCTTGAACAGGAGGGGCCTGAACTTGGCGTGGAAAAGCCCGATGCCGCCCAGAGAGACCGAGCCGATGGTGTCCCCGTGGTAGGAGTTCTCGAGCGTGAGGAACTCCGGACGGAGCTCGGGCTTCCCGGGTTTCTGGCGGTGGTGCTGGAACGCCATCTTCAGGGCGGCCTCGACCGCGGTGGAGCCGTTGTCGGAATAGAATACCCTGGCGAGGCCTTTGGGGGCGAGGCGGACGAGCTCGCGGGCCAGGAGGATTCCCGGCTCATGAGTCAGGCCCAAAAACGTGCTGTGGGCCACCTTGCGCAGCTGGGACCTGACGGCCCGGTCGATGACCGGGTGCCTGTGCCCGTGCACGTTCGCCCAAAGAGAGGAAGTCCCGTCGAAATAGGTCCGGCCGCGGCTGTCGGTCAACGTCCGGCCCCGGCCCTTCGCGATCACGAGGGGGGATTCACAGAAATTCTTCACCCATTCTTCCTGCTGGGTGAATGGATGCCAAACGTAGCGCTTGTCGATCCGAACGAGGTTTTCCACGCAATCAAGATATCATAATCGGTTATTTTATGAAAGAGTCGGGGGGCCGGTATTTTGACTCGATGGGCGCGATTTTGTAACATTCATTGCGTGAAAGATTTATTCGGGGGGACAGGGGCGGCGGT
>MGUT01000007.1:10721-15881 GCA_001800095.1 Elusimicrobia bacterium RIFCSPLOWO2_01_FULL_64_13 | reverse complement strand
CTCCGCGCCCTCTTGAAGGCGGCGCGCGAAAACGGCGTCCCCTGCCAATTCATCGGCTGGGGCTCGAACCTGCTCGTCAGCGACAAGGGGATCCCGGGACTGGTGATCCGGCTCCGCGGCGAGTTCGAGAGCGTCTCTTTCGAAGGCGGCCAGCTCCGGGCCGGGGCGGGCGTCTTCCTTCCCAACCTCGTGAAGCTTTGCTCGGACCGGGGACTGGGCGGCGTCGAACCCCTGGTGGGCGTCCCCGGCACCGTGGGCGGGGCGCTCGTGATGAACGCCGGGACCCGCGAGCTCGAGATCGGGGACGTCGTCAAGACGGTCGAGGTCCTCGACCTTCAAGGAAACCTTGAGCTTTTGCGGCCCAAGGACCTCGAGTTCGGCTACCGCCGGTCCTCCCTCGAAGGAAGGGTCATCTGCTTCGCCACCCTCGAACTCCGGCCCAAGGACAGGGACGACATCACCCGGACCATTCAGAAACTGCTTGAACAGCGCCTCAAGACCCAGCCGGTGGGCAGCCAGAACGTCGGGTCCATATTCAAGAACCCGAAGGGGGATTTCGCCGCCCGGCTGATCGAGCGGGCCGGATTCAAGGGAAGGAGGGTGGGCGGGGCGGAAGTGTCGGCCAAGCACGCCAATTTCATCGTGAACGCCGGAGGGGCCACGGCCGCGGACGTGCGCGCGCTGATCTCCGCGATCCAGGAGGCCGTTCAGAAAATGTCCGGGGTGCTGCTGGAAACCGAGATCAAGATGATAGGAAAATGGCCGTGAAAGGCGTCCCTCCCGGGCTGGGACGGCGGCGGATAGGAGTGATCAGCGGCGGCCGCTCCGGCGAGAGCGGCATCTCCCGGCTCACGGGGAAGGCCGTTCTCAACGGATTGAGGCGCCTGGGCCTGCGGGCCGCGGGGCTGGAGGCGGACTCGCTCCTTCCCCAACGGCTGAAGGATGAAAAGATCGGTTTCGCCTTCATCGCCCTGCACGGCCGCTTCGGCGAGGACGGCACGGTCCAGGGACTCTGCCAGGCCATGGGCATCCCCTATTCCGGGTCCGGCGTCCTGGCCAGCGCCCTGGCCATGAACAAGGCCCTGTCCAAGGAGATATTCCGCTCGGCCGGCATCCTCACGGCGAGGTCGCAGGTGCTGGACCGGCCGGACGGAAAGATCCGGCTGAAATATCCCGTCGTGGTGAAGCCCGTGGACGGCGGTTCCGCTCTGGGAGTGGGCATCGCCGCCGGCCCCAGGACGGCGCGGTCCGCCCTGAAGTCGGCCCTGCGCGTATCCGGCTCGGCGCTGGTCGAGGAATACGTGCGGGGGACGGAGGTCACGGCTCCCATCCTGGGAGACCGGGTGCTTCCGCTGATCGAGATCATCCCCAAGGGCCGCTTCTACGATTTCCGCTCCAAATACGTTCCCGGCATGTCGAGCCACATCATCCCGGCGCGGATCGGCGCTCCCGCGGCGGCGGCGGTCCGGGAAGCCGCCCTGGCCGCGCACCGGGCGCTGGGCTGCCGGGCGTTCTCGCGGGCGGATTTCATCGTCGACCGCGCAGGCCGGCCCTGGATCCTGGAGCTGAACTCCATCCCCGGGATGACGGCCACGTCCCTTTTTCCGGAGGCGGCCAGGGCCGCGGGCATCCCGTTCGAGAAGATGCTTCTCGATATCATCGCGGGCTCCCTGCCGCCGGGATGAGGCGCCGGCAGAGGGTGACGCTGCGCGACAAGGTCCGCCGCCAGGCATGGCGCCGGCGGCTCGGCAGGGCGGCCGCGGCCGTGAAAGCGGCCCTGGCCCTGACCGCCGTGGGTGCCGCCGGATACTACGCCCACCGGTTCGCCTTCCGCTCGGACTTTTTTTCGATCAGGAATGTCGCCGTCGAGCCCGAGGGGGCCATCGCGAAAAGAATAGAGGGGGACATGGCGTCCATGAAGGGCGCCTCCATCCTCAAGGTCCGGACGGACCGCGTCGAATCCGAGCTCATGGAAAAATATCCGGAGCTCCGCCGGGTGACACTGGAACGGTCCTATCCGGACGGGATCAAGGCGCGGTACGAGCTTCGAAGACCGCTCGCGGCGCTCACCGGGCGGCACAGCGGCCGGGGAGCGGACGAGGACGCGGCCGTTTTCCCTCTTTCCGAATATTCCGGCGCGGCCGCTTCGGCCCTGCCGCGTCTTGAGGCCGCGTCCGAGGACGCCTTGCATCTTGGCCTGAAATTCCTTAAGATGTGGTCAGAGCATTCCGCGGGGTCCGGTCCGGGCCCGGCCCGGCCCGGGATACAAGCCGCGCGCGTGGATGAATACGGCGACCTGGTCCTTTTCCTGAACGGGCCGGCCGGCCCGCCCCCGGTGCGGATCGTTTGGGGCCCGGCCGACCCGGAGCTTTTCCCGGCGAAGGCCTCGCGCCTGGCGGACGTGATGAAGGACCTGGAATCCAAATCCATCCGCGCCGAGACCATCAATCTCCGGGGCGTGCCGGAAGAGGGCGGGGACGCCGGCGGCCCGAGGGTCGCGGGCCGGGTGATCGTCAAGCCCGCGGCCGCCGTCCAGTGATCCAGGCGGAACCATAGAGAGGTCAAAAGATCCATGTCCAGAAACGGAAACGTGATCGCGGGACTCGACATCGGCAGTTCCCAGGCCGTGATCGTGATCGGCAAGCGCAATTTGAACACCGGGGGCCTGAAGGTGCTTGGGGCGGGCCGGGCCCCCTGCCGGGGATTGAAAGGCGGTGTGGTGGTGAACATATCGGAATCCAAGCTCGCCATCGCCCGGGCGGCCGAGGAGGCCGAGACGCAGTCCAAGGAGACCATCCAGAACCTCCTGGTCGGCATCCGCGGCTCCCACGTGGAGACCTACAACCACCGCGGGGCCATCACCATCTCCCGCACGGACAAGGAGATCACGGCCGAGGACGTGGAGAACGTGATCACCACCGCCAAGGCCATACAGCTTTCCAGCGACCGCGAGATCATCCACACCGTCCCGCAGGATTTTTCCGTCGACAAGCAGTCGGGCGTGGAGGACCCCGTGGGCATGGAAGGGTCGCACCTGGCCGTGGACGTGCACGTGGCCGTGGCCTCCTCCAGCCATTTGAACAACATCGTCAAGGCCATCAACGCGTCGGGTTTCACCTGCGACGACATCATCAACGGCGTCTTCGCCGTGGGCGACTGCGTGGTGAGCGACGAGGAGAAAGAGCTCGGCGTGGCCCTGATCGACCTGGGCGGCCAGACCTCGAACCTCGTCATCTACGCCGACGGGAGCATCCGCTACACCAAGGAACTGCCGATCGGCGGCGAACTCATCACCAAGGACATCTCCTACGGCCTCAAGACCTCCTTCACCACGGCGCAGGCCCTCAAGGAGAACCACGGGACGGCCATGAACAGCCTGCTCTCCGGGAACGAGTCGCTGGAATTCCTGGCCGTGGACGGCCGCACCCTCCGCCAGGTCTCCCGCAAGACGCTGGTCGAGATCATCCAGAGCCGCATCGAGGAGATCTTCGAACTCCTGGGCGAAGAGCTGCAGAAATCCAACTACGCCGAGGTCATCCCCGGCGGCATCGTCCTGACGGGAGGCACTTCAAAGCTCCCCGGCATCGACCGCGCCGCGGAGGAGATCTTCGGCATGAACGTCCACCTGGGCGCCCCGATCGACGTGGAGGGCCCGGCGGAGATCCTGGGCGACCCGATCTACGCCACGGCCGTCGGCCTCCTGAAATACCGGCACGTCGGGGAATGGTCGAAGAGCCACGGGTCCCTGGGCGCGCCGTCCGTCATCCGCAAGTTCCGGCAATGGCTGGACGAGGTCATGTAGCGTGAAGATCAAGTTCTCGGAAGATTTCACGGACCAGCCCGCCCTGCTGCGGGTCGTGGGCGTGGGCGGAGGCGGAGGCAACGCCGTCAACCGCATGATCCAGACCGACCTCCAGAACGTGGAGTTCATCTGCGCCAATACCGACGCCCAATGGCTCCGCCATTCCGCCCTCGCGCCCATCCGCCTGCAGCTGGGCTCCAGGCTCACGAAGGGCCTGGGAGCGGGAGGCGACCCGGAAAAGGGGCGCCTCGCGGCGGAAGAAAGCCTGGCCGAACTCCAGAACGCCGTCCAGGGATCGGACATGGTCTTCGTGACGGCCGGCATGGGCGGAGGCACGGGCACGGGCGCCGCGCCCATCGCCGCCAAGATCGCCCGCGAACTGGGCATACTCACCGTCGGGGTGGTCACCCGTCCGTTCCAGTTCGAAGGGCGCCAGAGGTCCGAGCAGGCCGAGACCGGGATCCGGAACCTGCGGCAGTTCACCGACACCCTCATCGTCATCCCCAACGACCGTCTTTTCGGCGTGATCGACGAAAAGACCCCCTGGGAGGACTGCTTTCACATCGTCGACGACGTCTTGAGGAAGGCCGTCCAGGCCATCTCGGACGTGATCACGCGTCCCCAGGAAGTGAACATGGATTTCGCCAACGTTAAGGCCCTGATGCAGGGTTCGGGAGAGGCCCTCATGGGCATAGGCGAATGTTCCGGGCCCGACCGCGCCATCAAGGCCGCCGAACAGGCCATCTCGAGCCCTCTTTTGGAGAACATCTCCATCGACGGCGCCCGCGGCGTTCTCGTGAACATCTGCGGTCCCAAGCGCGGCGTGACCATGCATGAGGTCCGCGACGCCATGAACCACGTCTATTCGGTGGTCTCCCCGGACGCCAAGGTCTTCGGCGGGCTCGGCACGGAGGACACCCTGGGGGATTCCATCCGCATCACCGTGATCGCGACGGGATTCCCCGCCCAGAAAGCCGCCGTCCCCGGGGCGGCGCGGATGCATGCCTTCGACCGCAGGAAAGCCGGCCGCCTGCGCGCGCCCCAGGAAGCCGCGTCCGCGCTGTCCGAAGAGCAGGTCCCGAACATCAACGATCTCCGCAAACCCGCCTTTCTGCGCCGGCGGGCGTTGAAACTCGATTAAGATCGCGCGGACCGGCGGGCTGTCTTTCGGCGCAAGGAGATATATTTTTATGAGACGGAGAAATCCATGAGCCAACTGGACGGCATCCGCAGGAAGATAGATTCGATAGACGACCGGGTCCTCGCCGCTTTGATCCGGCGGGCCGGACTGGCCAGGCAGATCGGCCGGCTGAAGACCCGCGACGGCGGGGAGATCTATTCCAGCGCCCGCGAGCGCG
>MGUT01000007.1:9315-10701 GCA_001800095.1 Elusimicrobia bacterium RIFCSPLOWO2_01_FULL_64_13 | reverse complement strand
GGCAAGAAGATCGCCCCGCTCCAGGAAGAGGACGTGGAGTCCATCTTCCAGGAGATACTCAACGCCTGCCGGAACGTGCAGAAGAAGCTGAAAGTAGCCTACCTCGGCCCGGAGGCCACCTACACGCACCAGCTCGCCATCAAGCACTTCGGCAAGGGAGCGGAGATGCTGCCGCAAAAATCCATCTCGGACGTGTTCGTCGAGGTGGAGAAGAGGCGCGCCGACTACGGCGTGGTGCCCATCGAGAACTCCACCGAAGGCGTCGTGAACCACACCCTCGACATGTTCATCGAGTCGGACCTCTCCATCTGCGCGGAGCGGGAGGAGCCCATCTCGCACCATCTCCTGTCCACATCGGGCCGGGTGGACAAGATCAAAAGGATCTATTCGCATCCGCAGGCCCTGGCCCAATGCCGGCGCTGGCTGGAGAGCCACCTGCCGAAGGCCGAGGTCCATGAATCCGCCTCCACCGCCGACGCCGCCTGCCAGGCCTCGCTGGACGGGTCCGCGGGCGCCATCGCCTCCGGCCTGGCCGCGAAGCTCTACCACCTGCGGATCGCGGCCCCGGGGATCGAGGATTTCCAGGAGAATTTCACGCGGTTCCTGGTGATCGGCAAGCACGCGCCGCCCAGGTCGGGTTCGGACAAGACCTCCATCCTCTTCTCCATCAAGGACAAGGTCGGCGCGCTCAACGATATCCTCACCCTCTTCAGGCGCTACGACCTGAACCTGACCAAGATCGAGTCCCGCCCGACCAAGAAGAAGGCCTGGCAATACATCTTCTTCGTCGATTTCCTGGGGCACATGAGCGATCCGCACATCCAGAAGGTCCTCTCGGACCTCAAGCGCTACTGCCTCCACATCAAGATCCTGGGTTCCTACCCCAAGAGCGACTGATCCCTCCTGCCTCTTCGGATTGAGAAATGGCGACGGAAATGATAAAATCCGTCCCTATGGACATTTCCGCCATCCTCCGGCCTGAAGTCAAGGATTTCGCGCCCTACCTTCCCGGGAAACCCCTGGCCGAGGTCAGGAGGGAGCTGGGTCTAAGGAAGATCGTCAAGCTCGCCTCCAACGAGAACGCCCTGGGAGCCTCTCCCAAGGCGATGAAGGCGGTCCGGGCCTCCAGGGACATCCACCGCTACCCCGAAGGGCCGGGAACGCCCCTGCGCAGGGAACTGGCCGGGAAGCTGGGGGTGCGCTTCGAGGAAACGATCCTGGGCGCAGGGTCGGACGAGCTGATCGAGATCCTGGCCAAGACGTTCTTCAACCGCGGGGACGAGATCGTCGTGTCCGAGCACGCCTTCATCCGCTACAAGATGGCGGGGGACCTGCTCGGCATCCGCACCGTCTCCGTGCCCATGCGGGGCTTCACCCATGATCTGC
>MGUT01000007.1:747-9290 GCA_001800095.1 Elusimicrobia bacterium RIFCSPLOWO2_01_FULL_64_13 | reverse complement strand
CAGGACGAAGGCCGTCTTCATCGCCAACCCCAACAACCCCACCGGCACCTATGTCTCCCGGAACGAGGTGGACCGTTTCTTCGAGATCATCTCGCGGCGCGCGGGAGATCTCGGCTGGACGGGCGGACGCCAGGGTCCGGCGGCGCCCTTGATCGTTTTCGACGAGGCCTATTACGAGTTCGCCCGGGAACTCGCTCCGGACTATCCCGAGACCCTGGAAATATTCAAAAAGGGATTCAACGTGGTGGTCCTGCGGACCTTCTCCAAAGTCCACGGCCTGGCGGGACTGCGGATCGGCTACGGGGTGGCCCGCTCCGACGTGGCGGCCGCCATGGACCGGGTGCGCCCGCCCTTCAACGTTTCCAGCGTGGCGCAGGACGCCGCCCTGGCCGCCCTCTCCGATCCCGGGCACGTCCGGCGGAGCGCGTCCTTGGTGAAGCGCGAACTTGCGAAGGTCGCGGGCGGCCTGGAAAAGATCGGGCTGCGCGCGGTCCCGTCCGCGGGGAACTTCCTCCTGGTCGACGCGGCGCCCCGGACCGGGGCCGACCTCTTCCGCAAGCTGCTCGCCAAGGGAGTGATCGTGCGCGCCCTGGATGAATACGGATACCCGAACTGCGTGCGCGTCACCATCGGCCGTCCCGATGAGAACAGGTTCCTGCTCAAAAAGCTGAAGGAAATTCTGTGAAGCGTCCCCCTCACCCTGTCCCTCTCCCGCAAGCGGGAGAGGGGACAGCCGTCGAAACAGAGTTTCCTCTCCCCCACGGGGGAGAGGATAAAGGTGAAGGGGGTTCTAAAAGGAAGGTGGAAAAGTGATCCTCACTCTGAAGTCAGGCGTCAAAAAATCCGACGTTGACGCGCTCACGCGCAAGATCCGCGAACTGGGCCTCACGCCGCACCTCTCCCGCGGCGCGGTGAAGGTCATCATCGGCGTCATCGGCGAGAACGAGCACAAGTACAAGTCGGTGCTCGAGTCGTTCGATTCGGTGGAGAGCGCCACGCCCATCCTCAAGCCCTACAAGCTCGTCAGCCGCGAATTCCGCAAGGAGAACAGCGTCATCGACGCGCGCGGGGCCCTCATAGGCGGGACCAGGGTCGCCGTCATGGCCGGGCCCTGCAGCGTGGACACGAGGGACAACCTTTTCACCTGCGCCCGGGCCGTTAAAAAGTCCGGGGCGCATTTCCTCCGCGGCGGAGCGTTCAAGCCCCGCACCTCGCCCTACTCCTTCCAGGGCCACGGCCTGGCCGCCCTCAAGATCCTGGCCGAAGCCAGGAAGATGACGGGCCTGCCCGTCATCACCGAGGTCATGGACACCCGCCAGGTGGAGACGGTGGCCCGCTACGTCGACATCCTCCAGGTGGGCGCGAGGAACTCCCAGAATTTCGACCTGCTCAAAGAGGTGGGGCAATCGAAGAAGCCCGTGCTCCTCAAACGGGGCATGGCCAACACCATCGAGGAATGGCTCATGTCGGCGGAATACGTCGTCTCCAGGGGGAACAAGAACGTGATCCTCTGCGAACGCGGGATCCGCACGTTCGAGAATTCCACCCGGTTCACTCTCGACCTCAACGCCATACCCGTCCTGAAGCACCTCACGCACCTCCCGGTGGTGGTGGACCCTTCCCACGGGGTCGGCGTCAGGGACTATATCCCGGCCATGGCGCTGGCGGCCGTGGCCGCCGGGGCCGATGGGGTGATCCTGGAAGTCCATCCCAAACCCACCGAAGCCCTTTCCGACGGCCCCCAGGCGCTCCTCCCCGTCATGTTCGACGACCTCATGCAGGACCTGCGCAGGATCGCCGAGGCCGTGGGCCGCTCTCTTTGAAGACCGTCGCGATCATCGGGGTGGGCATGATGGGCGGGTCGCTGGGACTCGCCCTGCGGAAACGCCGCGCTCCCTACCGGATCATCGGGGTGGGGCGGAACCCCGCGAAGCTCGCCAGGGCCAAACGCCTGGGCGCGTGCCATGAAACGACCACGGACCTCGAACGCGGAGTCAGGGACGCGGACATCGCCGTGCTCTGCACCGCCGTCAGCCGGATCCTGCCGTTCCTGTCCAGGGTCCTGCCGGTCCTCAAGCCCGGGGCCGTGGCCACGGACATCGGGAGCGTCAAGTCGCCCATCCTGGACGGGGCCGCCGGATTGTCGGCGGGAGCGCAGGGCCGTTCGTTCGTGGGGGGGCATCCTCTCGCCGGTTCCGAAAAAACAGGCGTCCAGAACTCCAGTCCGGACCTGTACCGCGGCGCCACGGTGGTCCTCTGCCCCCTGAAGCGGGACCGCGCCGCCCTGCGCGAAGTGGAAACGATGTGGAAACTCTGCGGGGCCAGGACCATCGAGCTCGAACCCGCCGTGCACGATATCCTCGTCGCCCAGACCTCGCACCTGCCCCACGTCCTTTCCGGGGCCTTCGTCCAGATGGTCCGCTCCCTCGGCAAGCGCGATCCGAACGCGAAAAAGCTCCTGGCCGGATCGTTCCGCGACTTCACGCGGATCTCCGATTCCGACCCGCGGCAATGGGCGGAGATCGCTTCCGCCAACCACAACTTTCTGGCCGGGGCCGTCATGTCCTATATCGACATCCTTAAAAGGACCCTGCGGGAGACCGCGTCCGCGGACGAGGCCGGATCCGGCTGGCGGTCTTTTTTCACCCGTTCGAAAAAGGCCCGGCGGGAGCTTCTCCCTCTGTGAAGCGGTCCGCGATCATCGCTCCCCTGGCGGAGCGGGGCCGGTCCCTCAAGGGGAGCGTGTCTCCGCCCCCCGATAAATCCATCACCCACCGCGCCATGATCCTGGGCGCGCTCTCGCCCGGCCGGTCCGTGATCCGCCGCCCTCTCTTGTCCGGGGACTGCCTCTCCACGCTCGGCTGCCTCCAGGCCCTGGGAGTGCCGGTCCGCGTCGCGGCGGGGAAGATCGTGATCCCGGAATCGAGGACGAAAAAGACCGATGGACGCCTCCGCCCGTGGCGGCGGCCGTCCCGAAATCTGGATTGCGGCAATTCCGGCACCACCATGCGCCTCCTCTCCGGCGTCCTGGCCGGCCGCCCTTTCCGCTCCGTCCTTTCCGGCGACGCGTCCCTGTCCCGGAGGCCCATGAAGCGCGTGATCGAGCCCCTGTCGAAGATGGGAGCGGGCGTTCGATCGCGGCCGGGGGGCCTGGCCCCTCTGAAGATATCCGGCCGGTTCCCGCTCCGGCCCATCCGCTGGCGGAGCCGGGTCGCCAGCGCCCAGGTCAAATCCGCCGTGCTCCTCGCCGGACTCCAGGCCCGGGGAGAGACCCGGTTCACGGAACCGGCGCTTTCGCGCGACCACACGGAAAGGATGCTCAAGTCCTGCGGCGTCCCGGTCCGAAGCCGGACGGAAAGGTCGGGCGGGCATTCCGTCTCCGTCCGGGGGGGCGGGGGGCTCAAGCCCCTGGACGTCACGGTCCCCGGCGACTTTTCCAGCGCCGCTTTCTGGATCGGCGCGGCCGCGATCGTTCCGGGCTCCGACATCGTCATCCGGGGCGTCAACCTGAACCCGACCCGCACGGGATTCCTGGACGCCGCCGGGAAGATGGGCGCGCGGATCTCCATCCTCCGCAAGTCCGGAGCCGGGGGCGAGCCGGCCGGGGACATCCGGGTCCGCGCCTCCCGGCTCAAGGGGGCCAGACTGGGCCGGAGGGACATCCCCCGGCTCCTGGACGAAGTGCCCATCCTCGCGGTCATGGCGACGCAGGCCGAGGGGCGGACCGTCATTTCCGGAGCGGAAGAGCTGCGCGTGAAAGAGTCCGACCGCTTGAGGGCCGTGACGGTCCGGCTGAAGAGGATGGGCGCGAGGATCTCGGAGAAAAAGGACGGCCTGGTCATCCTGGGGCCCTCCCTCCTGCGCGGAGCGAAAGTCGATTCCGGCGGAGACCACCGCGTCGCCATGGCTCTGGCCGTGGCCGCCCTTCGCGCCCGGGGAAGAACGGCCATCCGGGATTTCTCATGTTCGGACATCTCCTATCCGGGATTCCTCGCGGACCTGAAAAGACTCACCCGCTCCGCCCGATGAAGAAGAGACCCGTCATCGCCATCGACGGCCCGGCCGGCGCGGGAAAATCCACGGTGGCGCGGATCGTGGCCCGCGAACTCGGCTTCGTCTACGCCGACACCGGCGCGCTTTTCCGGGCCCTCACCTGGAAGGCCCTCCGCGACAGGGTCAACCTCCATGACCCCAGGGCCCTGGCGGACCTCGCTTCCCGCGCGAGGATCGGCCTTTCCCAGGACTCCCGCACGGGCGCGGCGCGAGTGACCCTGGACGGGGAGGACGTCACGGGCAGGATCCGGTCGGAGCGGGTCAGCCTCCATACCAACGAGATCGCCAAAGTGAAGAGCGTGCGCAGGATCCTGGCTTCCCTGGAAAGACGCATGGGCCGGAACGGCGGGCTGGTCATGGAAGGGCGGGACATCGGCACCCGCATATTCCCCAGGGCGGAATTCAAATTCTATCTGGACGCCTCTCCCGGCGAGCGCGCCAAAAGGAGGCACCGGGAGCTGAAAAAAAAGGGGAAAAGGATCGGCCTGCGGAAGATCGCCCACGCCCTGGCCCAACGGGATTATAAGGACAAGAACCGCGGCATCTCCCCCCTGCGCATGGCCCCGGACGCCGTGGTGATCGACTCGACCCGTCTTTCCCTCGAGGAAGCGGCCCGGAGGATCCTCGGACGCATCCGCGGGGATGCCGCCCGGTGAGCGCGTTCGTCCCGCCCCGGCTCCACCAGAAGTTCCTCTATCTCCTCATCCGCGGCATCTACCGCGAGGCCTTCCGCTGGATCTGGCGGCTCGAGGTCACCGGGCGCGAGAACGTCCCGGGAACGGGCGCGGTGATCCTCGCTTCCAACCACCTATCGCTCGCCGATCCGCCGCTCGTGGGCTCCTCCATCCGGCGCATGATCCACTACTTCGCCAAGGAGGAGCTCTTCCGCTATCCCGTTTTCGGATGGATCATCCGGCAGGTGAACGCCTTCCCCGTCAAGCGCGCCGAGCACGACGTGGGAGCGTTCAAAAGGGCGCAGACCCTCCTCAAGCACGGCCAGGCCGTGGTGCTCTTTCCCGAAGGCCGGAGGTCCAGGACCGGGGAAATCGGGCGGGCCAAGCCCGGAGTGGGCATGCTCGCCTACAAGACGAAGGCGCCGGTCGTGCCGGTCTGCATCCGGAACTCGGACCGCCTCCGGGAATTCAGGAAATTGCGCGTCTCGTTCGGGAGTCCGATGTTCGCGCCGCCGGCGAAGGACGAGAAGGAGGCCTACCAGGCCTTTTCCGACGAGGTCCTCGCCCGGGTTGCGGAGCTGGACGCGAAGATGTATAATGATGCCCGAACGAGATGAATCCATCCGACGCCATGATCGACATAGAAAATAATCCGGAGACCCCGGCCGAAGAGATGGGCATGGCCGAGCTCCTCGCCCGGCACGAGTCCTCAACGGACAATCCCGCCCCGGTCCAAGGGTCCATCCACATGGCCAAGGTCGTGAGCGTCACCGGCGACGGGCTCATGGTGGACATCGGGGAAAAGCGCGAGACTTTCATCCCCAAGAACGAATTCGGCAAGGCCATTCCGTTCTCTCCGGGAGACTCCATCCCGGTCCTGATATCCCCCGACGGCCGCGGCCGGGGCGCTCCCCGGGCTTCGTGGCGGGCCGCCAACGAGCAGATGGCGTGGGAGCACATCGGACAGTCCTACCAGCGCAAGCTCCCCGTCACGGTCAAGGTCAAGAACGAGATCCGCGGCGGGCTCCTGGTCGAGTGCGATAACGCCCTCGAAGGCTTTATCCCGGCCTCCCAGATCGACCTGCGGCCGTCCCGGGACCTGAAGCGCTGGCGCGGCCAATCCTTCCCGGCCTACGTCATCGAGCTCGACCCCCGCAAGAACAAGCTCGTCCTTTCCAGGAAGATCTGGCTGTCCGAGGAGAACCAGAAGCTGAAGGCCGAGACCCTGTCCACGCTGAAGCCCGGAGACGTGCGCAAAGGCGCCGTCACGGGCATCACCTCGTTCGGGGCCTTCGTGGACATCGGCGGCGTCGAAGGGCTCCTCCATATCGGCGAGCTGGAATGGTCGCGCACCAGCAAGGTAACGGACATCCTCAAGGTCGGCCAGGAGATCGAGGTCAAGGTCCTCCGGTTCGACCCCGAATCCGAAAAGATATCCCTGTCCCGCAAGGAGCTTCTGCCCCATCCCTGGGACGGGATCGAGACCCGCTTCCCCATCGGGACCGTGGCGGAGGGACGCGTGGTCAGCCTGACCGATTTCGGGGCCTTCGTGGAGCTCGCCCCCCACGTGGAAGGCCTGCTCCACGCTTCCGAGATATCCTGGGAAGCCGTGAATCCCAAACCGGCCGAACTCCTTAGAAACGGCCAGAAGATCGAGATCAAGGTGATCTCCGTGAACCGGGAGAAGGAGAAGCTCTCCCTTTCCCTCAAGCGGGTCCATTCCAACCCCTGGGAAGACCTCCAGAAGAAATATCCCGCGGGCTCCGTGGTCGCCGCCGTCGTCACGAGTCTGGCGCCGTTCGGCCTGTTCGCGCGCCTTAAAGAGGGCGTGGAGGGACTGGTCCACGTCTCCGACATCTCCTGGACCAAGCGGGTCCGCCACCCGGAGGACCTCTACCAGGTCGGCCAGGAGATCGAGGTCAAGATCCTGGAGATCAACCCGGCCAAGGAAAAGATCTCCTTCGGGATCAAGCATCTCCGCCCCAACCCTTACGAGGTCCATGCCAGGGGGGAAAGGGTCTCGGGAAAGGTCACCCAGGTCTCCGATGCCGGCGCCGTGGTGGCGCTGGAAACGGACGTGGAGGCCTTCATCCCCGCGTCCGAGACCTCCATGGACAAGACCGAGAAACCCTCGGACGTGCTGGCCGTGGGAGACACCGTCGAAGCCAAGGTGCTCTTCGTCGATCCGAAGGAACGGAGGATCACCCTTTCGGTCAAACAACTGGACCGGGAACTGCAAAAGGCGGCCGTCAAGAAATACTCCGCCCACAACCCCAGGCCCAATCTCGGAGACCTCTTCGAATAGACCTTCCATCCGCCCCGCCCAGGCGTCCGGCCCGGCATTGAGACGAACCTCTGACAGAGTCCTTTTCGCCTGCGCGATCCTCCTCGCGCTCCCGTCCCTCGCCGGCGCCGCCGCCCGCAACAAGCTCATCTCCAAAAAATTCGTCTGGCAGGTGGCCCGGACCCCTCACTTCGACCTCCACTACTATCCCGGGGCCGAACCCCTTCTCCCGTCCGTATCGGAAAAACTGGAGCTGGCTTACCGGCGGGTCGTCCCGGACCTCGGGGTCGAGATCCCCGGGAGGTCCTCCTTCTTCCTGTATCTGAACCACAACGATTTCGAGCAGACCAACATCGTGGACGTGGACGAGGGCACCGGGGGCGTCACCGAGGCCTTCAAGAACCGCTTCCTGGTCTTCAACGACGGGACGGAGCGCTGGCTGGAGCACGTGATCACGCACGAGTTCGTGCACGTGGCGCAGTTCAACGTCCTCTATTCCGGTTTCTGGAAATCGATCCGGCTCCTGAAGTCCGTCCTCTATCCGCTCTGGTTCATGGAAGGGATGGCGGAATATTTCACGGGGGAGATCGACGGCGTCCAAAAAGACATGGTCCTGCGCGACGCCGTGACGTCCGGGGAGTGGATCCCCTTGACCATGCTCCACGGGTTCAATCACGTCAAGCCGCACCAGGTCACCCTGGCCTACAAGATCGGGAACGCCGCCTGCGATTATATCGCCGAGGAATACGGCCCCGACAAGATCGGCCTCCTCCTCGGGGCCATCGCCGCCAGGTTCGACATGGGCACGGCCATCGAGGAGATCCTGGGGCTGGACCTGGCGGAGCTCGACTCGAAGCTTCGGGAGGAGCTCGAAAGCAGATACGCCGGGGCCGCCCCGGACCTTTCCGAACCGGAGGCCTGCGGCAGGCCCCTCACCAGGCCGGACGGCCTCTATCCCGTCTTCAATTCGAACCCGGCCTTCCTTCCGGACGGGACGGGCTTTTTCTACCTGTCCGACCGCGGCGGCGTCACGGAAGTGTTCCGCTACGATATTGAGCCGGGACGGAGCGTCTCCCTCGACATCCAAAAACGGTTCCCGCGCGTCGTGGAGAACATCCACCGTTCCGGGAGCGCGCTGTCGGTCTCTCCCGACGGCCGGAAGCTGCTTTTCGCCGGGGAAAAGGCCCAAAAGGACTCCCTCTACGTCTACGACATCGCCCGGGACCGCCTGAAAAGCATCGGCTTCCCTCTGGACGGGGCGGCGTCGCCCCAGTTCTCTCCCGACGGGTCCCGCATCCTTTTCATCGGCATGAAGAACGGCGTGACCGACGTCTATACCGCGTCGAGCGGCGGGAAAGAGCTGCGCAAGGTCACGGACAACCCGGCGGATGAGAACGACGTCCGCTTCTTTCCGGACGGCCTGCGCATCCTCTTCAGCCGGGAGGAGCCCGCGCCCGCCTCTCCCCAAAGGACCGCGCGCAAACTCTGGGTCCGCGACCTCCGCACGGGCGAGGAGTCGCGGCTGACGGACG
>MGUT01000007.1:0-696 GCA_001800095.1 Elusimicrobia bacterium RIFCSPLOWO2_01_FULL_64_13 | reverse complement strand
GCCGGCCGTTTCTCCGGACGGGTCCGAGATCCTCTTCGCGGGGGACGACGACGGCATTTCCGACCTCTACCGCGTCCCGGCCTCCGGAGGCAAAGCGGCGCGGCTCACCCGGGTGATCGGCGGGAATTTCACCCCCGCGTACTTTCCCGGCGGAAAAAAGTTCCTTTTCGTCTCCTTCCGCGGGGGGGAACAGCACATCTACGAATCCCCGGCGGGAGCGGAGGTCCCGGTCCCGCCCCGCCCGGAAAGAATGGAGGAGGCCGCGGGACCCGTTCCGGGGGAACCCTCCACGGGAACGGCGATCACGCGGGATGGACGCCCATACCGCCTGCGGGCGTCCACGGACTTTTTCTTCCCCATTTTCTTCTATTCATCCACCGACGGCCTGTTCCTTTCGGCCTACTGGCAGGCTTCGGAGAACCTGGGCAACCACCAGGTCCAGGCCGCCGTCACCTACGCTTCCGCGCTGGATTTTTTGAATTACCAGGTCCTCTATTCCTACCAGAGGTTCCGTCCGCGGTTGACGCTGGGCTTCCTGGGAGACACCCAGGACAACGTCTTCACGACCACGCGGGAGACCCGCCGGGAGGACGCCCAGTACGGCGAGGTCGCCTACCCTCTGGGACGGTTCGACGAGCTTTCCTTCAGGTTCCTGACCGTCAACCGCCGGGTCCGGTTCGAGGACGATGATTTCAT
>MGUT01000006.1:74743-81463 GCA_001800095.1 Elusimicrobia bacterium RIFCSPLOWO2_01_FULL_64_13 | reverse complement strand
CGGGATAGACAGAGGAGCCAGGCCCAGGACAGCGCCGCCAGGAAGAAGAGGTGCTGGAAGGCCGGGTCCCAGAGGAAGCGCGCGAAGGGCAGGACGGCAAGGAGCGTCCCGGCGAGCAGGGTCAGGACTCTGCCCGCGGGAGTGGAACGCTGGGGATCCTCTGGCCGGTTAATTTTGGATCAGTAGGGGATGATCTTCGGCGTCACGAAGACCAGGAGCTCCGCCCGGGTCTTCGCGTTGGCCGTCTTCTTGAAGAGCCGGCCCAGGAGCGGGATGCTGCCCAGGATGGGGACCTGCTGCTTCCGGTCCGTCTCCAGCTCCGAGATCAGGCCTCCGATGACGAAGGTCTCTCCGTCCCGCACGATGACGGTGGTGTTGGCCTGCTGGCTGGTGGTCTGGGGCACGCCGATGGATGTCGGCTGGGAGGATGTGATGTCGGGGAGGATCTTCAAAGTGATCCTGCCGTCGGCGTTGATGGTCGGGGTCACGGTGAGGGTGATGCCGGACTTGGCCTGGTTCACGACCTGGGTGGACAGCGTCCCGGCGTTGGTGAGCTGGGTCTCCGTCGTCAGATAAGGTTCGGACACCTCCGACTTGATGCTGGCCGACTGGTTGTTCAATGTCGCGATCTTGGGGTTGGAAAGGACCTTGGACTTGTTCTTCTGCTCGAGAGCGGACAGGGCGGCGTTCAGCCGCACGACGTCCTTGACGAACCCGAACGTCAGGCCGAGTCCCTGGGTGGCGGAGAAACCCGATCCTCCCAGTTCCAATCCGGAGCCGCCGGAAGGGTTCAACGCGGTGCGGTTCTGCAGGCCCACGCTTCCGGAACCGGGCGCCGGGTCGGGACTGGACTGGGACCCGGCCGCGCCGATGGTGACCATCTGGTTGCCTGTCTGGTCCGTGTAGGCGATGCCCCAGGTGATGCCGAGGTCCAGGCTCGTTCCGAGCTGGACCTGGACGATCTTGGCCTCGATCATGACCTGGGGAGCGGGCTTGTCCAGGTCCTCGATCAGCTTCAGGACGGTCTCGATGCCCTCGGGCGTGTCGGTGACGATGAGGGAGTTGGTCCTCTCGTCCACCTGGGTCTTGCCCTTGGCGCCCAGGGTCTGGAGGATCGAACCCAGTTGGGTGCTGACGTCGGTCGCCTTGGCGTAGTTGATCGGGAATACGCGGGTGACGGAGATGGCGCTGGTCTTGTACTTGTCGAATTCGGGGATGGTCATGAGCTGGACGATGTTCTTGCCCATCTCGACCAGTTTGAGGTCGGAAAGGGCGAGGATGGTGTCCACGGCCTCCGTGAAGGAAACGTCGCGGAGCTGGATGGAGATCGTCCCCGAGATCTGGGGAGAATAGACGACGTTGACGCCGGATTTCTCGGAGAGGATCTTGAAGAGGTCCTTGATGTTGATGTCGTAGAAATCGAGAGTGACCGGCTGGGTCCCGAAAAGAGAGCTGGGATTCACGGACCGGGCGGGTTTGGCGGCTTGGGGAGCGCCGTCGGGTTCGGGCGCGGCCGTTCTCTCCGGCGGCGCGGCGGCCGGCTCGCGGTCCCGGGCCGCCTTGGAGGGCGTCTTGGCCGACGTGGGAGGCGCCGGCTTCGCTTTTGCGGCGGCCGCCTTTTCTTCGACCGCGGCCGTTCTTTCCGGCGGCGCGGCGGCGACGGCGGCGGCCGGCTCGGACTCCTCGGCGGCCCCCATGGCTTCCCGGGGGGTCGGGGCGAACGCCACGGCTTCCGGTTCGGACCGCGCGGAATTTCCGTCCGTTCCGGCCGCGGACCTGACGGACAGCCGGATCACCCCCTCCTCCTGGGAAGCTTCATATTCCGCGGGCCCCGTGAGCTCGATGACCACGCGGGCGATCTTGACCGGGTCGTTCTGGAACTGTCCGGAACGGACCTTGGATATGAGAGAGCCCTTTTTGACTTCCAGCTCCTTCTTCTTCCAGTCGTTCTCCGTGTTGGTCAGCTCCACGACCAGCCGGTCCGGGGAGCTGACCGCGAAGACGTTATAAGGAACGGCCTGGTCCGTTTCGATGGAGACGGTCTCCCCCTTGACCGAGATATCCTTCAGGATCGCGAAACCTGCCGAAGGATCGTTCACCGCTCCCGCGACCGGGGTGAATATCATCGACGCGGCCAGGACCGCGCTGACAGACCCGCGGAACAGCTTCAAAAAATTTAAGCCGGAAATTCGTCCCATGAGTTCCTCCTAGTGCGGTTCCAACAGGGATTCATCGCGCGGACTGACCATCCGCCCGCGGCGTGACGGCCAGTTCCGTGATGGCGCGGTCCTGGGTGACCAAAATGACGCTGTTCTCCTTGATGACGCCGGTGATCCCGGCGACCCTGCGGTTCTTTTTGTCGTAGACCCGGCCGGATTTGAGCGTGTAGGGTTCGCCGTCCGACGTGGAGATGAGGGCGATCTTGCCTTTCTTGTCCTTGAGGATCCCCTTGAGCAGAAGGTTCGCGACGCTGGTCCGGTAACCTTCCTGGGTCGTGAAACTCGAGCCGTCGCCGCTTTGCGAAGCGACGGACCGGGCCCCACCTATCAAAGGCACGAAGGGGTCCCGTTTCGAGCCATGGGGATAGGAATAGCGCGCCTCCGCGGCGGGCTGCGCCTGCTCGATCGCCGGGGGATTGGACGGCGGCTGGACCGACGAGGCCAGGTCGCCCAGGGAATCCTTGTCCCCGGAACAGCCCGTCATCGCGGCCGAGACGGCCGCCGCGAGGATGAGGCGCGTGAGGCGGAAGACCCGGAGGTTCGTCATGATTTCGCGGTATAGATCAGGAACATCAATTCTCCCGATTCCACGATGCCTCCGGTCCGCGGGTCCGTCTGCGGGCGCAGGCTCGTGATCTTGGTGGTGAAGATCCTCTCCATCTGGCCGACCTCCGCGAGGAACCTGGCCAGGTCATGGTAGGAGGCGGTGAACGGGATGGCGTAGCTGTGCTCGATGTAATACTCCTTGGGCGTCTGGTTCCCCGGAGCGATCTTTCTCCAAGAGATATTGTGGTGGCTCATCCGTTTGGACAGGAACCGGATGAGCTCGGGAACGTCCTTGTTGGGCGGGAGCTTCTTCTGGATGAGGGCGATCTCCTGGTTCAGGACGGCGATCTCCTGCTCCAACCTGGGCAGGCGCGCCACGCGGCCGAGGGACTGCTGGTACTCGCTCTTGATGCTATCCATCTCCTTGGCCAGTTCCTGTTTCTTCGCCTTGAGGGGAGAGATCATGTATTTGGTGTAGCCGAAGATCAGGAGGAGAAGGATCACCGGGGTGATGATGATCAGCTGGTTGAGCTGTTTCTTGTCCATGGTCAGGCGCCCGGAGGAGGAGAGGCGTAGTTGAACGTCATCGTGAACGAATAGGTCGCCGGCTGCCCCGGCGCGGACTGCGCGGAGTCGATCGAGCTCAAGTCCACTCCGCTGAAGCGGTCGGGTTTGGACTCGAGGGCCTGCATCCAGTCCGCTATGGCGTCGATGGTGAGGGAGTTGGAGACGGCCGTGATCTTGAGGCCGCCCCCGCCCCTCTCCTCGATATTCAAATCAGTGAGCCAGACGTCCTTCGGGACGAAATCGTAGAAGATCTCCATGAAGCGCGGGGTGATCAGGCGGCCGTGGAGCAGCGACACCACGGTCTGCTTCCTTCCGTTCAACACGCGTATCTGCGAGTCCAGCTGCTCCACCTGGGCCACCTTGGCCTTGATCTCGGCGAGCTGCGCGGCCCATTTGGTCTTGACCGCGAGGCGCTTGTTATAGCCGTGGAGCTGGATGAGATAGGAGGAGAGGCCTCCCGCGATGAAGATGACGATCAGGACGCCGAACAGGATGAGCCACTCCAATCCCTTGCCTTTTTCCTGGATCTCCTTGGGCAGGAGGTTGATCTTGATCATGGGTTTACTTGATGTCTCCGGGCCGGCGCATGGCCAGCCCGACGGCCACGGCCAGGGTGGGATGGTGCTCTTCCGGAACGCCCTCGCAGCCGGCGATGCCCGTGAAAGGGTTGAGCTTTTCCACGGGGAGGTTCAGCTCGCGGGAAAGGTAGGGGACGAAATTCTTGATGTTGGCGGACCCGCCGGTGATGAAGATGCGGTTGATGAGGCGGTCGGCGCCCTGCATGCCGTAGAACTCGACGAGCTTCTTGATCTCGATCGTGATGCTCTTGGCCACGCTCGCGATCGAGTTCGACACGCCGATGGCTTCCTTGTTGCCCTGGCCCAGGGCGTCCTCCTTTTCCTGCGCCGTCACCAGGAGGCCGTGGGCGGTCTTGAGCTTTTCGGCCGTGGGCAGGTCCACGCCCAGGTTCTTCATGATGGTCTTCGTGATCGAGGCGCCGGCCACGGGGCTGTCCTTGACCACCATGGACACGCCCTTCTCGATGATCATGAAGTTGGTCTGGGAGGAGCCGATGTTGGCGATGAGCGCCGTCTCTTCCGGAGGGACGCCGCCGAGAGTGGACTCGTAGACCGATTCAAGGGCGAAGGCGTCCACGTCGATGACCGCGGGCTTGAAGCCGGCCCCTTCCAGGATCTCGATGCGCTGCAGGACCAGGTCCTGTTTCGCCGCGACCAGGACCGTCTCCATCTTGGGCTTGCCGTCCTCGACGATGTCCTTGAGCGGATGGTAGCCGATGAAGACCTCCTCGATGTTGAAAGGGATGTACGGCTCGGCCTCGGCCTTGATGGTCTTGGACAGTTCCTTGCGGGTGAGCTTGGAGAACTTCACGTGCCGGACGATCACGGAATTGCCGGAGACGGAGGAGACGGCGTTCTTGGGGATGCCCTTGCCCGAACCGCGGTAATTCTTGAGGATGGACGTGGTCTGGGCCTTCTTTTCCTCGGGAGAGAGCTCGACTTTCTCCTCGCCCCCCTGGCCCCCGACGGCGCTCACGGAGTAACGGACCAGATGGTACTTGCCGGGGCCGCCCTTGAGCTGGACGATCTTCACCGAGGAAGTCCCGATGTCGATCCCGATGGAATCCGCGGAGCGGATGCCGGGGATCGGCAAGGGCGGCAGCTTGTCCAGAAGTTCCGAGATGTCTAGGGCCATAAATCTTTTTTAATCGATCCGCACGTTTCGGCGCTAAAAAAAAAGCCTACAAAAACCCCGCAACGGCTTCCTTAATAATCAAAGGGAAGCGTGGCTTCGGTTTCTACTCGGCGATTTATGCTGGTGCAAACCAATTCCTACGACGAAAATTCCCCGTAGGTCCCAATATGGGTTGAATATATCAGATAACTCCTGATTTGTCAATAACAAATTGAATGTGGGTTCAGGGGCGCCGGCCGCGGAAACGCTCCAGTTCCTCCCTGAATTCCCGCACGTTCGGGGCCGCGGCGGCCATGGTCTCGTATTCGCGGATCGCCAGGGCGCGGTAGTTCTCTTCCCCCGTCCTCTCCCATTCGGAAACGTAGAAACGCGCCGCTTTCCTCCTGTGCCAGACGTTCCTGGGTTCGAGCTCGATGGCGCAGAGCAGGTCCCGCATCCTCCCGGTCTCGGAAAGGAAGACCGGGTCGACCGGGTTGATCCTCAAGGCGGCGCGCGCCGCGGCGGAACGGTCTCCGCCCCGGCGCAGGACTTTCCAGAACATGGCCGCGGCCAATCCGGGCAGGGCCAGGACCGCCGCCATGGCCCAGAGGACGAGAGCCGGGGCCTTTCCGGTCCGGGAGGGCCAGGCCGGAACGCGTCCTCCGGACCAGCCGTGGGCGAGGGAAAATAGGACCAGCGCCGCTATCGGAGGATAGCGGAGATTGAAATCAAAGAGCGACTGAACGAGCGCGGCCGTGAAGACGGCCCCCCACACGCCCCAGGCCTTCAGGAAACCGCCGCGGCGCAGGGCCCTCGCCGCGAAGACCAGGACGGCCCACGAACCCAGGAGGAATCCCACGGCGCCCATCTCGCACAAAAAGTGAAGCGGCTCGTTATGGGCGTAGGGCGCGTTCCTGAATCCCGGGATGACCTTGAATTCGGGATAGACGTCCCGGAACGTTCCCAGACCGGTCCCGCGGACGAAATGACGGGCGGCCATTTTCGCGCTGTCCTTCCAGATCTGGACGCGTTCCAGTGAAAAAGGATCCAGGGATTTCCTGACCCAGACGTGCGCGAACGGGTTGCCTCTGACCGCGACCAGGGTCATTCCCGCCAGAGCCAGGACCAGGACGGCGGCGGCCCGGATCTTTCCGGGAGGGACATCCCCCCTCCTGATCCTCAAAAGGAACAGGAGCCCGGCCGTCCAGCCGAGGATGGGGCCGAGAGAGGCGCACATGAAGACCGCCGCGGCGATCATGGCCGCGGCCAGGAAGGCCGGGACGCCGCGCGGGCCGCTCCGGACCAGGAAGAGCTCCATGGCCAGGATGCCGGCCAAGGCGAGGAACCCGGAAAAAAGATTCGGCGCGGAGATCCAGGCCCGAAAATCCCCCCAGCCGAGCCACAGGACCGCCGCCGCCGCGCCGGCGAGCGCGGCCGCGCCGGCCAGGGCCCCGTCCCAGGAGGAGTCGTCGCTCAAAAAAAGGAGGAAGGCCAGGACCCATCCGGCCGCCTTGGCGAGAGCGGTCGCCGTCCCGTAAAGATTGGCGCTCCAGAAAAGCGACAGCGCGCTCCAGAAAAATAGGAGAAGGATGGGAAGAGAGAGCGCTCTTTCCGGCCAGAGGGCCCTCTCTCCCGACCAGAGGAGCCGGCCGGCGCAGACGGCCAGGACCGCCTCGACGGCGGACCAGCCCAGGGG
>MGUT01000006.1:68713-74734 GCA_001800095.1 Elusimicrobia bacterium RIFCSPLOWO2_01_FULL_64_13 | reverse complement strand
CCCCCGCATCCATAGGGCGGTCGAGGATATGGCCAGGGACGCCAGGAACGGCGGAGAAATCTTCATCCCGGTTCGACGCGCAGGAGTCTGCGGGAATAATCCGAGCCGCCCTTGAGCCCCGATCCCGATATGCGCTCCGCGTTCCTGAAACAGGCGCGGGCTTCCTCCTTCTTTCCCGCCGCGGCCAGGATCTGCCCCATGCGCATGTGGGCCAGGACGAAGAGAGGTTCGATCCGCGCGGCTTGGCGATAACGCCGGAAGGCTTCCGGCAAGTCGCCCGTTTCAAGAAGGACGTCCCCCATCTCCGACAGGTGGAAGACATGGCCCGGGTTCCTGTCCAGGGCGTCTTGGAACGACAGGAGAGCTTCCCCGTTCCTCCCCAGGAGATGGAAATGCCGGGCGAGGTTGGCGTGGAGGAGATGGTCGCCCCTGCGGAAGCGGAGGGCTTGGCGGAGCAGCCTCTCCCTCTCTTCCGGCGGAGCCGTCCAGGCGAGCTCCTTCAGCGAATCGGCGTCCAGGGGATTGAGGGCGGCCGCGGCTTTCAGGAACGACCGGGCCGATTCGGGCCGGCCGTCCCGGTACAGGAGCCGGGACGCGCGCGCGCAGACGTTGGAGGCGAGCAAGACCAGGGCCGCTCCGGCCCAGATGCCGAGGGCGGCGCCCGAAGCTTTGCCCGCGGACCCCGGGACGGTCCCGCCGGCCGGCAGGACCTCCGCGAGGCAGAAGAACGAGATCATCGCGAACAGGGGCAGGTGCAGGTTGAAATCGATGGAGGCGTGGACCAGGACGGCGGTCCCCCCGAGCGCCGCCGCCGCCGATTCCCAAGGGAGCCCGGCCGGACCGGCCGTTTCCCGGAGGGCCCTCCGGGCGAGACAGGCCGCGCCCGCGAGGATGGCCAGGAAGGAGAGAAGGCCGGTCATCCCGCCTTCCACCGCCGCCTGGAGGAACTCGCTGTGGGCGAACCCGGTCGATTTTTCGAACCGCGCGATGCCCTCTTCCACGGGAGGCCGGTGGAGAAGGTACGCCTGCTCAAAACGGCCCAAGCCCCAACCCAGGACCGGTCTTTCCCGGAACGCTTCGGCGGACGCCGACCACACGGCCCGCCTCAAGTTCGACGGGAGCCCGCCCGCCTTCGCAGCGAAGGCGCCGATCACGGGCGGGAAGGCGAGGGCGAGTCCGCCGAGGACGCCGATAAAACACAGGACCGTGACGCGGACTTCGCGGCCGCCGAAAAAAACGAGGGCGGTCAGCGCGGCCCCGAGACTCAAGAGGGCGCCGATGGAGAAGGAAAGCAGAAGCCCCGATGAGACCAGGACCAGGATCCCGAACTGGAGGACGCGGCCGGAGAAGACCGCGCCGCCGGAGCTCCGGCCGAACAGGATCCAGGCCAGCGTCGCGAGGATGCCCAGGTTCAGGAAGCCGGCCTCAAGGTTGGGGTTGGGCAGGAACGGCGCGGAAGGGTAAAGGTGGATTTTTAAGGAAAGGACCGCCGCGAGGACGATGACGGCCGCGAAAAACGTCCTGCTTGTCCGCGGATCGCGGGTGCGCGCGAACGTGAAGAAATTCAGGATCCCCGCCGCGAGGATGGAAAAGAGCGCGATCCCGTGCGTCGTGTCCGGAAGGGAGAGGAGGGCGGAGACGCCCCAAAAACCGGCCGCGATCAGGATGGTCCATTCCAAAGGACGGCAGGCGGGGCGGGCCATGTCCTTCGTCCGGATGAAGAGGAGGATGGAAGCGATCTCGTAGAGGAGAAGCCCGGCGGGATCCCGTCCCCCGCGGCCGGCGGCCAGGATCCCGAGGAGGAGCGCGGCGCTCCAGGCCGGATTAAACGAGGAAAAGCCCACAGAGGGAACCGGCGGCCAGGAAAGGGCCGAAAGGAACGGCGGACCTCCGGTCCGTCCTCCCCAGGGCGAGAAGCGTTCCCACGACCAGGAGCCCGGCCAGGGACCCGGCGAAAAGCGTGAGGAGGATTCCCTTCCAGCCGAGCCAAAACCCGATCGCGGAAACGAGCTTGATGTCTCCCAGTCCCAGGGACTCGCGGCCGAGGACTTTGCCCGCGATCCACCTGAATCCCAGGAGCGCCGCTCCCGCCGCCAGAGCGCTGGCGGCGCCGGACCAGGGAGCGGAGGCGAGGAGAGGATTATAGGGGATGGAGAGGACGCCTCCCGCGGCCAGGAGGATCACGAGAGAGTCGGGGATGACCCCGTACTCCCGGTCGAAATGAAAAAAGGTGACGAGGTCGATGCCTCCGGCGAGGAAGAGGATATAGTAGAAGAAGACGAACGCCGCCGCCGCCGGCGGGGGTTGGGCTTCGAGCCGGAGGGCGACCCAGAAGAACAGGAGGGCCGTCGCGGATTCGACCAGAGGGTAGCGGAGAGGGATGCGTCCGCCGCAGGAACGGCATTTTCCTCCGAGAAGGAGCCAGGAAATCACGGGGATATTGTCGAACCAGGAGATCCGGGAGGCGCACCGGGGGCAGGCGGAACGGGAGAACCCGAGAGGCAGGTCCCGGGGCAGGCGGTGGAAATAGACGTTGGCGAAGGAACCGAGGAGGAGTCCCAGAACGAGGTAGATCAGGGGGATCGCCACGGTCTCAAAAAAATAGCAAAAAAAGAGAGGAGAAGGCAAATGCCTTCTCCTCTCTTCGGTGAATCAGTTCAAACTACCAGGATGTGATGGCCTCGTTCTTGGCGTCGGTGTGGGTGCAGCTGACCCAGAACTTGCCTTCGTTCGCGCTGGTGTAGACCCAGCCGTTCGCGTCCGGAGTTATGGTGCTGGTGTTCAGGTCCCACGGAGTCGTGGTCGCCACGGCGACGTGGACGTAGTTCGAGTCGTCATGGTACTGCCCAAGCTTTGACAAGGGAATGGTCTCGATATACTTGGGGACCATCGCGACGCGGACATTCTCATCGCCTCTCGCGCCCTTCATGAGAGGAACCATGCCCTCGTTGTCCGATTGATAGATAGTCAACGCGGACCGCAGAGCTGACAGAGCTCCCTTAGTGGACCCTTCTTTGGATTTACGGATCATTTCCGCAAACTTCGGGACCGCCACGGCTGCCAATATACCTATGATTGCGACGACGATCATCAGCTCGATTAGCGTGAAGCCCCGCTGACTAACGGATTGTTTCAATCTCGTCATGTGTATCACCTCCTTATATCAAAGACCGCTTGAACCTGCCGGCGGATATGGTCTTTTTTAAGTTTAACAGATAGGGTTTTTCTTGTCAAGTAATTTCAGTGAAATTATCCGATCCCCTCCGACATGCTGAACATGGGCAGGAACATGGCGACCACGATGGAGCCGATCACGGCCCCCATGAACACGATGACCAGGGGTTCGATCAGGCTGGTGAGCCCTTCGACGGCGGCGTCGACCTCGGATTCGTAAAAATCGGCGATCTTGGCCAGCATGGCATCCAAATTGCCGGTCTCCTCCCCGATGGAGATCATGGACACGACCATGGTCGGAAAGACCCCGCTGGCGGCGAGAGGTTTGGCGATCCTTTCGCCTTCCCGGATGGCGGCCTTGGCCGACAGGACCGCGTCCATGACGATGAGGTTGCCGGCGGTCTCCGCGACGGTGTCCAGGGCCTGGAGGATGGGCACGCCGGCCTTGATCAGGGTGGAGAAGGTCCGCGTGAATTTCGCCACCGCCGTCTTCCTGATGATCATGCCGAAGACGGGCAGATTGAGCATGACGTTGTCCACTTTCCTGGCGAAGGCGGGGAACTTGATCAGGTGCTTGTAGGCGAAGAAAAGGATGACCGGCAGGGGGACGTAGAGGTACCAGTTGTCGATCAGAAAGTGCGACAGGTCGAGGAGGATCTGGGTCGGGGCCGGGAGCTCCTTGCCGAAGGAGGAGAACATCTCTTCGAATTTCGGGATGATGAAAACGAGCAGGAACCAGGTGATCGCGACGGCGATGCTCAATACCACGACCGGGTACATGAGGGCCGATTTCACCTTGGCTTTCAGCTCCTCCGCGGCCTCGAGATAGGAGGAAAGCCTGTCCAGGATGGTGTCGAGGATCCCCCCCAGCTCGCCCGCGCGGATCATGGACACGTACAGGTCGTCGAAGGCGCCGGGATATTTCTTCATGGAGTCGGCGATGCCCATGCCGGCCTCGATGTCCAGACGCAGCCCCGTGACCACTTTCTTGAATGTGGGGTTCTCGATCTGGTCTTCGAGGATGGTCAGGCCCTGGACCAGGGGCACGCCGGCGCCCACCAATGTGGAGAGCTGGCGGGAGAAGAGGGAAAGGTCCTTGGTGGTGATGCCGGGCTGGAACAGGGACCGGGCCCGGTCGATGAGGCTTTCGCCTTTTTCCTGGATGTCGGTGACGGTGAGCTTTTGGGCCCGGAGGAGGGATCGGGCGGCGTTCAAATCCGGGGCGATGATGAAGCCGTCGGCCGTGGTGCCGGCCGCGGTGCGGGCCTTATAAACGTATTTGGACATTAATTAGTAATTAGCACCCTTTCCCCGAGTTGTCAAGGGACGTTCGGTCAGCGGCCGAATTTTTTTTTCAGCTCGGCGGCGATGAAGGAGGGCACGAAGTTCCCGACGTCCCCTCCCAGACGCGCCACCTCCTTGACCATGGTCGAGGAGAGGTAGGTGTATTTCTCGTCGGGCATGAGGTAGACCGTCTCCAAATGCCCCCGGCTCTTGCGCGAGAGGTGGCGGTTCATGAGGGCCATCTGGAACTCGTACTCGAAATCGGAGACGGCGCGCAGTCCCCGGATGATGGCCGCGGCCTTTTTCGAGCGGGCGTAGTCCACGAGAAGCCCGGAAAAGCTCTCCACCCGGACGCCCTTCCGGCCGGAGACCGCTTTTTGGATCATCCGGATCCTCTCTTCGACGGAAAAAAGGGTGGATTTCTGGTGAGGGCGGGCCACGGCGACGATGACCCGGTCGAAGATCTCCAGCGCCCGGCGGACGATGTCGAGGTGGCCCTCGGTGACGGGGTCGAAGCTTCCGGGATAGATCGCGATCCTCACGATGGCCCTATCATATCAAATTCAGGCGGTCATGGCCCAATGCCATTTTTCGGAGAAATGCCTGCGCAGGTGTTCCCGCAGCCGGGCGCTTTCCGGACCGGAGAGGTCCGGGTCCCGCGCGATCCAGTCCCGGACGGCGTCCCTCGCTTGGAGGAGGAGCGAGCGGTCGCCGGAGAGGTCCGCGATCTTGAGCGGCGGCATGCCGTGCTGGGACGTGCCGAAGAACTCTCCCGGCCCGCGGATCGCGAGGTCCGCCTCGGCCAGGTCGAAACCGTTCTGCGTGGCCAGCACGGCCTCCACCCGCCGCCGGGAGTCCTCGGTCCGCGGCTGGGCGACCAGGACGCAGCGGGAAGGACGGCTGCCGCGCCCGACCCTCCCGCGGAGCTGATGGAGCGTGGACAGGCCGAACCTCTCGGCGTTGTGGATGACCATGACGGAGGCGTTGGGATTGTCGATCCCCACCTCGACCACCGTCGTGGCGACGAGGACCTGGATCTTCCCCTCCCGGAAGAGCTTCATCGTCCTTTCCTTTTCCGATGGATTCATGCGCCCGTGCAGGATGCCGACGCTCATTCCCGAAAGAGCGCCCTTGCGGAGAGAATCGTATTCCTGCGCCGCGGCCTTCAGCCGGACCGTCCGGGCCCCGGGCTCGTCCCATTCCGCGAAAAGGCCTTCCTCCTCCCGGAAGAGCCTCTCCGAACTTTTGCTCTCGTCGATCAGCGGGGTGACCCAATAGGCCTGGCCGCCGCCGCGGGTCTCCTCCAGGACGGCCTCGAGGGCCTCCGCCTCGCCGCGGAGCTCGGTGACGATGTCCCTCCTGCCGGGAGGCAGTTCGGTGAGCGTGGACACGTCCAGGTCGCCGTAGAGGCCGAGGGCCAGGGTCCGGGGGATCGGGGTGGCCGTGAGCACCAGCACGTCGAGGCCCGGGGCCCCGCGGGTGAGGTTCAATCTGTCGCGCACTCCGAAGCGGTGCTGTTCGTCGATCACGGCCAGCCCCAGGCGCTTGAACCCGACCTCCTCT
>MGUT01000006.1:64187-68698 GCA_001800095.1 Elusimicrobia bacterium RIFCSPLOWO2_01_FULL_64_13 | reverse complement strand
AACGCTTCCGCTCCGAGTTCCGCTTCGACCCGGTCAGGAGCCCGACCTTCACCGGCAGGCCTTCGAGGAAATGGGTCAGGGAGATGTAATGCTGTTCCGCCAGGATCTGGGTGGGGGCCATGAGGGCCGCCTGCCGGCCGTTCTCGCAGGCCAGGAGCATCGCTCCCGCCGCCACCACGGTCTTCCCGCTGCCCACGTCCCCCTGGAGGAGGCGGCTCATGGGAAATTCGGAACCCAGGTCGGCGAAGATCTCCCGGATCACTTTTTTCTGGGAGGCGGTGAATTCGAAACCGCATTTCTCCCGGAAAGGCGAGAGGAGGTGTTTTTTCACCTCGTAGCGGAACGGTCGCCGGGTCCGTCTCCTCCTGCGAGCGAGGGCCAGGACCGTCTGCAGGAGGAAGAGTTCCTGGAACGCGAGCCGCTTGCGGGCCTCTTCCTTCTCCGGCAAGGACTTCGGGAAATGGATGGAACGGAGGGCGTCCGGCAGGGAAGGCAGGCCCGAGGCCGCGCCGACGGGTCCGGGGAGAGGGTCGGCGGGCCGGACGCCTTCCAGGGCGGAAAAAATGATCTTCCTTAAGAACTTCGGCTGGACTCCCTCGGTGGCGGGATAGATGGGAACGATCCGGTTCATGTGGATGGAATCCCCGGCGCCCCCCATCACCTCGTGCTCTTCGGCGTCCAGGCAGAGGCCCTCCGAGTCGAAGGATATCCTGCCGTAGGCCGCCATCCTCCTCCCGGCCTGAAGCTCCCTCTTGAAAGGGGCGGAGACGTCGTAGCGGGTGGACTTCTTGCGTATCCAGCGGCACAGGAGGCTGCCGGTGTCGTCCCGGATGCGGGATTTGACGATGAGGAACCCTTTGCCGGATTCCTTGAAGCGCACGTCCTCGATGGTCCCGTAATAGGCGGCCGTTTCTCCCGCCCTGGCTTCCCCGAGCGGCCGGAAGGAGCGGCGGTCCTCCCAGTCCCGGGGATAATGGTGGAGAAGGTCCTCAACGGTCCCTATGCCCAGCCGCGCGAGTTTCTCGGCGATCCTGGGACCGACCCCCGGAACGTAGCGGACCGGGAGCGCGGTCTCGGCCGGTCTGGACTTTGACCCGGGCTGCGTCATTTGCTATAATCCCCCCATGGCATTCAAATGCAGGATATGCGACAAGGGCCCCTCCGCGGGCAACTCCATCAGCCACTCGCGCCGGGCCACGCGCCGCAGGTTCCTGCCGAACTTACAGAAGATCCGCGTCAACCTTTCCGGGACCGTGCGCCGGATCTACGTCTGCTCGCGCTGCATCCGCTCCGGCAAGGTGAAAAAAGCGGCCTGACCGTTCCGGCCGCCTGATCATCCCGGGTTCTCCCTAAAAAACTTCCTGATCTTCGACCGCGCCCTCGGGGTGCGCACGAACTCCAGCCAGTCCTTGTGCGGGTGCTGCCCCTTGCGGGTGAGGATATCGCAGCGGTCGCCGGATTTCAGCCGCGTATCCAGCCGGACCATCTTCCCGTTCACCTTCGCCCCCACGCACTGGTGCCCCAGGTCCGTGTGGACGGCGTAGGCGAAATCCACCGGGGTGGACCCCGCCGGCATCTTCTTCACTTCCCCCTTCGGCGTGAACACGAAGACCTGGTCGAACTCGAGGTCCGTCTTCAGCCCCTCCAGGAACTCCCTGGGGTTCCTGGTCTCCTGCTGCCACTCCAGGATCTGCTTCAGCCAATCCAGCTTGTCCTCGAACTCGTCCTTTCCCGGCCGGCCCTGGGCGGCTTCCTTGTATCTCCAGTGCGCGGCCACGCCGTATTCGGAGATCCGCTGCATCTCCTCGGTGCGGATCTGGATCTCGAGGATCTGGTCCCGGTCGATCCGGACCGTGGTGTGGAGGGACTGGTAGAGGTTGTTCTTGGGCAGGGCGATGTAATCGGTGAAGGTGTCGGGGAGCGGGGCGAAATGGGAATGCACCGCCCCGAGAAGGGCGTAGCAATGCTCGATCGTGTCCGTGATGAGCCGCAGGGCGGCCAGGTCCTGTATCTCCTCGAAGGGCTTGTTCTGCCGGACCATCTTCCGGTAGACCGAGTAAAGCGTCTTCGGGCGGGCGGTGGCGCGGTGCGGGATGCCGAGGGGCCGGAGGATGGCCTCGATCCTCTCCAGGCAAAGGTCCAGGAATTCCTTCCGGCGGACTTCCCGCTCCCCGATCTTCTTTTCCAGCTCCGCGTATATCCCGGGCTCGAGATGCTTGAGGGACAGGTCCGCCAGCCTCCCTTTGAGCTGGTACATGCCCAGGCGCTGGGCCATGGGCACGTACAGGGAGAGGGTCTCCTCGGCGATGCGGCGCCTCTTGTCCGGAGGGAGGAAATCGAGGGTCTCCATGTTGTGCGTGCGGTCGGCGAGCTTGACCAGGATGACCCGGATGTCCTGGGCCGTGGCGATCAGCATCTTCCTCCAGTTCTCCGACTGCTCGACGAGCTTCGGCGAGGAGGTCTCCTCTCCCGGCCCGGGCATGTGGCTTTCCAGGGCGTCGATCTTGGTGACGCCTTCCACGATATGGGTCACCTCGGCGCCGAAGGCGTTCAGGAATTCCTCGCGGGTCACCGGCGTGTCCTCGAGCACGTCGTGGAGGATCCCGGCGGCCATCGTGGGCACGTCGAGATGGAGCTCGGAGAGGATGCGGGCCACTTCCAGGGGATGGGTGATGAAGGGGTCGCCGCCGGCGCGGGTCTGGGCCCGGTGGGCCCGGAGGGAGAATTCGAAGGCCTGTCGGAGGGGAGTTTCGGGCTGGTCCGGAAGGTAGAGCCGGACGTTCTGGAGGATCTTCTGAAAGATTTCTTCCGGGGAATCCGCGGGCAATGTCGCTATTTGGCCCGGGGACTGGAAGCGGACCCCACCAGACGCTTGGGCATCCGGCCCGCCAGGAACGCGAGCCGCCCGGATTCCACCGCGAGCTTCATGGCCTCGGCCATCATCGCCGGGTCGCGGGCCTCGGCGATGGCGGTGTTCATGAGGATCCCGTCCGCGCCGAGCTCCATGGCGATCGCCGCGTCCGAGGCCGTGCCCACCCCCGCGTCGAGGATGAGAGGCACGGACTGGACCGATTCCCGGATGAGGCGGATGTTCAGGGGGTTCAGCACCCCCTGCCCGCTGCCGATGGGAGCGGCCAGGGGCATGACGGCGGCGGCGCCGAGCGCTTCCAGCTTCCTGGCGACGATGGGGTCGTCGTTCGTGTACGGCAGGACCTTGAAACCCTCCCCCACGAGGATCTTCGTGGCTTCGAGGAGGGCGGCGGTATCGGGCAGGAGGGTCGCGGGGTCGCCCAGGATCTCGAGCTTCACCCAGTCCGTTTGGGCGACCTCCCGGCCGAGGCGCGCCGCGCGCAGGGCGTCTTCGAGGTTATAGCAGCCGGCCGTGTTCGGCAGGATGGCCATGTGCTTGGGGATGGCCGCGTGGAAGGATTCGGGCGAGCGGTCGGTCAGGTTCACCCGGCGGACGGCGACCGTGACCATCTCCGAGCCGGAGGCCAGGAGCGCTTCGTGCATGGCCTCGAAGGAGCGGTATTTGCCCGTCCCCGTGATGAGGCGCGAGCGGAAGACCTTGCCCGCGATCTCCAGGGGTCTGTCGGAAACTTCGGCCGGCCTGTTCTGGGTCTCTGCCGTCATGTTCAACCTCCGCCGATCATCTGCAGGATTTCCACGCGGTCGCCCTCGCGCACGTTCGTCCGGGGATATTCGGAGCGCTTCACGATCGTCTCATTGATCTCGCAGGCGACGAGCCGCGGTTCGAGCTTGAGCTCTTCGAGGAGTTCCAGGAGGGTGAGGCCCTCCCGGAGCTCGGACGCCTTGCCGTTCAGGGTGACGTTCATCGTCAGGCGAGGAGCTGCATCTCATAAAGCCGTTTGTACTGCCCCGCCTTTTTCCAGAGCAGGTCGTGGTCCCCCTCCTCCACGATCTCCCCCCCGTCGAGGACCAGGATCCGGTCGGCCCGGCGTATGGTGGAGAGCCGGTGGGCGATCACGAGCACCGTCCGGCTTTCCATGAGCCGTCCCATGGCCTCCTGGACGAGTTTTTCCGATTCCGCGTCCAGGGAAGAGGTCGCCTCGTCCAGGATGAGGATGGGGGGGTTCTTGATCACGGCGCGCGCGATGGACAGCCGCTGCCTCTGGCCCCCGGAGAGCCGCACCCCGCGCTCGCCGATCACCGTGTCGTAGCCCCGCGGCAGGGCGAGGATGAAGTCGTGGGCGTTGGCGATCTTCGCGGAATCCTCGATCCTCCGGTCCATTTCCGCCGAGCGCTCCCCCGGGGAGCCGGTCCCGCCGTAGGCGATGTTGTAGCGCACGGTCTCGTTGAAGAGGATCACGTCCTGGGTGACGATCCCGATCTGGCGGCGCAAGGACGCGAGGGAGGCCCGGCGGAGTTCGACGCCGTCGATGCGTATGGCCCCTTCCTGGGGGTCCATGAGGCGGGGCAGGAGCTTCGTGAGGGTGGTCTTGCCGGCTCCCGAAGGGCCGACCAGGGCGATCACTTCCCCCGCGCGCACG
>MGUT01000006.1:61983-64178 GCA_001800095.1 Elusimicrobia bacterium RIFCSPLOWO2_01_FULL_64_13 | reverse complement strand
CCGGGTTCCCCGGCGCGTAGGAAAATCCCACTCCGGCGTATTCGATGGATCCGCGGAAGGGAGGGATTTCCTCCGGGGCGCCGCACTCCACGACCGTGGGCCGCTCATCCAGGATCTCGAATATGCGCTCGGCGCAGGCCGCGCCCTGCTGGATCTGGGCGTTGACGCTGGTGAAGTCCTTGACGGGCTTATAGGCGGACAAAAAAGCGCCCAGGAAGGTGCCGAAGCTGCCGAGCGTCCAGCGGCCTTCGATCACGTCCCGGCCTCCGTACCACAGGAGGAAGATGGCCGCGAGCGATCCCAGGAATTCCATGATGGGGGCCCCCAGGACGTTCGCCCGGACCCAGCGCATGGTGACCGAATAGTAGTGGTCGTTCTCCTTGCGGAAGCGGCGGATCTCCTCCGCCTCCTTGCCGAAGACCTTGGTGATGGCGTGTCCGGAGATGCCTTCGTGCAGGGACCCGAAAAGGTCCGACATCCGCGACTGGATCTGCCGGCCCGAGGCCCGGAGCTTCCTGCCCAGGATCCAGACCGGGACCGCCGCGATCGGAAAAAGGAAGAGCGTGATGAGGGCGAACTTCCAATGGAGGTAGAAGATGGTCCCCGTCAGAAAGACCAGGGTGAGGCCGTCCCGGACGATCTGGACCGGCACCTGCACGAGGGCGATCTGGAACGTGGTGGTGTCGTTCGTGACGCGGCTCATGAGCCCGCCCGTGGAATTTTTGTGGAAGAAATCCATGGAGAGCGTCTGCAGGTGCGAATAGATCTTGAGGCGCATGTCCCGGACCACCGACTGGCCGATGTAGTTCATGAGGTAGTTCTGCAGGTAGGAAAAGACGCCTTTCAGCAGGTAGACGAGGGGAAAGAGCACGGTGAACAGGAGCAGTTTCTGCAGGTCCTTGGCCAGGATCACGTCGTCCATGACGCTGCGGATGAGCCAGATGGGGATGGTCGTGAAAAGCGCCACCAGCCCCATGCAGACGGCCGCCTCGATGAGGCGCGTCAGATAGGGTTTTATCAAGGGCGCGAGGCGTTTATAGAGGTTCATGGCCGGACCGGGTTCCGGAGCGAATCCAGGACGACGTCCGCGGCGCGGGAATAGGCGCCGGGCTTTCCGAGCGACTTCCTTAATTCTATCAGTTCGGAGCGCGCGCTTTCAAGCCGGAGCGGGTCCGAGAGGATCTTTTCCGCTTCTTCGGCGACCCGCGCGGGACTGGCCTCTCCCTGGATGAGCTCCGGGACGATCATTTTTCCCGAGAGGATGTTGGGCATGGAGATGTAGTCCACGCGGATGAGCAGGCGCGCGACCCAATACGTCAGCCAGGAGGCCTGGTAGATGACGACCTGGGGGATCCGCAGAAGGGCGATCTCGAGGGCGGCCGTGCCCGACGCGGTGAGGCAGAAATCGAGGCCGGCGCGCTCCCGGAGGTCCTGCTCCCGGGAAAGCCGGACCGGCCGCCCTTCCAGGGCCGCGAGGTAATCCTCGTCCGGGATCCAGTCCACCGCGAAGACCGTGGCCTCGATCTTGGGAAAGCGCTTCCGCAGGAGCTCCAGGGCCTTCAGCATGATGGGCAGGTGGCGGGCGAGCTCCCGGTGCCGGGACCCCGGCAGGATGCCGAGTTTGAGGACGCCGTCCCCCGGCGCTGCCGGCCGGTCCCGTTCCGCCCCGGCGGGCCGGCCGGATTCGGCCCGCTCCACCGCGTCCACGGCGGGATGCCCCACGAACTCCGCCGGGACGCCGTGCCCGCGGTAAAGCTCCTCCTCGAAAGGGAATATGACCAGCATCTTCGTCACGGCGCGCTTGAGCTCCTGGATCCGCCAGCCGCGGCTCGCCCAGACCTGCGGGCTCACGAAGTAGAACACCGGGATCCCGAAGGCCCTGGCCTTCCGGGCGATGTGGATGTTGAAACCGTAGTAGTCGATGAGGATCACGGCGTCGAATTCCCGGGAGGCCAGGCGCGGGAATATCATTTTTTGCAGGATGGATTTGAGGGAGAAGAACTGTTTGAAGGGCTGGCTGAATCCGGAGATGTCCATGCGGACCATGTCCCGCAGGAATTCGTCGGCCACGCCCCGGAGGCGCCCGCCGCCCAGCGCGGTGACGGAGAGGTCCGGGGCGCGCGCGCGCAGCTCCCGCACGAGGGATTCCCCGTGCAGGTCGGCGGAATAGTCCCCGGCCGAGATCAGGATCTTCA
>MGUT01000006.1:56996-61972 GCA_001800095.1 Elusimicrobia bacterium RIFCSPLOWO2_01_FULL_64_13 | reverse complement strand
CCGGGACTTCAGGACGGCGGCCCCCCGCCGGCCGGTTCGTGGAGGTGGAGCTGTTCGAGGATCTCGAGGCCGAGCTCGAGGGCGTCGCGCCCGTGCTCCCCGGTGACGTGCGGCTTTTTCCCCCCCCGCACGCATTCCAGGAAATGCTCGAGCTCGAGCTTCAAGGGTTCCTCCTTCCGCATGGCGGGCTTGAGGATCTCGATGTCGGAGAAACTTTTGACCACGGGCTTCTTTTTTCGGTACATCTTGAAGTCCTTGCGCGCGTAGTCGATGGAGAGGTACGCGTCGGGCTGGAAGATGCGGATCTTGCGGTACTGTTCGAGGGAAATGCGCGAGGCGGACAGGTCCACGATGCAGCCGTTGGCGAACCGCAGGCGGCATTTGACGATGTCCTCGTGGTCCGTGAGGACCTTGGCTCCGAAGGCCTCCAGGCTCTTCACCTCGGAGCCCACGAGGTAGAGCACGATGTCCAGATCATGGATCATGAGGTCCAGCACCACCCCGATGTGGGAGACCCTGGGGTCATAGGAGCCGAGCCGGTTGACCTCGATGAACTTGGGGTCCTGGATGTACTGGCGCGCGGCGAGCACCGCGGGATTGAAGCGCTCCACGTGCCCGACCTGGAGGATGATGCCCTTCTCCTTGGCGATCTGGATCAGGCGCTCGGCGTCCTCGACCTTTTCGCAGAGAGGCTTCTCCACCAGGCAGTGGATCCCCCGCTCGAGGCATTCCTTGGCGATGGCGTAATGTCCCGGGGTCGGCACGGCGATCACCGCCGCCCGGATCTCCGGCGCCAGCTCCCGGAAATCCGCGAAGGACCGGGTCTTGCAGGCGCGGGCGACGCCGTCGCCGCGCTTGCGGTCGACGTCGGCCACTCCGACGAGCTCGCAGTCCCGGAGGGAGGACAGTATCCTCGCGTGGTGCTGGCCGAGGTGTCCGACCCCGATCACGCCGGCGCGGGTCATGACGGCGCCTCGTCCTTTTCCCAGGCGGCGATGCAGATCCCGGCGGCGTCGGCCCTCTTGACGCATTCCTCCAGCTCCAGGATCAGGGTCCTGCGGGACTCCACGGCCAGGACCCTGGCCCGGGTCTCCTGGAGGACGGTGAGGGTATGGGTCCCGATCACGGGGACGTCGAAACGCATGTCCTGCCCGGGTTTGGCGCTCTTGACGACGATGACCCCTTCCCCGCCCAGCCGCGCGCCGCGGCGGACGCACTCGTCGGTGCCTTCCAGCGCCTCCACGGCCAATACGGCGCGTTTTTTCACCACCACGGTCTGCCCCAGGTCCAGCGCGGACAATCCCCGGGCCATGCGGATGCCGAAACGGATGTTCTTTTCCTCCGACTCCGTCGGCCTGGAGCGGGTGAGGACGCCGGGTTCGGGCAGGAGGTGGGAGAGGAACGTCGTGGAGGGCAGGAGGGTGATGCCGTCCTTGGAAAGCTCCTCGGCCACGGCTCCCAGGACCGAATCGGCGCGCCGGTCCTTGACGCGCAGGAGGAGCTGGGCGGTCCGGAGATCCGGGACGATGTCGGAAAAAAGCTTCGTGTGTTCCAGGCGCCCCGCCATGACCACTTCCCGGACCCCTTCCTTGCGGAAGACCTGGATGATGGAGTCGAGCTTGCCCGCGGAGATGGGGTGGACGGCCTTGGCGAAGGGTGAGAAATCTTCGCTGACCTCTTCCTTGAGGGCCACGACCACGAGGTCCCGGCCGCGTTTCCTGGTCTCCCGGGCGAAGATCAGGGGGAATTTGCCTTTGCCGGCTATCAAGCCGATGGGGGACGTGCCTGGGGTCATGGCGCTCTCGAGCGGCGGGCGTCTACCAGGTCTGGGAGGCGCTCGTTTCCGCCTTCAGTTTCGGACGGCAGATGCCGCGCTGCGAGGACGCGCGCACGAAGCCGATGAACTCCCGGGCCTCTTCGCCGGCGGCCTCGGACCCGGCCTGTTCGAGGACCTGCTTCAGGGGTTTCTTGGAGAAGAAGACCTTGCGGTAGATCCGCTTGAGGGAGTCGATGGAATTCTTGGAGACGTGGCGGCGGCGCATGCCTTCGATGTTCAGCCCCACGATCCTGGCCCGGTCTCCGGAGGCGGTGCAGAAAGGCGGGATGTCCATCGGGACCATGGACCCCGCCCCGATCATCGCCAGCTTTCCGATCCGCACGAATTGATGGATGCCCGAAAGCCCCCCGATGATGACGCCCGCCCCGACCTGGACGTGGCCGGCCACGGCCACGGAATTGGCGAGGATGACCTCGTCCTCGATCACGCTGTCGTGGGCCACGTGGGAGTAGGCCATGAAGAGGCAGCGGCTTCCGATCCGGGTCTCTCCCGTGCGGGCCGTCCCGCGGTTCAAGGTCGCGCATTCGCGCACGATGGTCCCGTCGCCGATGACGATCCTGGTCTTCTCCCCCCGGTATTTCAGGTCCTGCGGGGCGGTCCCGACGAAAGCGTGCGGATGGATCCGGCAGGCGGCGCCCACTTCGGCGAACTCGACCACGGCGTGGGCGCCGACGAACGTTCCCGGCCCGACGCTGGTTCCCTCGCCGATGACGGCGTAGGGGCCGATCTCGGCCGTGGGGTCGATCTCGGCGGAAGGATGGATGATGCTCGTGGGGTGGATGGATCCTTTGCGGGGAGGCTCCTCCGGCGACGGCCCTTCGACGGTGAAGCGGGGGAACGGATCTTCCATCTTACTTGTCCACCAGGGCGAAGGTGAATTCGGTCTCCGCCGCGACCTCTTCACCGACCTTGGCCTCGCCGCGGACCTTGCCCGCCCTGCCTCCGGCTTTCAGGACCTCGACGCGGAGCTCCAACCGGTCTCCGGGAACGACGGGGCGGCGGAACTTGGTCTCGTTGATCCCCATGAAGAACGCGATCTTGGAGGCGTATTCCGGCCTGGAAAGGAAAAGCGCGCAGGCGGTCTGGGCCATGGCTTCGACGATCAGGACCCCGGGCATCACCGGCCTCCCGGGGAAGTGCCCCTGGAAGAACCATTCGTTCATGGAGACGCACTTGATGCCGACGGCGGTCTTCCCTTCCTCGAGGACCTCCACCCGGTCGATCAGCAGGAAGGGATAGCGGTGCGGGATGGCCTGCTGGATCTCCTCGATCTTGAGTGTGCGGACGGGCGTTTCATTCATGGCCGTTCTCCCCCCACGCTGATTCTGGCTCCCGCGACCTTCGCGAGCTGCCTGACGAAATTGATGTTGTGCCCGTGGCCGATCCGCTGCGCCGTGATGCGGCCCTCCAGGGGCCGGCCCAGGAGGGAGAGGTCCCCGATGAGGTCGAGCATCTTGTGCCTGGCGAACTCGTTCGGGAAGCGGAGCGTCTTTTCCTTGTTGTAGACGCGGTCCATGCCGATCACGACCGCGTTGTCGAGACTCCCCCCGCGCGCCAGGCCTTTGCGCTTCAAGGCCTCCACCTCGTAGTCGAAGCAGAACGTCCGCGCCGGAGCAATCTCGCGGGAATAGGTGTCGGGATCGATGGTGAAGTCGGCCTCCTGGCGGCCGATCATGGGGTGGTCGAAAACGAGGGTACAGCGGATGGAAAGGCCGGGTCCCGGCGCGAGCGTGATCTCGGTCTCGTTCGACCGGTAGGGCAGCGGCTCCGAGGGCGAGAAGACCTGTTTCGGCCGGTCCTGGCCGGCCAGCCCCGCCCTGCGCAGGGCCTGGAAGAATTCCCGGGCCGATCCGTCCGCGACGGGAGGCTCATTGGCGTCGAGCTCGATGCGGAGGTTATCGATGCCGAGGACGAAGATCGCGGAGCAGACGTGCTCGACGGTATGGACCTGGGCGCCGTCCAGCCCGAGCGACGTGCCGCGTATCACGCCGATCACGTGGTCGATCGTGGCGGGGATCGCGGGCCGTCCGGGCAGGTCCGTCCGCACGAAGACGATCCCCGTGTCCGGCGGGGCCGGAAGGAACCGCATGGTCGTGGGGTTCCCCGTATGCAGTCCCACGCCCGAGACGACGGATTCCTGCGCGATGGTCCTCTGGTTGGGGGTCATTTCGCTTCTTGCGATCCTTCCAGGTTCAGGGCCTTTCTGATCTTTTTGAGTTCATCGTAGATCTTGGGGAGTTTGCCGATGATGGCCTGGATCCTGCGTTCGTCCCGGATGGGGCGGGCCGGGCTGCCGAAAACGATGGCTCCCGCGGGGACGTCGTTGGGGATGCCGGACTGGGCCGCGGCGATCGCCCCGTCCCCGATGGAGATGTGCCCCGATACTCCCACCTGCCCGGCCAGGGTCACGAAATTCCCGAGCCGCGAGGACCCGGCGATCCCGACCTGGGACACGAGGATGCAGCCCTCGCCTATCAGGACATTATGGGCTATTTGCACCAGGTTGTCAATTTTACTCCCCTTCCCGATGACGGTATGTCCGACCGTGGCGCGGTCGATCGCGACGTTGGCCCCGATCTCCACGTCGTCCCCGATCCTGACCCCTCCGATCTGGGGGATCTTGCGGTGGACCCGGTCCACGGTCACGTAGCCGAAGCCGTCGGAGCCGATGACGGCGCCGGAATGGATGATCACGCGGGTGCCGATCTCGACGTCCTCGCGGACCGTCACGTGGGGATGGAGCTTCGAATCCGCGCCCAGGCTGGAGCGGGGCCCGATCACGCATTGGGCGCCTATCTCCGCGCGGTCGCCGATGACGCACCCGGCCTCGATCACCGAATAGGGGCCGATGGAGACCCGTTCCCCGATCCGCGCCCCGTCGGCCACGACGGCGGTGGCATGGATGCCGCGGAACGGAGGGCGCTTCTCCTCCGCGATGATCTCCAGGACTTTCGCGAAGGCGGCCTGGGGATTTTCCACCAGGACGGCGGTCCGTCCCGGCGGCGCCGTCCCTTTCTTGAGCAGGAGGATCCCCGCCCGGGAACGGGGGAGGTCCTTTTCCAATCTGGGATCGTTCAGGAAGGAGAGGTCCTTCTCCCCCGCCTCCAGGACGGGCGCGACGCCGGTCACTTCGGCGTCG
>MGUT01000006.1:56570-56985 GCA_001800095.1 Elusimicrobia bacterium RIFCSPLOWO2_01_FULL_64_13 | reverse complement strand
GACCTCCCCGCCGGTCAGGCCGGCGATCCGGCGCGCCGTGAGTTTCATGGCAGCGGAGATGAAAGCCGCCAGATGACGTTCTGGGTCACGTCCGAGGCGCCGTCTCCGTAGAGGATGGTGTCCTTGTCCACGATGATGGAGTAGCCCTCCTTGACCGCGATGTCCTCGAGGCTCCGGTAGATCCGGGCCATGAGCGTCATGGTCTTGCCTTCCTGGATGCGTTTGACCTCTTCTTCGGCGGCGCCGACGTAGGCCTCCAGGTCCGCCTCTTTCTGCCGCAGCAGGGCCTCCTTCACCTCCAGCTCCGGCAGGGGGGACGGGACGCCCGGAAGGATCTCGGGGATCGCGGCCGAGAACGTGCTGTAGACGGCGGAAGACGGTTCGGGCGCGCCCTCCGCCCCCTCGCCTGGGGGCG
>MGUT01000006.1:55450-56554 GCA_001800095.1 Elusimicrobia bacterium RIFCSPLOWO2_01_FULL_64_13 | reverse complement strand
CCTTGCCGGAGCTCCTCCGGTCTTCCCGCGTCCGGGGTCTCCGGGGCCACGGCCGACTTCTGCTTCTTCAAAAATTCGATCTCCCCCTTGAGATTGGCGATCTCCTCTTTCTTCGAGGTGATGTCCGCGCGGATGGACTCGATCATCTCGGTCATCGCCGTCCGCGCCGTCTCCGTTTCCGGGAAGGCCTCGAAGATCTTGTGCATGTTGACGGTGCCGACCACGGTCGATTTGCTCTCGGCCCCTTCCAGGGGGATCTCGATGGCCCGGAGCGCCGGGACCCGCGACAGGAGCGCCGCGAGGCCGATGGCGGCGCCCCGTTCCAAAACCCTCGTGCTTTTTCTCATCGCGTCGTTCTCCTAGAACAGATTTCCCAGGGTGAAGTGGATCTGGGACAGCTCCTCGCCCGGGCGGTGGTTGAGCCCGTAGCCCCAATCCAGGCGGATCGGGAACACCGGGGTCGTGATCCGCAGGCCGAAGCCGACCGCGGCTTTCATGAACCGTTCGTTGCGGGCGTCGTTCCGGTCCTGGCCCACGGCCAGGCTCGCGTCGTGCGAGTTCCTCCAGGCCCCTCCCAGGTCCGAGAAGAGCACGAGCTGGAGGATCCTCCGCTTGTGCTCGACGTAGAGCGGGATCTTGAACTCGGCGTTCATCACCGTGAACACCCGGCCGCCCTCCAGGGGGCCGATCTCCCCGCGGGACTGGTACCCGCGGACGGAATCGGCCCCGCCCACGAAGAACCGTTCGAAGATGGGGACCGTCTCCGACGGTTTGTATTCCTGCACGCCGCCGAGACGTCCGTTGAGGGAGAACACGAAAGGATAGTCTCCCACGCTGAACGCGGTCCAGAACCAACTGGTCGACAGGATTGATTTTACCAGATGCGTGTCGCCTTGTAAAACGGGTCCGCCGGCGACTTGGACGGACACCGAGTTCTTGCTTCCCCGGGTGGGATCGAAGAAGTAGTCGCGGGAGTCCCGGATGAGCTCGGTGATGAAGGAGGACGTGGCCTCGGTCCCTTCGCGGATGTCGTTCTTGAACTGGGTCTTGACGTTGGAGATCCTGACGCTGTTCAGGTCGTAGGTGAACTGCAGCGTGTAGATG
>MGUT01000006.1:44888-55434 GCA_001800095.1 Elusimicrobia bacterium RIFCSPLOWO2_01_FULL_64_13 | reverse complement strand
GGGTCTCGGTGTAATCCGGGTCCGAATCGCCGTCGAAGAGGCGTTCCCGGATCGTGTTGTGCACGTCGACGCCCAAGGAAACGGGCCGGTCGAAGATCCAGGGCTCGGTCCAGCTGATCTCGTAATTCTGCCTGCGGGAGCCGAACTCCCACATGAGGTTCAGCCTCTGGGCCAGCCCGAAGACGTTGGCGTGGGAAAGCTGGACCTGGCCCACCAGGCCGTCCGTGGAGGAGAAACCGGCCCCGGCGGAAAGGCTGCCCGGCTTGCCCTCCACGATGTCCATGACCAGGTCCGCCTTGTCGGGATCGCGGGCGGGCTGGATGTCGGGCTTGACGTCGTCGATGAACCCCAGGTTGAATATCTTCTCCTGGCTGCGCCGGAGTTTCGAGGAAGAGAAGGGGTCTCCGGGTTTGAGCAGGATCTCCCTGCGGAAGACCTTTTCCTTGGTCTTTTTGTTGCCTTCCACGAAGATGCGGTCGATGTAGACGATGCCTCCCTCGTCGATGTAGAACTTGTAGTGGATGAGGCCGGCCTTGGGATCGGGGTCCTGTTCCGGCTCGATCCGCGAATAAAGGTAGCCCTTGTCCAGGTAAAGCTCGCGCAGGTTCTGCAGGGTCTCCTCGAACTTCTCCTCGTTGGAGCGGCGGCCGGGCTTGAGGCGGACGGCCTTCATGAGCTCCTCGTTCGAGTAGACGCTGTTCCCCCGGAAAGTGAAGTCCCCGACCACGAAGCTCGGCCCTTCCTCGATGGGGAAGGTCAGGGTGATGCGGGTGCGGTCGGCGTTGTAGGCGGTGACGGTGTCGGTGGTCTTGACCTGGGCGTAGCCGTTGTTCTTGTAGAACTTCTCGACCTCCTTGCGGTCCTCGCTGATCTGCTCGGAGTTATAGACCTTGCGCTTCTTGGTCTTGATGAGCCGCCGGAGCTTCCGGGCCGAAAAAGCGGCGTTGCCCGCGAATTCCACGCTCTCGATGAGGACCCTTTTGCCTTCCTTGATCACGAAATTGATGGAGACCTGGTCGGCCGCGTCGTCGAAGGTGGTGAAGGGCTCGACCTTGGCGTCGGCGTAGCCCTTCTCCCCGTATTGGGAAAGGATGGTCTGGACGTCGGCCCGGAGCTTGACGGCGTCGTATCCCTCCTTCTTCTTCAGGGAGATCTCGCCGGCGAGGCGGCCGTCGCGTATCTTGGAATTTCCCGTGAAATCGACCTTGCGGACGACGGGCTTCTCCTTGACGGAATAGATCACCCGGACGCCGCCGGCGACGTCTTCCGTGCGGACCTCGGCGTCTTCATAGTTGCCGGACCCGAGGATGAACTGGATGTCCTCCCGGAGCGCCCCTTCGGAGAAGAAGTCCCTCGGCCTGGTCTTGATGAGGTCGCGCACGGCGCGCTGCTTGAAATTCTTCGCCCCTTCGATCCGGATCTCGCGGATGATCTTCGGCTTGGGAGCTTCGGCCCGGGCGGGCCGGGCCGCCGGGAACCATTCCCCCGTGAGGACGGCGCAGAAAACGAAGCAAAAAATCCGGGAAAAATGCTTCACGGACGCCGGCGGGACTCTTTCAATGAAGGGTTTGGGAGCAAAAAATCATCAAATATTTGATAAATGACACCAAATATTATTATAGCAAATCCCGGATTATTTGTCTTTCCCGGGTTCGGGCCCTTGGTCCTCCTTGCCGCGCCTGAACCAGTCGGCCGGATCGAACTTGAACTGGGTCTGGATGCCTCCGCGGGTCTCGGGATCGCGGCCCAGGTTCTCCCTGGAATCGAGTTCGCGCGAGCCGTAGAGCCAGATGTTCTTGTAGAAGGGGTAGCGCAGCTGGAGCTGGTGGATGAGGTCGGCGCGGTCCTGGATCTTGTCGACGGTGGCCTTGTAGCCGACGCCGAGGCGCGGGCCGAACGTGCGCTCGAGCAGGATGGACTGGCCGATCAGGGGGTCGATGGCCGAGGGAACGCTGCCGCGCAGGTCCGTGCTCCTGCCGGCGGCGTCCGCGTCCTGGGATATCTCGATCTTGTCCACGAGGCCGGTGCGCTGGAGGATGGCGCGGGCGAGCGGCGAAGCGAGCTGGCTGTCGAGCAGGCGGGCCACGCCGGCGCGGAGCTGGACGTCGCGTTCCTCCGGGGTCAGGCCTTCGAGGCTGACGCCCAGTCCCGCCCGGTTGGCGACCCGTTCGGACGGCAGGTCGGGATTTTGGGAGGACCTGAACGTCACTTTTTTGGAGTCGAAATCTCCCGTGAGGGGCATGCGTTCGAGCTTGAGCGTGATGGTGTCCGGCGCCCGGTTGCCCTGGACGTCGGTCACGAACGTGTTCTGCTCCGCCTGGAAGGCCAGATAGACCACGTTGTCCCCTTCCGCGGGCGCGGCGCTTACCGTCGTCCCGGCCAGGGAGAACGTCTGCGGGCCGGTGATCTCGAGGGCGGCTTCTTTCAGGTCGAACTTGGCCCCGTAGAGGGTGAGGGTCCCTTCGCTGGAGGAGACCTTCCCCCGGACTTTCAGGGAACGGGGTTCGCCCTGGAGCCGGAGTTCCCCGAGGATCCTGGCGTAAGCGAAATCGTTCTGGAACACGGTCCGCCCGCCCGCTTTCAGGACCAGGTCCCATTCCACCCTGTCGGCCCGTCCCGATCCTGCGCCGTCCCTGGATTTCGGAGGCGGATACGACAGGAGCGCGTCTTCGATCAGGACCTCGCCGGAAACTTTCTGCCTCTCGGAATTTCCGGAGGCGGCGAGCCGGATCCTCGCCTTGCCCTTGGAGGGGACGGACGGAATGCCGAGCTTCTGCCTGACGGCGGGGAGTTCCGGGATCTGCAACGGCAGGCCTTCCCTGCCCAGGGTCTCGAGCCGGAAGGTGAAATCGTCCACGGACAGATCGCCCCCGTCCAGACCGGCCCGGAGGGTCCCCTCGAGGGAACAGCGGCTCTTGCCGGCGCGGAAATCCGTCTTCTCCACCGTGAGGAGGTTGGATTTCAGGTCCGCGTCCAGGTCCAGTCCTTCCAGCCGCCGGGTCAGATACTTGGAATCGAAGGAGGCGTTCCTGATGGAGAGGTTTCCCTTCGCGGAGGGCCGGGACGGCGTTCCTGCGACGGCGATACTCCCCGAGAACGAGCCCTGGGCGCCGCGCATCCAGGGGATGTCGAAACGGTCCAGGAGAGAGAGGTTGCCGTCGCTGAAATCCGCCTTCACGTCCAGGGCCGGACTCCGCGCTTCGACGTTCCCCCACCTCACGGGAAGGCGGGCGCGCCCCGATACCGTGACGGTGTCCCGTCCCTTGAGGTCGAAGCGCTGGATGTCCACGAATCCGGACCGCCAGGAAAAATCCGACCGGAGTTCATCGAAAGGGATCTCGGCGACCCTGCCTTTCCGGACGGCGAGCGATCCGGAGAAGGCCGGCTGGTCCCCGTCGGCCTTGGCGCTGAAATGGAAGTCGGATTCGCCCGCGACCGTAAAGGGGACCTGCAGCATGCTCGCGATCAAGGAAGCGTCCATGCCGGTCCCATCGACCTCGAGGACCGGGAGGTCCGGGCACCACCGGCCGTCCATGGAGAGGGCGCGGCCTCCGGGCCCGGAGAGGGCCAGCTGTTTGAACCGCACGCAGGGGTCCGCGGAGAAATCGATCCGCCCCGTGATGGGCTCGCGGCGCGGCGCGCCTCCCTTCCCCGGCATGGGCAGGAACTCGAGCGTCCTGGAGCGGTAGCGCGCCGCGGCCTCGAACGGGTCTATCGTTGTTTCGTTGACGGTCAGGTCGCTCATGCGCAGGCGGCCTTCAAAGACCGGGACGGCTTCGCCGCCGCCGGGACCGGGTCCCCATCCCCCTTCGGCCTCTCCCTGGCCGACGGCGAACATGGGTCCGAGCGACAGGTTCGCGAAATCGATCCCGAGCTTGAACGTCCCGCTTCCTTTCCCCGGCCGCGGCCGGATCCAGGAGTCCTTGAGCACGCTGAAACGCCAGGACCCGCCCTTGCCCCGCACGATGAAATTGGAGAAGAGCAGCTCGCTTTCCTGGAAGATGCCCGCCGCCTCCCACGATTCCAGAAGGATCTTGCCGGCCGCTCCGCCCGTTCCCGACAGGGAGCCCTGGACGACCGGAGAGGCCCAAAGCCCGCCGATGGAAAGCCGTCCTCCGGTGAGCCCGGAGAGCTCCTTCCATCCCCAGGGATGGAAGAGGAAGCGGTCGTCCACCTTCTCCAGGGTGCATTCGAGAGAAAGGTTCCTGGAACGGAGGTCGATCTGTCCCACCATGCCGATGGCGCCGCCTTCCGGGTCCGACAGGCCGGCCCGGAAGGTCCGGATCATGCCCTGGGACAGCACGGCCTCGGCTTCGCCGTTCATGGCCGGCGACTCCTCTTCCTTGCCGTTCCCGGGACGGAACCGCAGGTCGCTGAAGCGCGACGCGAGCGTGAAGGCCATGTCGGAGAGATTGCCCTGCACGGACCCGGACAGCGCCATTCTCCCGGAAAGGGGGAGGTCTCCGGTCCCGAGCAGCTTGTTCCATTCGGCGAACGTCTTGGCCGTGGAGGACCAGCGCCCTTCGATCTTGGGCGAGGCGTCGCCGGCGAACAGGAGCGTGCACCCGCCGCGGAAGAAAGAACCCCAGGTGAAGTCTCCCAGGGACAGGAGCTTGTCGCGGCTCTCCACGGCGCCGGTCAGGCGCCCCGCTCCGAATCCGTTATAGGTGAAGTCCGCGGATTCCACGGTCCCGGAGACGGGGTTCTTCGGATCGATCCGGAAGAGACCCCGGAAGGACGCGGACCCGTTCAGGACGCCGTCGCCGATGCGGAAACGGTCGAGTTCGGCCGCGGCCTCCGCCGGGTTTTCCGGAGAGGATTGGGAGGAATTCGCGGAGAGCTTGAGCGAACCTTCTTTCTGGGCGGCGAGAGCGTTCACCCGCAGGTCCCCCGGGTCGAAACGGTAATCGAGATCCAGCGACTCGAATTCCATCCTTCCCCAGCGTCCGCGGCCGAGGGTCAGGCGCCCCTCCCCCTCCCATTTGGCCTCTCCCTTGGCCAGGTCCGGTTCCGCCCGCCCGGAAAGCTTGATCCGCCCGCTCACGTCCGCGTGGACGTCCGCGGGCCCTCCGGTCAGGGCCAGGAGGATCCCCGGGTTGCCCGCCGACGCCCTGGCGTCGATCTCGAAACTTTTCTCCGGGATCCGGTAGCTGAAGGAGCCCCGGTATTCCTTCCCGATGGAAAAATCATCGAGGGAGAACCGCTCCCTGTTCCAGGTCATCGCGGACCGGAAGTTCCCCGTTTTTTCGCGGTCCCTCTCGGGCAGGGTGAGGTTCCTTCCGGCCAGGACGCCCCGGACTTCCGGGGCCGACAAGGTCCCGGAAAGCGCGGCTTCGCAGTCGAGACTGCCGCGGATGCGGGAAAGGGCGCGCACGAAGGGGGCCAGCCTATGGATGGAGACGCGCCGGCCGGCGGCTTTTCCGGAGAGGGCGCGCGTTTCCCGGTCCAGGACGGCGGTCAGACGAAAGGATTCCCCCGCCGGTCCGGCGGGCCGTATCCAGAGGGGATCGAGCCGGAATCCCGCCCGGTCCCAGAACGCTTCGAGCGCGAGCCGGGATGGTCCCGAACGCGACCGGAAGGACAGGGAAACGTTCCCCTTCCGGTGCGTCAGGGTCCCGGTCAGGTCGTCTTTCGGTCCATCGGCCCAGGAAAAATCCTTCAGGACGAGCCGGCCCGAAGTCCTGGGCTCGGCCGGGGTCCCCGTCCCGCGGACGCGGACGTCGAGCTCGCCGGTCATCCTCTCGCGCGGCGGCTCATTGGGGTATCGGCGCGCGAACAGCCCGGCGACGGGCAGCCGACTGGCCCGGCAGGACCACTTCAGTTCTTTTTCGGAGGCCCGGCCTTCGCCGGAGATCTCCCCCGTCCCCCAGTTGCCGGAGAAGGAGCTCAACGTGAAGATCCCTGAAGAAAGCTCGAGCGAGCCGTTCGCTGAAAAGGGGAGGGCCAGGAATGATCCTTCCGTGACGGCGAAGGAGGCGCGGCCCCGGGGGTCCGACAGAGGGGAATCGAGCGCGCCGGAAAGGACGATCCGGGCGCCGGCCACCGACACCTTCAAGCCGTCGGTCCGGATCTTTTCATCCGAGAACAGGATCTCGCCGTCGGCGGACACGGGCACGAGCGCGGGTCCGGCCGGAAGGGACGCCCCGGCGCGGCGGAAGCGGACGGAGCCGGAAAAATGCCGGAGGGACGGCTTCCCGGAGTCCGCGGCGGGCCAGCGGCCGGACAGGCCGGCCTCCAGGTCCACGCGGCCGGAGTCCCCGCGCGGTTTTCCCGGGGAGGGGATCCGGTCCAGGACGCTTTGCGGCCGGATGTTCCTCCCCGCTATCTTCCCGGAGAAGAATCCCGCCCGGTCCAACGATCCCGATACCAGCAGGGATTCATCGTCCGGAGATTCGGCCGAGACCTCGAAGGCGGCTCCCGCGCCGCCGAGATCGAGGGTCCCCCGCACGCGGTGGAATTCGAGCCCATCGAAGATCTTGCCGCCGTCCCGGACGAAGATCCGGCCGTCCTGAACGCGCAGGCTCGCCGGGATCCTGACCCCGCCGCCGCGTCCGGAGAAGAGCGGCGCGTTCCAGGCGGAGCCCATCCGTTCGAGGACCAGGCGCGGCTGGAAGGCCTCGACGGCCAGCCGGCCGCCAAGCCGGACGGAGACCCGCAGGGCCTCCATCTCGAGGAACGTCCCGGAACCGAACCCTCCCGGATTTGATATCTCGATCCCCGACACGGACAGGCTGTTGATGAAGTTGGTGGAGATTCCCCGGATGCGGACGTCGCGTCCGGGGAGGGCGGCGCGGGCGGCGGACTCCGCCCGGGCGCGCAGGGGATCGAGGAGGCGGCGGGCCGAGTAAACGGCGGCGGTGAATAATAAAAGCCCGGCCGCGCCCCAGGCGACCCAGCGTTGGGCGGCGCCGGCGGGCGGCCGCCCCGGGTCATGAGGAGGCATGGTTCAATTATACGAAATCTGAAACGGATGTCTGTTTTGAAAGGGATGGGACGGATTGGAAAGTTGAGAGTTGAGCGGGAGAGGATCAGTTCTTTATGGTCTTGGGGATGGTCGCGGTGGAGAATGAGACGCCCTTCGCGTCCTGGTCGAAGGTGACCTGGATGAGGGTCGGGTGCTCGGTGGTCCCCGGCTGGATCTTCTTCCCGAGGATCTCCTCGGCCAGAGGGTCCTCCAGGAGCCGCTGGATGGTCCGGGCCAGGGGGCGGGCGCCGTTCTTGGGATCGAAGCCCTTCTCGAGGAGGAATTCCTTCACGGGATCGGCGTATTCAATCTTGAAGCCCTGCGGGGCGATCTTTTCGCTCACCCGGTCGAGCATGAGGTCGAGGATCTTCCTCATGTCCTCGCGGCTCAAGGGGTGGAAGACGATGATCTCGTCGAGGCGGTTCAGGAACTCGGGATTGAAGGCCCGCTTGACCTCCTCCATGACGGTGTCCTTCATGTCGGCGTAGTCCTTCTTGGCGGAGTCCTCCTGGGCGGTGAAACCGAGGGATTTCCCGTGGGAGATGAGCCGGGCGCCGACGTTCGAGGTCATGATGATGACGGTGTTCTTGAAGTTGACCTTGTGGCCGAGGTTGTCGCTCAAGGCGCCGTCGTCCATGATCTGGAGCAGGATGTTGAAGACGTCGGGGTGGGCCTTTTCGATCTCGTCGAGCAGGACCACGGAATAGGGCTTGCGCCGGACGGACTCGGTGAGCTGGCCGCCTTCCTCGAAGCCCACGTATCCCGGCGGGGCCCCGATCAGGCGCGAGACGGAGAACTTTTCCATGTACTCGGACATGTCGATGCGGATGAGGGACTCCTCGTCCCCGAACAGGAATTCCGCGAGAGCGCGGGCGAGTTCGGTCTTGCCCACGCCGGTCGGACCCAGGAAGATGAAGGAACCGATGGGCTTCTGCGGGTTCTTGAGCCCCGTGCGGGACCGGCGGATGGCCTGCGAGATGATGGAGATGGCCTCTTCCTGCCCGATGAGGCGCTTGTGGATCTCGGCCTCCATGTTGAGGAGCTTTTCCGATTCCTTCTCGGTCAGGCGGTTCACGGGCACGCCCGTCCATTTGGAGACGATGGTGGCGATGTCCTCGGGGGTGATGGGCGGGAGCGCCGTCTCGCGCTTCTCGCGCCACTTCTTCTTGGCGTCCTCGAGGGTCTTGCGCAGCTCTTTTTCCTTGTCGCGCAGGCGCGCGGCCTTCTCGTATTCCTGGGAGGCGATGGCCGCGTCCTTGTCCTTGGAGATCTGCTCGATCTGGGTCTCGCGGTCCTTCAGGTCCTGGGGCAGCTGGGTGGACTGGAGCCGCGCTCGGGAGCCGGCCTCGTCGATCAGGTCGATGGCCTTGTCGGGAAGGAAGCGGTCGGTGATGTAGCGTTCGGCCAGCTCGGCCGCGGACGCGAGCGCCTCGTCGGTGTATTTGACCTTGTGGTGGGTCTCGTAGCGTTCGCGCAGTCCCTTCAATATCTCCACGGATTCCTCGATGGAGGGCGGGTCCACCGTGATGGGCTGGAAGCGGCGCTCGAGGGCCGCGTCGTGCTCGATGTATTTGCGGTACTCGTCCAGGGTGGTCGCACCGATGCACTGGAGTTCTCCCCTGGCCAGGGCGGGTTTGAGCATGTTGGAGGCGTCGATGGCGCCCTCGGCGGCGCCCGCGCCGATCACCGTGTGGAGCTCGTCCACGAAAAGGATGATGGAATTCTTCGCGCGGCGGATCTCCTCCATGATGTTCTTCAAGCGCTGCTCGAACTCGCCGCGGTACTTGGTGCCGGCCACGACGGCGGCCAGGTCCAGCGTCATCACGCGCTTGCCGCTCAATATCTCGGGGATGTCGTTGACGGCGATCATCTGCGCCAGGCCCTCCACGATGGCGGTCTTGCCCACGCCGGGGTCGCCGATCAGAACGGGGTTGTTCTTGGTGCGGCGCGAAAGGATCTGGATCACGCGTTCGATCTCGTCCTCCCGCCCGATCACCGGGTCGAGCTTGGACTCGCGGGCCAGCTGCGTCAGGTCCCGTCCGAATTCGTCCAGGGTCGGGGTCTTGGTCTTCGAGCCCTTGGCGGGGGCGGCGCTGTGCTGGCGCGGGGTCTCGCCCAAAAGCGATATCACTTCCTCCCGCACCACGTCCAGCCGGCAGCCCAGGTTCTCCAGCACGCGGGCGGCCACGCCCTCCTCCTCGCGGATGAGGCCCAGGAGAAGGTGCTCGGTGCCCACGTAGTTGTGCGCCATGTTCTGGGCCTCTTCCACCGCCAGCTCCAGCACCTTTTTGGCGCGCGGGGTGAAGGGGATCTCGCCCAGGAGCATGACGTTGTCTCCCGTGCCGACGATCTTCTCGATCTCGGAGCGCACCCGGCGCAGGTCCACGCCCAGGTTCGAGAGCACCTGCGCCGCCACGCCTTCCCCCAGGGCGATCAGCCCCAGGAGGATGTGCTCCGTCCCCACGTAGTCGTGGTTCAGGCGCTTGGCCTCTTCCTGGGCGATGAGGATGACCCTCTGCGCGCGTTCGGTGAATCTGTTGGACATAGGGGCGATGGCCTCCTTAAGTGATTATACCAGAACCGGTCCGTTCCGGCAACGGCCGGAGGGGACCGCGGTCAGATCTTGACGCCTTCCCTCTTGGTCAAGGCGCGGAATTCGCCGATCAGTTTCCGGGTGAGGGGTCCGGGTTTGCCGGCGCCGATGACCCGGTCGTCCACGCGCGTCACGGGGATCACCTCCGCGGCGGTCCCGGTCAGGAACACCTCGTCGGCGGTGTAGACGTTGTACGGGGTGAACAGGTCCTCTACCGTCTGAACGCCGAGTTTTTTTCGGGCCAGCTCGATCACGGCGGCGCGCGTGATGCCGTTCAGCGCCCCCGCCCAGCAGGGCGGGGTCACGAGCTTCCCGTTGGAGGCGATGAAGATGTTGTCCCCGGTGCATTCGGCCACGTAGCCGTCCTTGTTCAGCATGATGGCCTCCGGAGCGTCGGCCCGGGTCGCCTCGATCTTGGCCATGATGTTGTTCAGGTAGTTGAGCGACTTGATGCAGGGGTTGAGGGCCTCGGGGATGTTCCGCTTGGTGGGAACGGTCACGAGGTCCATGCCCTTGGCATAGAGCGCCGGCGGGTAGAGCGTGATCCTGCCCGCGATGATGATGACGCAGGGTTTGGGGCATTTCCGCGGATCGAGCCCCAGGTCGCCGATCCCGCGGGTGACGATGAGCCGGATGTAGGCGTCGGTGAGCTTGTTGTGCCGCAGGGTCCGGAGCACCGCCCGGCGCATTTCGTCCATGGTGATGGGGATGAAGAGCGTGATGGCCCGGGCGGAATGGTACAGGCGCCGCAGGTGTTCGTCCAGCCGGAACACCCGCCCCCCGTAGGCGCGGATGCCCTCGAAGACCCCGTCGCCGTAGAGGAGGCCGTGGTCGAAGACGGAGATGCGGGCGTGCTCGCGGTCCACCAGCTTGCCGTCGATATAGATGAGCGAGTTCGAGGTCATAACGGCATCAGTTGTAACACATTTGGTATTTCAATGCAAGCGGTTCACGGGCTTCGGTCCGGCGCGATCCGGCCGTCGGCGATC
>MGUT01000006.1:43128-44841 GCA_001800095.1 Elusimicrobia bacterium RIFCSPLOWO2_01_FULL_64_13 | reverse complement strand
TCCCGGCGATGTCGGAGTTGTGGGTCGCCACCACCACGGTGCAGTGCTGGGCGCGCGCGGCGCGCCAGATGAGGTCGCGGACCTCCTCCCCGCTTTCCAGGTCCAGGTTCCCCGTGGGTTCGTCGCAAAGCAGCAGGGACGGGCGGTTGGCCATGGCGCGGGCCAGAGCCGCGCGCTGCTGTTCCCCGCCGGAGACCTGGGACGGGAGGTGGTCTTCCCTCGGCTTAAGACCCACCGATTCCAGGAGTTCCGAAGCGCGCAGGTTCGCCTTGTCCGACGGCCGGCCGGCGATCCGGAGCGGCAGGGCGCAATTCTCCAGGAGGGTCAATTCCGGCAGGAGGTAATGGAACTGGAAGAGGAAACCCACGTGGCGGTTGCGGAATCCGTCCAGCTCTTCCTCCCGCGCTCCGGCGATGGCCTTGCCCAGAAGCTCCAGCCCGCCCTCCGTGGCCCGGTCCATGAGCCCGAGCACGTGCAGGAGCGTGGATTTTCCCGCCCCGGACGGCCCGACCAAGGCGACGATCTCCCCGTTCTGAATCTCGAGATCGATCCCCTTGAGCACCTCGATCGTTCTGGGTCCCTGGACGTAGGTCTTGCGGATCCCCCGCGCGATGATGGAGTGGGCCGGCAGGTTCCGGTCCGATTCCTTGAGGCGCCGCCCCTCGCGTTTCTCATCCATAGCGGATGGCCTCCACGGGATCGACCTTGGCCGCCTGCGAGGCGGGGTAGAGTCCCGACAGGAGCGTGATGAGGAGCGCCGCGGCCACGACCCAGGCGATGTCCCCGGCGGAGATCCGCACGGGCAGGGTGTCCACGTAATACACGTCCTTGGGCAGGCGGATCCATTGGGTCCTTTGCAGGACCTTCACGATCGATACTCCCAGGGTCGTGCCCAGGAATATCCCGGTGGTCCCCAGGATGAGCCCGGCGGTGACGAAGATCTTGCGGATGGATGCGCGCCCCGCTCCCAGGGCGCGGAGGATCCCGATGTCCCTGGTCTTCTCTATGGACATGAGGATCAGGTTCGAGATGATGGTGAAGGAAGCGACCAGGATGATCATGGTCAGGATGATCGTCATCACGATCTTCTCGAGTTTCAAGGCCTCGAAAAGGTTGCGGTTCATGGACTGCCAGGACCTGGCCCAGTACTTGAGCCCGGCGGCCTCCGCGACGGCGGCCGCGGCCTCGTCCGACCGCTCGAGGTCGCGCGTCCTGATCCCCAGCCCGGTCACGCCCGCTATGCCGAAGGCCTTGCGCGCGCGGTCCAAAGAGATGAAGGCGAGATTGGCGTCGTACTCGTAGAATCCGGAATTGAAGATCCCCCCCACCGTGAATTCTTCGACCCGGGGAAGGGCTCCCAGTCCCGCCGGCTGGCGGGATTCGTCGGACGCGAAGAGGAGCACCCGGGTCCCGACCGAAGCGCCCAGGGCGTTGGCCAGTTCCTTGCCGAGGATGATGGACGGAGGGGAGGCCGCTTCCGTCAGGGCGGGCCAGCGTCCCGCCACGATCGTCTTCTCCAGGCCGGTCACCCGGAACTCGCGCTCGGGCAGGATCCCGCGCACCACGGCCCCCTGCGCGCCCCGGCCGGTCTTGAGCAGGGTCTGGCCGAGCACGAACGGCGCCGCCGCGGTCACGTCCCGGAGGGATTCGATCTTCCTCTCGACGGACTCCACCTGGATCCCGGAGTCGCCCTCCAGTCCCAAAAGGAGGACG
>MGUT01000006.1:42747-43111 GCA_001800095.1 Elusimicrobia bacterium RIFCSPLOWO2_01_FULL_64_13 | reverse complement strand
GGGCTTCTCCTGGATGTCGGCGCGGAAACCGTTCATCACCGAAAGCGTGACGATGAGGGCCGCCACTCCCAGGGTGACCCCGCCGATGGCGATCAGGGTCGTCAGGACCGCGAAGAGCCCGTGGCGTTTGGTCTTGAGGTAGCGGAGGGCGAGCGAGAGTTCGAACGACACGCGGATCAGTCCTTCTCCGGCCGGAGGGTCGGGAAGAGGAGGACGTTGCGGATGGATCCCTGCCTGGTGAAGAGCATGACCAGGCGGTCCACCCCGATGCCGAGGCCTCCCGCGGGCGGCATGCCCTGCTCCAGAGCCGCGAGGAATGCGGCGTCGGTCCCCATGCCTTCCGACTCCTCCTTTTCGGAGGCGG
>MGUT01000006.1:40294-42715 GCA_001800095.1 Elusimicrobia bacterium RIFCSPLOWO2_01_FULL_64_13 | reverse complement strand
GGCGGGTCCGCTGCTCCTCGGGGTCGTTGAGCTCGGAGTAGGCGTTGGCGAGCTCCTCGCCGCCGATGTAAAGCTCGAACCTCTCGGCCACGGTCTCGGAGCCGTCCCGGCGCTTGGCCAGCGGGGAAAAATCGACGGGGAAGTCCGTCACGAAAACCGGGCCCGCGAGATTCGGGGCGATTTTTTCAGTGAAGACCCGGTCGAAGGCCTTGTGGACCTCGGAAAGGTCCGCGGAGCCGGACCGGCCGGCCAGACCGGCCCAATCCTGTTTTTCCACGAAAGCGGCCGCGTCCGCGCCCGCGTGCTCGCGGAAAAGTCCGGCGACGGTCTTTCTCTGAAAAGGGCGGCGCGCGAGGGATTCCATCCCGAGCTTTTCCGCCGTCCCCGCGACCAGGTTTTCCGTCAGGGCCATCATGCTCTCCATGTTCCCGTAGGATTCGTAGGCCTCGAGGATGGTGAACTCCGGGTTGTGCAGGGTGTCGATGCCTTCGTTGCGGAACACCCGGCCGATCTCGAAGACCTTCTCGAAACCGCCCACCAGGCAGCGCTTGAGGTAGAGCTCCGGCGCCACCCGCAGGTAGAATTTCGTTCCGAGGGCGTTATGGAACGTCTCGAAGGGCCGGGCCACGGCGCCCCCGGGGACGGGCTGCATCATGGGGGTCTCCACCTCGAGGTAGCCCGCGCCGCTCAAGATGGACCGGAGGCAGGCGATCACCCGGCTGCGGGTCAGGAAGACCTCGCGGGACTCGGGATTGGAGATGAGGTCGAGCTCCCTCTGGCGGGCGCGCGTCTCCACGTCTTTCAAGCCGTGCCATTTCTCCGGCAGGGGCCGGAGCGACTTGGTGAGAAGGACGATCTTTTCCGCCCGGATGGAGAGCTCCCCGGTCTTGGTGCGGAACGGCCGGCCCTCGGTCCCGAGGATGTCCCCCAGGTCCAGGTCCTTGGTGAAGGAGCGGTAGGCGGCGTCCCCCACCGCGTCGCTGCGGACGTAGATCTGGACTTTCCCCGTGAAGTCCTGGACATGGGCGAAACTGGCCTTGCCCATCTCCCGGCGGTTGGTCAGCCGGCCGCAGAACCGGACGGAATCCGGGGATTCCCCGCCGGTGGCCAGGCCCCCGAACCTGGCCCGGAATTCTTCGGAAGTGAGGCGGCCTTCGGAGATGGGCGAGCTGGCGGGATAGGGATTGACGCCGGACTCCCGGAGCCGGGCGAGTTTTTCCCGGCGCGCTTCCAGGATCTGGGAAGGGGAGGGAGGTCCGGGCTCGGTCCGCTTGAGAGAGGGGTCCATCATCGGTTGGGGAGGTCCGGGAAGGGGCCGGACGGCGCTGTGAGGCGGTCGGGGAGGCCGTTGACGGTCAAGTCTTGGTCAGGAGGTCCCTGATCTTGTCGCGGAGGCCCTTGGGATCGAACGGCTTCTCCATGAAGGCCACGATATTCGAACCGAGGGCGAAGAGATCGCGCATCTGCCCCTTGGCGGTGAGGATGATGACGGGGATGTTCCGGGTGTCGTCCTTCTCGAGGAGGTGGGTGTTGACGGTGTACCCGTCCATCTCCGGCATCATGATGTCGAGGATGATCAGGTCGGGGTTGGCGGCAGCGACCTTTTCCAGGGCCTGGATCCCGTTGGAAGCCGTGACGACCTCATGACCGTCCTTCTCCAGCATGAACTTGATGAGCTCCACGACGTCGTTCTCGTCATCGACGACCATCACTTTGGGCATGAAACGGGCACCTCCGTTGGGTCCTGGGCAGATTTCCGCCGAGGTTGATTGTAACACTTTTGGCCATGTCAAGCAAACGCGTCCCTTCCATCGCCCGGCTGGACATCTTCCCTCCGATATCGTATTCTAGCGGGCGTCATGGCGGAATCATGCGACGTCGCGATCGTCGGCGGAGGGGTGCTCGGCACGAGCCTGGCCTATTGGCTCGGCTCCCTGTACGAGGGGCGGATCGTCGTGCTCGAATCGGATGGCGACGTGGCCCGCCAGACCTCCGGACGGAACACGGGAGTCATCCACCGGCCGTTCTACCTCGACCCGGACAAAAGGAAGCTGTTCGCGCGCTCCGCCCAGGCCTCCTTCGGCATGTGGAAAAGCTACGCCCAAAGCCGGGGACTTCCCTGGAAGGAGACCGGGACCCTGGAGGTGGCCACGGCCCCGGAAAATTTCTCCATCGTGGAAAAATACGCCAAGTGGGCCGTCCAGAACGGGATGGACCCCTCCGAGATCGAGCTCCTGGGCCCGGGGGAGGCGCGCAAGCTCGAGCCCCGCGTGCGGTCCTCGGGGGCGATCTGGGTGAGGACGGACGCTTCCGTGGATTTCGGCGGCTTCACCCGGGCCTTGAAGCGGGACGCGGAAGCGAACGGGGCGCGCTTCCTCTTCAATTTCGAGGTCGGCAGGGTCCGCCGGGAAAAGGACCATC
>MGUT01000006.1:37416-40281 GCA_001800095.1 Elusimicrobia bacterium RIFCSPLOWO2_01_FULL_64_13 | reverse complement strand
CTGCGCGGGCGGAGACTCCATGGACCTGCTCCACTTTTTCGGAGAGGGGATGGAATTCACCGACCTGCATTTCCGCGGGGAGTATTGGGAGATCCGGCCGGAAAGATCGGACCTCGCCGGACGGAACATCTACTCGGTCCCGAGGCATATCGAGCTTCCTTTCCTGGACCCCCACTGGATCGTGCGCTCGGACGGGAGACGGGAGATCGGCCCGAACGCGGTCCTGGTGGCGGGGAGCCGGACCTATGAAGGGTTCGCCCGGAGCCTGGGCGAGCTCGCGGGAAAGATCTGGGAGGCGCCGCGGCTGAACAAGCTCCGCCTCTTCCTCAACCGCGATTTTCTCCGGCTGGCCGGGGAGGAATGGATGAGCTCCCTCTCCAGCGCGGCGATGGTCCGCCGCGTGCGAAAATTCCTTCCGGACCTGCGCGCCGGGGACCTGCTCCGGCGCGGGACCGCCGGCATCCGCAGCTCGGCGGTCGACCGCGAAGGGCGGTTCGTGAAGGAAGCGATCGTCAGGACCGCTTACCGGTCCTTCCACGTCACCAACTACAATTCTCCCGGCGCCACCGGCGCCCCCGCCTACTCCGCCCACCTGCTCGGCCTCATCCGGGAATCCGGCTGCCTGGAAGGCCTCAAACGCAGGGCCTCGCCCGTCAACGCTTTCTGGGACTACGGGAAAGTCTCCGAATTCGTTTCCTGATCTTCAGTCGAGGGAATAGACGGCGATGCGCCCGCTGTGGCGGAAGCCGGGAGCGGGCTCGAAGTCCTTGACGAGGCGGGCCTTCACGGGCAGGTTCCTGTAATAATCGGCGATGCCGGGCAGGTCGGAACCCAGGGCGCCCAGCGCGACCGTTTCCTCCGTGACGGCGTATTCTATCCCCGCCTTCTTCAGACGGCCGATGTCGCCGTCCGCGATGAAGAGGTCCTGGGTCACCTGGGACTCCAGGACCTGGTGCTCAAGCGAGCAGATCTGCCTGTAATCCCTTTCCACCATGACGATCTCGTACCCCTGTCCGGGTCCCGGATGGGCCTCGAGCTGGAGCGCCAGGTACTCCTTCTTATAGTTGCCGGCCGCCGCCGCGATGTCGCGGAACTTCTTCAGCTGTTCGTAACTGGGGAGGAGGGGCGGGGCCTGGACCTTGACGTCTATCAGGATTTTGGATCCCTGGGGGAGGTTCGCCTCGATCCATTCTTTGGCCTGGGTGCGTGTGTCCGGCCGGGTGTAGGAGCGGGCCCAGGCGAGTCCCAGGGCCCCGTTCCAGACCATGCCCGCCGTGAGCGCTCCCAGCCCCGCGGCCCGCAGGTATTTGTTCGGGATGGAAAAGAGGCCGTAGCATCCGGCCATCGCGAAGAGAGGGAACACCTGCAAGAGGTAGCCGCCCGCCGGCCGGAAGTAGCCGCCCACGATGGGGAGATAGCCCGCGATCAGGGCGAGGACCAGGAACAGTCCAGACCTCCATCGGAAGAAACAGGCGTAGGCGAATCCCACGGCCAGGGCCGCGCCGAGTATCCTGGGGCTGGGGATGTCCCCCAGGGTCAGGAACCAGCTCGCCGCAGTCCCGAGGCGGCGGAGGTAGCTCGGCCCGGCCCCGCCCGCGGACAGGGCGATGTTCCCTCCCAGGTCCTTCCATAGCTCTTGGGGCGCGAGGGCCGCGTAGGGCGTGCCGGCCAGGAAAAATACGGGAATGAGGAAGAGGGAAAGGAGCAGGGGTCCGTGCGGTCCCCGCAAGCGGACCCGCAGGAAATGGGCCGCGGGAAGGACGATCCCGAAAGGGGCCGCGTGGTAGCGCGTCGAGACCGCGAGCCCGAGGAGGATCCCGGCAAGGACGTAGTCCCGGAGCCGGCCGCGTTCGGCGACGTTCAGGCATTGCCAGAAGAAGGCCAGCAGGAGGGCGATCATCCCCATGTATCCCTTGATCATGTGGCTCATGAAGACGAACTGCGGCTGGGCGGCGAATATGAACGCGGAGCAGAGGGCGGCCTCCTCGTTGAATATCCGGCGCCCGATGCGGTAAATCAGGAGCAGGATCAGGACGCCGAAAGCGGCCTCATACGCCCTCCCCATGAGGTAGAAGGGGGTCGGGTCCCTCACGAAGGACAGGGCGAAGTCGTGCGGGTCGGAGAACCGCCCGAGCGTCCGCCCGGCCGCGTAAGTGGCCCCGTAGGTGAAAAGCATGGCGTAGAGGTAGAGGCTCGGGTACTCGAAAAAGTGCGGGTTCAGGTCCCCGGAACCCATGCGCAGGGCGTATTTGACGATCTTGTATTCTTCCGACTGGTATTCGTAAGGGAGGCCCCAGCGGAGCCCCCAGAAACGGACGCCGGCGCCGAAGAGGAGGATGAGGGCCAGGATCAGCCGGACGGTCTTCTTGTTGTCCATGCGGCGGGCTATTTCTTGATGCCGAGACGGAGGTAGATCAGGGGACGGAGGATGCTCCACCAATCCAGGAAGGGGACCATCTTCGTGTAACCGATCTTGGACCGGGGATAGCGTTTCGTGACCGGGACCTCGGTGGCGGGAAGTCCGAGCTCGATGGTCTTGTAGTAGAGGTAGGGCTCGAGCTCGTATTTGTTCAGCCAGGCCTGATGGAGGTCCAGCCCGTCCCGTTCGAGGATGGAGAGGCGGAACGCGCGGAAGCCGTTCGTCCCGTCCGTGACGGGGAAGCGGGTGAGGACCTTGAAGATGAGGGAGAAAAGGCCCGTCGTGATCCAGCGGAAGAGAGGGATGTTGACGCGCGCGCCGCCGGGCATGTAGCGCGAGCCCTGGACGAAGACGAAACGGTCGTTGACGATGGGGTCCAACAACCGGCGGATCTCGGAGGGGTTGTCCTGGTCGTCCCCCCCCAGGACCACGGCGATGGTGTAGCC
>MGUT01000006.1:34801-37373 GCA_001800095.1 Elusimicrobia bacterium RIFCSPLOWO2_01_FULL_64_13 | reverse complement strand
GGTGTAGCCCTTTTCCCTGGCGTGGTCGAGTCCCGCGCGGATGGCCGAGCCCACGCCCGAGTTCCCGCCCTGCCGGAGGACTAGGGCCCCGGCTTCGGCCGCCTCCTGGGCGGTGCGGTCGCGGGAGCCGTCGTCCACGACGACCACGGTCTCCACCGCCTTTTCGGAGAGGATGTCCCGGACGACCTTGCCGATCTTCCCCTCCTCGTTATAGGCCGGGACGACGGCCAGGACCCGCTCCGCTCCGCTCATGCCCGGATCCGGACCGGTTTACCTCCGGTTTTTAATGATTGATTGGCGGCTTCTAACACACGAACCACCTTGAGTCCGAATAGTCCATTTGAAAATGGTTTTTTTCCAGACTCGATTGCATTAAGAAAAGCTTGGCACTGGGTTTTTAGAGGCTCTGAAAGTTTAATCTTGGGGATGATGATATTTCCATCACGCAAGACCATCTGAAACTCGCCGAATGTTTTGTATTCTTTAGTAACGGTAACTCCTTTATTGAAGACGCGGACCGGTTCAGTTAAATTAACGTCATCAAACACTATCATCTTTTCGTCGCCGATGACGGTAAGTTGACGAACTTTGCGAGGCTCCAACCATGAAACATGGATGTGGCCCATTGTGCCATCCTTAAATTCCAAGTGGACGTAGCAAACATCTTCCCTGTCTTTGTTTAAAAAAGCCGCGCCATTTGCTGACACACGTACAGGATCCTTATCCAGCAGATATAAAATCATGGAGATGTCGTGAGGGGCCAAATCGTAAAGGGCGTTTACATCATGTCGAATTGGGCCTAAGTTTGTCCTCTGCGCGTGGATATAAAAAACATTTCCGATTTTTTTGGTTTTAATGGCTTTCTTTATCCAATACACAGCTTTGTTGAAAAGAAATGTATGGCCAACCATCAAAACCTTTTTTTTCTTGTCAGCCAAACGACAAAGGAACTTGCTCTCGTCAGTTGTCATTGCCAGGGGCTTCTCTAAAAGCACATGGCATCCTTTGGATAAAATTTCACTAGTGAAAGGAAAATGCGTGGTTGTGGGTGTCGCGATAACAACAGCATCAAGAGACACTTGACGAATCATATCTCGAAAATCAGAGAATACTTCAACCTGGGGGTAACTTTTAGAAATCTGATCGGTTCGTCTTGCATATTTGTCCGCAGCTGCAATCACATTGCAACCATCCAACTGGGAAAAAATCCTCAAGTAATTTGGTCCCCAGTACCCCAGGCCGACAATACCTATATTTAGCATCGGAACGTATTATTATGCATTATCGCCGGATAAATGAAAAGACGTCACGCGCCTGATGGGAGGGCCGTCCTCCGCCACCACTCGGCGGTGAGCTTCAATCCCTGTTTCAAGCCGGTCGCGGGCGACCAGCCCAGGAGCTTCTTCGCCTTGGACAGGTCCGTTTTCCAGACCTGGTTCTCGTTGGGCCGGCGCTGGATCGCGTTCCATCGGATCCTGGGCTCGCGTCCCGCGACGGCGAGGATCGCTTCCGCGACTTCCTTGACCGAATACGGGGTCTTCCCTGCCGCGTTGATCGTTTCCCCCGCGGCTCCCGGCGTGACCGACGCCTTTAAAAGCGCCTCCACCGCGTCCCCGGCGAACAGAAAGTCGCGCTTCTGCCTGCCCGATGTGAGGTCCAGGGTCTCTCCCGGATTGAAGCAGGCGGAAAAGACGGCGGCCACGAGGCGCGGCTTCTTGAGATAGGGCCCGTAACAGCTTGAAAGGCGCAGGACCGTCGCCGGGACCTGCCGGGTCCTATGGTAATAAGTGCAGAAATTCTCGGCGGCCAGCTTCGATACGGCATAGGGCGAGGGCGGGTCCGGCCTCTGGCTTTCCTTAAAAGGCGCGCGGTTGTTGCCGTAGACTTCGGTCGTGCTCGTAAAGACGAAAGACAGGAGCTTCAGGGAGGCGCAGGCCTCCAGGACGTTCAACGTGCCCCGGGTATTGACCGTCAGGTTCTCATTCGCGGCTTCGAATGTGCGGGAAGGGTCGTTCTTTCCCGCCAGGTGGAAGACGCGCTCGGGCGCGGCGGCGCGCGCGACCTTTGTCAGGGCCTCCGGGTCGAGGATGTCGGCCTCATGGATCTCGGCCCCGCGGGATTCCGGGGGCGGCGAGGAGCGGGGACGCAGGACCAGATGGACCCTCGCGCCGGCTTTCAGAAGCCCGCTCACCAGGGGACGGCCGAGGACCCCTGTCCCTCCGGTGACCAGAGCGGATGAACCTTCCAGTTGTTTGAGCATTTGGCCGTTCCTATTATGCCTAATAGCCGACAGAATTGAAAGATGGACGCGTATTTCGTACCATGCCTGGCATCATGCCCCCGGAAATGAAAGCGTTGATCCTGACCGGAGGGCAAGGGACCCGCCTCCGGCCCTTCACCTTGAGCGTGCTGAAACCCTTGCTGCCTCTCGTGAATGTCCCGTTCCTTTCCTATCCTTCGGCTTTGCTAAGGCGTCACGGGGTGCGGGACGTCATCCTGGGCGCCGGCGGCGACGCGGGGCCATACCGGGATTTCATCGAAAGCGAAAGGCGCAAAGGGACCCGCGTGGCCT
>MGUT01000006.1:28844-34783 GCA_001800095.1 Elusimicrobia bacterium RIFCSPLOWO2_01_FULL_64_13 | reverse complement strand
GCCGCATCGGCCTTTCTTCCTTCATCGTTTTGAACGGCGACACTCTTTGCGACGCGGACTTTACAAGGATGCGGCGGTTCCACGAACGGAAGAAGTCCGCCGTCACCGTGGCACTGGTCCCGGTCGGGGACCCTTCCCATTACGGCCTGGTCCGGATGGACCCGGACGGAAGGATCCTGGAATTCTCGGAAAAAAGGGAGGCCGAAGGAACGGGGAAGAAGCGCTTTCTTATCAACGCCGGCATCTATATCTTCGAGAACAGGATGCTCGATTTCATTCCGCGGGGAAGGTTCTTCTCCGTGGAAAAGGATCTTTTCCCCTTCCTGCTCGGCAAGAAGATGCCGCTTTACGGGTTCGTCCTGCCGGGTTCCCGCTATTGGATCGACATCGGGACCCCGAAAAAATACCTGGAGGCCAATCTGGACCTTCTGGACCCCCGGCTCTGCCGCCGGTTCCTGGGGGAAGGGCCCGGGCCCGAAGGAGCGGGGACGCGCGTCCATCCTTCGGCCCGCGTCATCCGTTCGGTCCTGGGAAAGGACTGCAGGGTCGGACCCGGGGCCGTCCTGGAGGATTGCGTTCTATTGGATCGGGCGGTCGTTGAGGAAGGGGCGCGATTGCGCGGCGTCGTGGCCGGCCGCCGCGCCCGCGTCGGGGCGTTCTGCATGCTCAAGGGCGGGGTCTTCCTGGGCGAAGACTCCCGGATCAGCCCTTTCACCAGGAGCATCCCCTTCCCTTAAGATAAGCAGGGCGCGATCACACGTTGGCGTAGGAATTCTTGCGGATGATGGTATAGACTTTGATGAGCTCGCGGATGCCTTTTTCGATCGTCCAGTCCGGCTTGTAGCCCGTCGACAGGATCCTCCGGTTGGAGACGATATAGTCCCTCTTGTCCGGGTCCTCCCCGATCGGGGACTCCATGAAAACGAACTTGGGGATCTGTTTTTGTATCTCCCGGCAGAGCTCGATCTTGGAAAGGTTGGCGTCCTCCAGCCCCACGTTGTAAGGCCGGTCCTTCATCTTCCTGAAATTCTCGATCCCATGGATGAACGCCTTGGCGATGTCGCGCACGTGGATATAGTTGCGCTTGAAATGCCCTTCGAAGATCACGACCGCCCTGTCCGAATAGGCCCGGTAGACGAAATCGTTCACGAGCAGGTCCAGCCTCATCCTGGGCGAAGCCCCGAAGGCGGTGGCCAGGCGGAATGTGATGGAGTGCCCCCGGTCCAGGACGGCCTTTTCCGCGTCGTTCTTCACCACGCCGTATAAAGAGACCGGACGCAGGGGCGACTCCTCCGTGCAGAACTTCCCCTTCTCTCCGATCCCGTAGCCGCTGTTGGTGGTGGGATAGAGGATCATTTGCGACTTGGAGGCCAGCCGGCAGATCATCCTGATCGCTTCCAGGTTGATGGACACGGCCTCGGCCTTGTTCTGGTCGCAGAGGGGGGCGCCCACCAGCGCCGCCAGAGGGATGATCGCGTCGGCGTCCTTGATCAGCCCCTTGACGAGTTTCTCGTCCCGGCAATCCCCGCGGACGATCCGGAAATCCTCGAAGGAGCAGGCGTCCATCAGGCTCGACTGATTGAACATGAATTTGTCGAGCACCGTCACGGCGTAATTTTTCCGGAGCAGAGCGGGCGCCAGGACCGAGCCGATGTAGCCCGCCCCGCCCGTCACAAGGACTCTCGTCTTTTTCATCTTTTCCCCGCCTTTTCCCGCGCCGGGACGTTGGACTCGAACCATCGAGCCGTTTCCCCGAGCGCTTTTTCCAATGGAGTGAATTTGAAATCCGGAAAGAGTTTTTCGAACCGGCCGCTTTTCAAGACCCGCACGGCCTGGCCTTCGGGTTTGGACTCGTCGAAGACCACGGGACCGCGGAAGTCCATCGCGCGGGCGATGGTCTCCGCCAGGGTCCGGATGGAGATCCCCTCGTCCGGCGCGACGATGGTGGTCCGGGGCCCGTCGATCCTGTCCAGAAGCGCCAGCATGACGCGGGCCACGTCCGCCGAGCAGATGAATTGCCGGACGGCCCGGCCCGAGCCCCAGACCTCCAGGGCCGTCGCGTTCCTCTTGGCGTCGCGGCACTTGGAGATCAGGGCGCCGATGACGTGGGCGCTGTCCAGGTCCCAGGAATCGTGGGGGCCGAACATCGTGGCCGGGGTGATGGTGGTATAGGCCAGGCCGTGCCGCTCGGAGATCAGGCGCGTGAGGACGTCCAAGGCCCGCTTCGAATAGGCGTAGCCCAGGTGCCCGTGGAAAGGGAAGCCGCGGTGCAGGTCGTCTTCGCTCAAGGGCCTGTCGGGGGAGTCCGGATAGGCGCAGCTGGAGAGGACCGAGATCAGTTTTTTGACGCCGGAGATCCTGGCGGCGGAAAGGACGCTGGCGTTGATCTGGACGTTCTCCGCGAACATCTCGTCCCCTTTCTCGGCGTTGATCTTCACGCCCCCGACCCTGGCGGAGCAATGGAGGACGGCCTCGGGCCTGATCGATTCGAACAGTTCGCGCGTCCGGCGGGGATCGGTCAGGTCGGCGTCTTCGCGCGTGACGTAGACGGCTTCCGGGCAAAGCCCTTTCAAGGCCGATCCCAGGAGACCCGCCCCGCCCGTCACCAGGATCTTTTTAGGGTTCACAGGGCTTTTTCGACCACGTCCGCGATGAAGTCCACGTCCTCCGGCTTCAAAGAAGGGTTGTTGGGCAGGAAGAACCCCGTGTGGTGGATGCGGTCCGCCATGGGAAAACTGGCCCTTTTGTAGCGGTCGGTCCAGAAAGGATGGAGCCCCAGGTTCCCCGCGGAGAATATGCGGGTCTCGATCCCGTTGTCCACCAGGGCCTTGACGATCCTCCGGCGCTGGGCCCCGTCCCTGGCCAGGGCCCCGAAATGAATGCTGCAGATGACCGAGCCCGGGTCGGGCTTCTGGACGTACAGTTTTCCGTCCAGGCGCTCCTTGAACCGCAGGTGGTTCTCCTGCCGCCGCGAAATGATCCAATCCAGTTTGTCCAATTGGCCCAGGCCGATGAAGGCGTTCAAGTCGGTCGAACGCAGGTTGAAACCGGGGATATAGAAGACGAAAGGGGAGTGGAAATCGTCGATCTTATATTTCCTCACCAGCTTTTGGCGGGCCGCGGGCTCCAGGTCCTTTCCCCAGCCGTGGCTGCGGAGCATCAGGAGCAGGTCGCGGAACCGCGGGTCATCGGTCGAGACCATGCCGCCCTCGATCGTGGACATCTGGTGGCCGAAGTAGAACGAGAAGCTCGATAGGTCCCCGAAACCGCCCGCTTTTTTCCCCCTCCACGACGCGCCGATGGCCGCGCAGGCGTCCTCCATCAATATGAACCCGTATTTTTTCTTCAGGGCCATGATCCGGGCCATTTTGTGGGGCACGCCCAGGACCTGCACCAGGAGCACCGACCCGGGCCTGTGTTTTTTCAGCAGGGACTCCAGGTGGTCCAGATCGAGGCCGAAGGTGTCGGGGTCCGCCTCGCACATGATGGGCTGGAAGCCGAACTGCATCGCCGGGGCCACCGAGGTGACCCACCCCACCGAAGGCACGATCACTTTCTTGTTCTTCAGCCTTCCCGACAGGTCCAGGGCCGCGTACATGAGGAGGTTCGCGGAGGAGCCGGAGTTGTTGAATACGGAATATCTCTTCCCCACCCACCCGCTCCACCTCGCCTCGAATTCGAGGGTGACCTCGCCCTTCGTCAGGCGGGGGGCGCCTTTGAGCCAGGCGATCAGGCGGTCGATGTCCTTCGAGTCGATCGTGTCTTCGGCCAGGAAATACTTGATCATGGGAGGGGGGATGGTTCAGGTATGTCCGGCCAGGCGCGAGATGTCGGTCTCCATGGACTGGCCGGCGTCGTAGAGGTAGGCGCCTTTCTTGTTGCCGTACCAGACCACTTCCCGGCACCAGTCGTCCCAGGACAGCCATCTCTGGCGGGTCTTGTCGATATGGTAGCGGGACTTCTTGTTCTCCAGGGGGATCTTCTGTCCCGTGAGGACGGACCTGTAGAATTCCCAGAGATTATAGGAAAGCTCGACGTCCAGGTCCGCGGTCTGGAAGGGCTGTTTGACCAGGGAACGGTTCAGATGGACCGCCTCGTGCAGGAGATCGGCCTGGATTTCGACGAACCTGCTCTTGATGGCGTCCGCCAGCAGGCCTTCCAGCTCCTTGTAGAACGCGTCCAGCTTGTTTTCCGCGCTCAACTTGATGAAGATGTATTCGTCGGCCGGCCAATGGATCCCCAGCCATTCGTCGGAGTAGCGGTATTCGACGCCCCCGTTCTGGATGTCCCGGGCCTTGTCGATGAAAAAGTTCCGGATCTCGTTCAGGATGGGATATTCCTTGAGCGGCGATTCCAGGAAGACCTCGACCATCTCGCGGTAGCTCAAGGAGCAGACCTCGCGCAGAAGGATCATCGGGATCTGGGCGATCTTGTCGAAGTGCAGGAGGGCCGCCATCCAGCAGAAGGCCCGGGTCCTCACCCAGTCCTCCTTGGGCATGGCGCCGGAGCCCACCACCAGGACCTGGGTCTCCTCTATCTCGTCCTTGGAGGAGGCCTTCGCGCCGTGGATGTTCACGACCTTCGACTCCACCATGACCAGGCCGTGCTTTTTCTGGTATTCGGGGTCCCCCATTTCCGCGTTGGGGAGTATGGAAAGGTTGTTGAATTGGATGCGGTTGTGCTGGCCGTTCTCGATCACCGAATTGACCCCGTCGGCGAAAGTGTCGTAGGTCTCCCCCGGCAGGCACAGGATCAGGTCGGACATCGTTTCCACCCGGTCGCGGGTGAAGCGCCTCTGCAGCTCCTGGTAGGATTCGGTGCTGATGTTGGCGCGCTTGATGTCCTTGAGGGTGCCGGGGTTGACCGACTGGAGCGAGATGACCACGCCTTTGTTCAGGCCCGCGTCGGAAAGGATCTTCTGCACCATGTAGGCGCGCTCGGTGGCGTTCTTGGTGTTCTGGACCGAAAGGGCCTGGGGATAGCCGGTCTTCTTCTTGGTCCGGGCGCAGTATTCGGCGATGTCCAGGTCCCTGGGCAGGATCCCGAAATTGGCGTCGGCGCAGAAAACGAACTCGATCCTGTTCCGCGCGAACCAGTCGACCTCCTTCAAGATGCGCTCCATGTCGAACTGGAAGACCTTGCTCTGGGTGGCCGAACCCCAGTCGCAGAACGTGCAGGAGAAGGGGCAGCCGCGGTTGGTCTCCCAGAGCGCGATCCAGTGCTCCTGGGGATGGGTCTTCATGAGCGGTTCGAAGACCCCTTCCAGGTAAGGCGAAGGGATGACCGCGATGTCCTTCAGCCGCTCGGCCTTGGGATGGTTGACGACCTCGCCGTCCTTGCCGATGAAGGAGATGGAGGGGACCTTGTCCCAGTTCCCGGCGTCGAAATTCTCGAGGAGCGCGGCGAACACCTGTTCCCCTTCGCCGTGGCAGGCGACGTCGATGAACGGGTACTTCCGCATGAAATCATCGGAACGGTCGGGCACGTGGGGGCCGCCGAAAATGACCAGGGTCCCGGGCCGGCGCTGCTTGAGGGCCTTGGCCAGTTCGGTCGAGATGCGGAAATTCCACACGTAAACGCTGAAAAAGACGATGTCGGACCCTTCCAGCCGGCGCAGCCCTTCGTCGAGCGGCAGGCGCTTGTACAGGGGCAGGGAGAACTCGAAACGGTCCTTGTTCTTGAGGAATTTACCGGCGTAACAGAGAAGAATGCCAATCGAATAAGGCAGGTAATTCTGATTGGAAAAACTGTTGTTGATCTGGACGAGCCCTACTTTTATTTTCTGCGGCAAGGAAAAACCCCTCCTGAAAACATCATATAAGTATAGCAGACCAGCGGCCCTTTAACAAGAATTTCCCCGGCTTTTTCGTCGATGAAATAGACCGATTCTTGACAAGGGGGATCAAATTCTATAAAATCATCCCTCTAAAACCATGTTC
>MGUT01000006.1:22865-28833 GCA_001800095.1 Elusimicrobia bacterium RIFCSPLOWO2_01_FULL_64_13 | reverse complement strand
AATGGTCGGGATCCCCCTGGTCCGGATGCTCCTGGAACAAGGGGCCCATGTCCGGATCGCCTCCCTGGACGATGCCTCCCGGGCCAATCCCAAGGCGGAATTCAAGCGGACCGATCTAAGGTCGTTCGACAATTGCCTGGACGCCTGCCGGGGCATGGACGCCGTCTTCAACCTCCTCTGCGTCAAGGGCTCTCCGGCCGTCACCAAGACCCGGCCAGCCAGTTTCTTCGTGCCCATGATCACCTTCAACACCAATCTGATGGAAGCGGCGCGCCAGGCGGGGGTCAAGAGGTATCTCTTCACCAGCACGGTCGGGGTCTATTCTCCCGCCGAGGTCTTCCATGAGGACGACGTCTGGAAGACCTTCCCGTCGGAGAACGACTGGTTCGCCGGCTGGGCCAAAAGGATGGGAGAACTCCAGGCCCAGGCCTATCAGATCGAATACGGCTGGAAGGACATCACCATCGTCCGGCCCGCCAACGTCTACGGCCCTTACGATAATTTCGATTCCGTGAACGCGACCGTGATGGCTTCTTTGATCAAACGGGCCGTCAGCGGCGAGGACCCCTTCGTGGTCTGGGGCGACGGCTCCGCCGAGAGGGATTTCATCCATGCCGAGGACGTCGCCCGCGGGATGCTGCTCGCCGTGGAGAAGGGCGGCGGCCAGATCCTCAACCTGGGCAGCGGGGCCGGGACTTCCATCCGCCGGCTGGTCGAGATCATCACCGGCCAGATGGATCCCAGACCCAAGGTCGTTTGGGACACCTCCAAGCCTTCAGGAGACAGGAAGAGGGTGATGGACGTTTCCAGGGCGAAAGCCATCGGTTTCAAACCCGCGGTCACGATCGAAGAGGGCGTCAAGGACCTGATGAAATGGTACAGGGAGAACCGGGACCGGACCGGCAAACGCTACGATATCTTCAATGACCCCGGCGGGAAGGCGGTCCCGGCGGCCGGTTAAGCCCTCCCCCGCCTCATCCTCTCCGATATTAAAGTCCCCCCCCATCCCGCCAAGAGGGCCAGTTCCGGAATGATCGGGACCCTGTAGCGCACGACCCCGTTCACCAGGCTGTAGAAAAAAGCGAGATAACCGAAGAACAGGAACGCCGTGAAGGCCCAGAGCGGGAACCCCAGGTCCCCCCGGACCAGGCGTTTGAGGACGAAGAGCGCGGCCGCGGCGGAGCAGACGTACAGGAAGAAAAGATGGGTCCACACCCAGACCACCCAGATCAATCCGGTCTCCCGGGGATGGCCCAGGATGATCTTTAAATTTTCCGGCTTCAGCATCAGCCAGGGCCGTGCGACCAGGTTCCGGTCGATCAGCATGGAGGGCTGCTCTCCGAGGACGTCGCCGATCTGCGTCCGTCCCGCCGTGTTGAAGAGCCGGCTGGCGTGGATCAGGAACTGCCGGAAGACGATGGCCGGATGGGCCTTGGCCGTCTTGACGTATTCCTCGGCGGCTGTTTGATTCAATTCGATGATCCTGTCCACGTCGTCCCCGCTTTCGTGCACCTTGTCCAGGAAATCCCGCGCCATATACCTGCCGTAGGCGTCGCCGAAAGAGATACGTTCGACTTCCGACATGATCTCGGCCTTGGAGCCGGCGGCGTAGATCCCGTTCAGGGAAAAGAACGCCTTGCCCGTGAGCCGCCAGACCTGGTAATGGCGCCAGCTCACGATCCCGCCGAAGACCAGGAACCACACCGCGTATCTTTTAAGGAACGGCTTGACCGCGCCCCAAAACCGCGACGGTCCGGCGGATCTTTCCTTGAGGACCGCCGCCGCCGCCGCGACGGCCACGGGCGCGAAGAAATACAGCGAATTGAGCCGCGTCAGGGTCGCCAGTCCCCACCACACGGCCGAGCCGATGAAAAGGACCCGGCGCAAAAGGGGCGGGACCGCCCCCTCGAAGCTTAATATGAAGCTTGCCAGCCCCGCGACCAGGAAGAACGTGAAGATCAGGTCGGTGTAGATGTAGAATCCCATGGTGACCGAAGGCAGGTCCAGGACGTAGAACAGGGACGTCAGGGTCGCGGCCGCGTTGCTGGCCGTGGCGATCTTGGCCGTGGAGAACAGGAGGACGGCGATCAGGACCGTCAGGAGCATCTGGAAGATGACCACCCTTTTATAGTCCTCGTAGGTCACGTCGAATTCGTGGTCCAGTTCGGGCAGGAACCAGTTGAAGATCATGGAAGAGAGGGGCGGCTTGGCCAGGAGATCGTTCAAGGCGAAGAGGGGGTGGGGGTCCGGCTTCCCGTAAGGCCCCTTCTTCTGCAGGTGCAGGGAGAACCAGATCGTCCCCCGGGTGTCGTTCATGCTGTCCAGGGGGTAGAGGTGGGTCCGCCAGGACGTGGAGATGTGGGAGAAGAAGAAACCCTGGAGCGCGAAAAGGATCAGGAGCGAGGCGGCCAGGCCGAGCAGGGCCGGGCGGTCGAACAATTTTCCGGGAGGAGCTTTTGCGGGCGGGAGGCTCAACGGGAGACTGAAAGGCCTTCCGGGGGCCTTCTTTTGAAGACGCGCATGCCCATGAAATATTCGTAGAAGATCTGGAAGAGGCCGGCGATGCCGTTGAAGATGATGCTCATCTTGCGCACGCCGCCGATCCTTATGGGTTCGTCGCCGGGGATCTCCCCCACTTTGAGGCCCAGCTTGGCGCTGCGGATGGAAGAGGCGATCTCCCAGGTGGTGCTCAAGCCCCAATGTTTGCGGACCCAGTTCTCGTCGGTCTGGACGTTCAGCTCCATCTTCAGCATCGCTTCCCGCGTGAAGGCCCGGTAGATGACCAGGGAATCGGTGAGTTTGGAGCCGAACAGGGTGTTCATCAGCCAGGTGTAGGTCTTGTTGCCTATGGCGGTCAGGAAATCGTCGTCCTCGCTCTTGGCCCCGTCCAGGTACCGCGACACGATGACCATGTCGTATCCTTCCATCATCTTGTCGACCAGGGGCGGGATGAGCTCGGCGATGCTGTTGCCGTCGGGGCTGAAGGCGATGAAGATGTCCTGGTCGAAGAGCCGGAAAGCGTCGAGCGTGGCGTTGGGGAGGCCCTTGCCGGGCTGGGACTGCATGACCACCGGGTACCCGTGCTCCTTGCAGTATTCCAGGGTCCCGTCGGTCGAGCCGCCGTCCACGATGAGAAGCTGGTCGTACCACGCTTTCCTGATCTGGGGCATGATGACCTTCATGGCCTCGTATTCGTTGAGGGTGGGGATGTAAAGCGTGACGCCGGGTCTTTTTCCGCCCATGTTCAGGAGGAGAGGCCCGTCACGAAATGAAGGGCTTCGTAGTAATGCCTGACGTCGTCCGGGGTCCGGATGCGCTTCAAGTGTTTCCACACGTAAGCCGGACGGAGATAGAATTTTTGATACGCTTTTCGGATCGTTCTCATGACCTCCGCCTCGTCCTTGTACCCCGGGGGCACGTATTGCGCGTTGGCCCGGCCCTTGTATTCGTCCACGACGACCTCATTGGCCGCCACTTCGTTGTAAAGGGGCGTCCCGTATTCGGGGAAGTAAGGAAGGAAAAGGACGTAGGTCAGGTCGTTCTCGACGGCGAAACGGACGCTGTTCATCGCCTTCTCCGGGCTCTCGCCCGGCAGCGACAGGATGAAAGAGCCGCGGATGTCGACCCGGTATTCATGCATCCAGCCGATGGCGGCCCGCACCTGTTCCATGGACAGCCCCTTCTTGATCCTGTCGAGGGTCTCCTGGTTGGCGGATTCGAATCCCAGGTAGATGGACCAGCATCCCGCCTTCGCCGCGGCTTCGACCATCTTTTTGGTCATGCTCTTGGCGTAGGCCAGGCAGGACCAGGCGATGTCGATCTTTTTTTCCCGGAGGAGGCCGCAGAATTCCAGGACCCAGCGCTCGTTGATGAGGAAGATGTCGTCGAAGAAGGCCACTTCGCGCACGCCGTATCTCTCCACGGCTTCCTGGATGTCGCGCACGACCCTCTGGGGCGAATGGCGGCGCCAGGGCGGCGCGAAGGGCGCGGACTCGTAGCAGAAGGTGCACAGACTGTAGGAGCATCCCCTGGAGGCCATGTAAGGGATGATCGGCAGGCGCTTGTTCTGGAATGGGATGGGCCGGTACATCTTCAGGTCGAAGATCGACCAGTCCGGAGACGGCAGGGAATCCAGGTCCTTGATGGGAGGCCGGTCCGGATTGCGCACGATCCCGGGGCCGTTCCGGTAAATGATCCCCCGGACGCCTTCCATGGATTCCCCGGCTTCGATCTTCTTTAGAAGCTCCTGGATCGTCTCTTCCGCCTCTCCCACGACCGCGTAGTCGATCTCCGGGTTCTCCGACAGGACCCTTTCCCCGAACGACGTGGCCAGAAGCCCGCCCAGGAATATCGGGGCGTCGACCTTGGCCTGGGCGCGGATGGCCCGGGCGAGCTCGATCACCGAGTCCTTCAAGGCCAGGACGGCGCTGATCCCGATGATGTCCGGCCGGGCCTCGGCGATCCTCCGCACGATCTCCGCGTTGGACCACATGAGCATGGGCGCGTCGATGTATTCGAACTGGTGGCCCATCTTTTTAATGATGCCGGAGAGCAGGGCGGCCGTGTAGGAAGCCCAGAACCCGTAGCGGGTGCCTTTCCTCCGTTTGGAGCCGTGCCCCTGGCCGATGGGGTCGAAGGAAGGGGCGATCAACAGGACTTTCATCCGTACATCCTTTTTCGAAGCATGGAGATCAGTTTTTCGACGGTCTTCGGGCAAAAAAAGTGAGCGATGATCATCAGCCGGCTCATCGCTGGGAACGTGACCTCCTCTTTCCTGCATCGGATGGCTTTGACTATGTGTTCAGCGGCGGTTCCGGCCGATACCGGGTGAAGGGATATCCCCGCTTTTCTGGCCGCTTTGAGCGGCGCTTCGGACATGGGCGTCTGGACGAATCCCGGGAAGACCATCGACACCGCGATCCCGTGAGGCCTCAACTCTTGACGCAATGATTCGCTGAATCCGGCCAGGGCGAACTTGCTCGCCGAATAAAAACTTTGACAAGAAGTACCTATTCTACCAGATTGGGACAGGATATTCAATATTTGTCCCTTGCCCTTGGCGGTCATCGTCGGGATGACGGCCTTCGCGCAGCGCACCGGGCCCCAAAAATTGGTCTCCATGACCGACCGCATCTCGGCTTCGGCCGTGTCCGCGGCCGGTTTGACCAGCGAGACCCCGGCGTTATTGACGAGCACGTCCACCGTTTTGAAGCGGTCCAGGGTTTTTTGGAGCAGGTTCCCGACTCCTTCGGGAGAGGTCACGTCGGTGGGCACGGCCAGGCAGCTTCCGCCTTTTTCTTCGATCCGTTTCGCCAGGAGCGCCAGTTTTCCGGCGTTCCTGGAAGCCAGAACGACCTTGGCTCCCTTTTCCGCAAGGAGCAGGGCGGTCGCTTCCCCGATTCCGCTGGAAGCGCCGGTCACGATCACGACCTGGTCTCGGAGGGTGTTCAAAAATTCGTCTTTCTGCGCCACTCGACGGCGTCCTTCAGGCCCTCTTCCAGGGAGACCCGGGTCTCGAATCCCAGGATCTTTTTGGCTTTCGCCGTGTCCACCATCCGGAAAGGGATGGTGGTCGGTTTCGAGGCGTCGAAGACCACACTGGCGTCCCGGTGTCCGGTCAGCTTCAGAACATGGCCGACCAGCTCCTTGATCCTGATGGTCTTCCCGTAGCCGATGTTGATGGGATCGTTCTCGGCGTGCTTTTCCAGGGCGATCAGGCAGGCCCGGGCGACGTCCGCGGCGTGGACGAAGTCGCGGACCTCTTCACCCGATCCCCAGACCACGAAAGGATCTTCTTTTTTGAACGCCCTCGCGATGAGGGCGGGGATCACGTGGTTGCTGCGGTCCCAGGAGCCGTAGACGGCGGTGGGGCGGAGGACGGCGACCTTCATCCCGGAATGGGAATGGACGAATTCCCCCAGCCTTTCCAGGTAGCGCCTCATCCAGCCGTAGCCGAAATAAGAGGGAT
>MGUT01000006.1:18607-22831 GCA_001800095.1 Elusimicrobia bacterium RIFCSPLOWO2_01_FULL_64_13 | reverse complement strand
GGATTCCATGATGCCCATGGGACCCACGCCGGCCGAGCCCACCGAGCCGCTGGCGTGGAAAACGAAGTCGACCCCACGGCAGGCCTTCTCGCATTCGCCCGGATCGGACAGGTCGGTTGGAAAAGTCTCGATGGAGGGATGCTCCACGGTGGGCGGACTGCGGTGGATGGGAACGCGGAGGCGGCAGCCCTGATGGATCAGCTGGAGCAATAGATGGGTGCCGACCAGACCGGTGCCGCCGGTGACGAGCACGACTTTGTCCTTATAAAATTGAGAGGCCATCGGCGGCGGTTATGGACGGATGAATTTTGAGGAAACGATGTCGAGCCAGCCCCGGATCTCCAGGGAGAACAGCATGTTCATCTCGGCCTGGTGGAAAAAGGAGCAGCTTTGGCAGCGGTTCTTGGGGACTTCATTCCAGGCTTTCTCAAAGCCGACTTCGGCGAAGCTTTGCGCGTTCACTTGTCCCGACAGGACCGCGCAGGGCCAGAATTTGCCGTTGGCGTCGATCCAGGTGTACAGGTCCCCCGCCACGCAGGGGATGATCCTGAAATCCTTGTCGTCCTTCGCTTGCTTCGCGTTCCCGTCCAGCATCAAACGGCTGCCCTGGATCGGCCATTTCTTGATATATTCGTGGATCCGGTCGCTGTAATGGACCGGATAGCCCTGTTTTTTGTACGCGATGATCTTGTCCATGATCGCGATCTCTTCTTCCCGCGTCAGTTGGTTGGGCTCGGCGTCCTTGGGGTCCAGTCTTTCGTAGAGGAAGTGGAAAATGGAATAGACGCCCTTGTCCTTGGCGAGCCGGACGATCTCGTCCACGCAGTCCTTGTTGTCCTTGGTCAGGACGGTGCAGATGGCGACCGGGATGTCGTGCCTGTGGGCCGCGTCGATGCCCTTGATGACTTTGGCGTAGCTGATATCGCCCCGGTTCTTGCGGTGCTGTTCCTCGTTGCCGTCCAGGCTGATATTGAGCACGCTGACGTTCGCTTTTTTCAATTCCTCGATCCTGTCCTCCAGCAGTATGGCGTTGGTGCTGACGCTGCACCTCATGCCTTTGCCGGTGATGCGGTCGACGATCTCCCCGATGTCCTTTCTCAACAGGGGTTCCCCCCCGTTCAGGTTGATGTAGGCGGTCCCTCTCCTGCAGAGCTCGTCGATGAGGTAAAAAAGCTCCCGGGTGGTGACCTTGTCCTCTTTATAGAGGGTATAGCCGTAGAAGCAGTAGGGGCACTTCAGGTTGCAGCGGTTGGTGACGGCGATGGCGACGTGGGCGGGAAAACGGTGGCCGTAGAGTTTGTAGCGCAGCATGTTGACGCCGAATTTCACGTCCTGATAATATCTTATCAAAGTTCTCATGGCTCTCCTTCTCTTCCCTTGGGGGAGGCGGGTCGGGGCGGCAAGGGACGGCGCCTCGGGCGTCACTTCGCGGCCTGGGGTCCGGACCGGATCTTATGGCTCACGATCTCCCGTATGGAGGCGGGATCGAGTCCGATCATTTTGCGGACGTCGGCGACCTTCCCGTACCAGGTGCAGAACTGGTCCTGGGGGATGCCGTGGTAGGACGCCGACAGGTTCCCGATGCTGCAAACGGCCTCGTACAGGCCCCAGGCGTCGTGGACGACCAGGATCTCGCTGTCCTTGAATTTCAGGATCACGTCCTTATCGATGGGTTTGATCGCGTGGAAATAGACCAAGTTGACGTCCAGGTCCCTGCAGGCCTCGAGGACGTTCCCCAAAAGAGGCCCCGCGGTCATGACCGTCAGGCCCGAGCGGCCTTCCTTCAGGACGACGCCCTTGCCGAACTCGCAGGGGACGTCGATCGCGTGCGGGTTGTCCGACAATCTGAAATAGGTCGGCTTTCCGTTCCTGTAAAGCTTGCGGACCAGGATGTCCACTTCCTTGGCCGAACCCGGCTGGAGGACTTCCATGCCCGGCAGCATCCTTAGGATGCCCAGGTCCGTATAGCAATGGTGGGTGGCCCCGTCCCAGGCGTAATCGAACGACCCGCCGATCGAGACGATGTTCCCCCCGAACTGGTTGTAGCACATGTCGTCCTTGATCTGCTCGAAGCTGCGCTCGGTGATGAAGGGAGCGATCGTGTGCACGAAGGGGAAGAAACCCTGCGAGCTCAAGCCCGCCGCCGCGCTGATCAGCGTGTTCTCGCAGATGCCCATGTTGTAAAAGCGGTCGGGATGCTTTTGCTTGAAATCATTGAAGAGATAGACGCTGATGTCGCCCAGGATCAGGACGAGCTTGTCGTCCTTGGCGGCCAGCTCCGAGACCGTGGCTTTAAATTGTTTGCGCATTCAATTCCGCCAGAAGCATCTTATGTTCCTGCTCGGTGGGAGACCGCCGGTGCCACTCGTAAACGTTCTCGACCAGGGTCTTGCAGCCGAACCCTTTTTTGGTGTCGGCGACCAGGACCCGGGGCCGGTCCGAAGCCGCCTTGAGCGCTTTCGCCAGCGCGCCGGCGTCGTGGCCGTCGACTTCCACGGTGTCGCAGCCGAACGCCTTGAAGCGGCCGGCGGGAGCGGCCAGGTGCATGCACCTCATTTGCGAGGCGTTGCTGTCGTAGAGGATCGTCAGATTGGAGAGCTTCCGGTCCACGGCCACCATCACCGCTTCCCACACCGAACCCTCGTTGGCTTCGCCGTCGCCTATGAGGCAGAACACGCGGCGGGGGCTCTTGGAGATTTTGAAGGCCAGGGCCATCCCCACCCCGACGCCGATCCCGTGCCCCAGCGAACCGGTCGAGACTTCCACCCCGGGCACCTTGAGGCGGTCCGGGTGGCAGCCGAAGTCCGACATGAACGCGCCGAAGGTCTTGACGCGCTCGATCGCGAAGTAACCGAGCCTCGCCAGGACGCAGTAAAGCCCGAGGGAGGCGTGGCCCTTGCTTAAAATGAAGATGTCGCGCTCGTTCCACGCGGGGTTCTTGGGGTCGTGCCTCATCACCTGGTAGGAAGCGTAGGCCATCTCGACGATGGAAAAGCAGGTGGGGATATGGCCGTGGCCGCTTTCCCGGGACGCGTCCAGGATGTCGACGCGGATCTGCCTGCAGACGGGGTCCATGGTCATCGCGCGCCGGCCGTCGTCAGGCGGCGTCCTTTTGCGGGTCGGTTCATGATTTCCAGTTCTCGTCGGGTTTGTAAAAAATGATCTGGCTTCCCGAACCCTCGAAGTTGAAAGGGACGTGGAGGAACTTTTTGAGCGCTTTTTTGATCCGGGGCTGGGCTTGGGGCTCGGCGTATATCAGCATGAACCCCCCGCCGCCCGCTCCCAGGACCTTCCCCCCCAGGGCGCCCGCTTTCATCGCGGCCGCGTAGAGGTCGTCGATGACGGGGGTGGTGATGTTGTCGGTCAGGCTGCGCTTCAATTTCCAGTTTTCGTGCAAAAGCCTTCCGAAGTCCTTGAGTCCCGACTTCCCGTTGAGGATCTTGATCGCCTCATAAACGAAGGAATGCATGGTCTTGAGCTCGGTCTTCTTCTTCGCGGTCTTCTTCACCAGCTTCCGGGCGATCTCGGACGCGATGCGCGAGAACCCCGTGAAGATGAGCATCAGGTGGCTTTGGAAATCGTTGAGTCTTTGCGCGGGCATGACGATGGGAGAGACCCTGAAATCGTTTCCGACTTTGAGCTCGACCAGGTTGAACCCGCCGAACGCGGCCAGGATCTGGTCCTGGCAGCCCACGTTCTCCTTGATCAGGTTCTGCTCGACGTGGATGGCGAGCTTGGCCAGCTCGGTCTGGGACGCGATCTCGCCCTTGAGCGCGAAGAGACTGTGCAGGAGCCCCACGGTGAAGGACGAGCTCGAGCCCAGGCCCGTGCGGGCCGGCAGGTCGCCGTCGTGGTGGATTTCGATGCCCTGATTGACGCGCATGAACTTCAGGCACTCCCGCACCGACGGGTGGTTGATCTCGTCCACCTTGTTGACGAGTTCCTGGGCCGAGTAGGATATCCGCGATTTGTATTCGAAGAAGGGCGGCAGGGTGCGGAGGGTGATGTAGCAGTATTTGTCGATCGTCGTGGCCAGGACGGCCCCGTTGTTCTCCTTCAGCCAGGCGGGGTAGTCGGTCCCTCCGCCGAAGAACGAGATCCTGAAGGGGGTCTTGCTGATGATCATAGCAGCGTACCATTATACATTATGCGGGTCGGACAGTAAATTTGCACGGGGGGTCCCGCCGGTCAGCCGGCCCGCTTCGGGATCACGAAATACACGGT
>MGUT01000006.1:12838-18591 GCA_001800095.1 Elusimicrobia bacterium RIFCSPLOWO2_01_FULL_64_13 | reverse complement strand
CCGCGGCCCTTTCCATGTTCTCCAGGAACGGCGGGGGGAACAGTTCGTAGATGATGAGCTCGCGCGCGCACACCCTCAAGGCCTCGCGCACGAACCGCTGGACCCTCCGCCGGTTGTCCTCCCTGGATTGATAGCCCAGGTGATGCAGGAGGCCGTTGACCAGGACGTAATCGAAGGAGTCGTCCTTAAAGGGCAGATTGACGGCGTCGCCCACGACTTTGCTGAAGGCGTCCTTTGTTTTCCGCATCATGGCCAGGCTGTGGTCGATGCCGACGAAACTCTTCAGGGTCCCGGCGATCTCGCCGCCCATGACGCTCTCGGGGGGCTGGCCCCCGTTGCCGATGTCCAGCACCCTTTTGCCCTTGCAGCGGCCGTAGTAGATCTCCTGCGAGACCCGGTGGGTCGCCGAGATGATGTCGTGGTAGACGTCATCGTAGATCTTGCTGATCTCCTCGAACTGGTTCTTTTGGATTTTGTAGCTGTCAGTCATGGCTGGGCCTGCGGGATTGAAAAAAGCCCCGGCTGTCGGAGGCCTTCGTCAAGGGGCCGCCGTCATACGGCGGCTTTTATATTCTCGGCGCTGGGCTGGAAAGTGACGGGCAGCTGGCCTTCCTTGGAGTCGATCGGCTTGAAATTGTCGACCTGCTGTTTGCCCATCCCCTTGGTGAAGGCCTCCCTGGAAGCCAGGAAATAACGGAGGGCCTGGATGGGCGGGATCTTGAAGAACACGACGTTGTGCCAGTAGGTGTAGTAAAGCGTGAGGGGCTCGTTGAAGAACTTCAGGAGCCTGCTGGCCATGATCTTCTTGGCGTACTTGAAGAGGAAGGGGAACTTGATGAAGAGCTGTCCCGCCCATTCCAGGTTCTCGATGACCGGGTGCTCCTGTTTCTCGTCCTTCGCCTTGTAGGTGAACTCGCCGACCCCCTCGCACAGGTCGTTCAGCACGGCGTAACGGGCGAGCTCGGTGCCCTTGTAAAGTTTCAGCATGGAGGGCCTGGAGCCGAAGGGCTGGAGCTCGATCTGGAATTTCATGCTCTCGAGGGCGTGGTCCAGGGTCTCGTCGGGCAGCATGAACATCACGTTGCTCATGTACAGGATGTCATGCTTCCGGAAGGATTTGACGACCTCGCTGTAGATCCGGTTCGGGGTCAGTTTCCGTAAAAGCTTCATGCGGGTCTGTTCGACCCCGGTCTCAAGGCCGAAGGTCACTCCCCGGCAGCCGGCTTCCTTGTACTGCCTGGTCAGCTCGTCGTCCATGCCTTGGACGACCACGTTGCAGGTCCAGGGCAGATCGATGTTCTCCTTGTACAGCCTTAAGAATTCCCTGTTCCATTCCTTGTTCAAATTGAAGACGTCGTCGGAGAAGTGCACCAGGCGCGTGGGGTATTTCGCGATGACGTCCCGGATCTCCTGGACGGCCCGGGCCGGACTGTTGCGGCGCATCAATTTGCCCTTCCCCTTGTACATGATCTTGTAGGACGGCTCGAAGCAGTAGGCGCAATCGTAGGGGCATCCCCTCTGGGTGATGAACCGCTTCACCGCGAAATCGCGGAGCAGGGGGTACTTGGAGTAATAAAGATCCCGGTCCGGAGGAGGATATTTGTCCAGGTCCTCCTCGAGCGGGCCGATGGGATTGGTGATCCAGGTATTGCCCTTTTTGCTCCAAAGATTGGAGATGCCGGAATAGTCCCCTCCGTCGTCCAGCCGGTCCATGAGCTGGAGCAGGGCTTCCTCCCCCTCTCCGACGCAGATGAAGTCCACGGCCTCTTTCTTGGCGACGTCTTCGGCCATGAACATGCAATGGGGGCCGCCCCAGATGATCTTCCTGCTGGAATTTCTCTTGATCAGGTTGGTGATGGGACGGAAGGCGTCCACCTGGGGGGTCATGAGGGAAAAACCGATGAGGTCGGGGTCGGACTTGTCGATGTAGCGGAAAAGATCGTCTATTTTATTGAAATCGGTGAGGAGGGTGAAATCGACGCCGTGGCCGCTGGTCTTCAGGTAGGAACTAAGGGACATGATCCCCAGCCCCTCGTCCAGCATGTTGTCGCTGATGAACAGGATCTTCGACATTTAATGATCTCCTTCTCTATCCGCGTCGGACCGGCATGGCCCGGTTCAGGGCAAAAAGCCCCGATAATTCTAACAGACATTCCGTCTAAAGTCAAGAAAGTCCGGCATTCGCCTCTTCTGAAAGGAATCCTTTGTACCAGTGATAGGTCGCGCCAAGGGCGTCTTGTAAGGAAGTATGGTGCTTCCACCCCAGGAGCTTTTCTGCCTTGCGGCCGGACAGGTACTGCTTTTTGATCTCGCCTTTCGCGATCCCCAGGACCTTGGGCCGGATCTTTTTTCCCGATATCGCGGTGATCTCCCGGACCAGGTCCAGGACCGATGTCGGGGTCTGGGTGCCGAAATTAAAGGCCTCCCCCTTCTGTTCCAGGCAGCGCTCGGCCAGGGTCAGGTAGGCCTCGACCGCGTCCTCAATGTAGAAGTAATCGCGGATGTAGCTGCCGTCCGAGCGGATGACCGGCCTCTCCCCCAGGATCAGGGAACGCATGGTGCCTGGGATGATGCGGTCGAAGTTCAGGTCGCCGGGGCCGTAGAGGTTGCCGCAGCGGGCGATCGTGACCGGCAGGCCGTAGGACTTGTGATACATCTGCGCGATCAGGTCGGCGCAGGTCTTGGAGAGGTCGTACGGGTTGTCTCCTTCGAGGGGATCGGTCTCGTTGTAGGGCATCCTGGTCTTGGCGCCGTAGGCCTTGTCGCTCGATGCCACCACGATCCTCTTGACGTTCGGGGTCTTGCGGGCGGCTTCCAGGACGTTCCAGGTGCCGCGGGTGTTGGATTCGAAGGTCGTGTAGGGGGCGCGGTTGGCCACGGTCACGAGGGCCTGGGCGCCCAGGTGCAGGCAGGTATCGATCTCATATTCGCCCAGGACGCGCTCGATCAGGGCGTAATCCACCAGGTCCCCCTGCACGATCGTGACCCGTCCGGAGGTCCCCGACGTCTCGAAATAAGAGCGCGCGTCCCGGTCCCGGATCAATCCGACCACGACGGCCTTGAGATCGACGAGTTTTTTGGAGACCCAGGAGCCCAAAAATCCGCCCGCGCCGGTGACCAGGACCCGGCGGTCCTTCCAGAAGGATTCCCGATTCGTCATGTTCAACCTCCTTGCTTCTTGATTTGCTCGCCGGGTCCGGGCAGGATGCGATAGACGAAGCTCCGCTTGGTCCCGGGATAGAAAGTGTCCCTGCCGTAGACCGGGTCCTCGATCACCGCGACCAGGCGCGCCCGGTCCTTCATGAACCGGATCGTCTCCGGCTGCTCCTCCCAAAAAAAGACGTTCGAGTCCTCCACGTAAACCTCGATCCCCAGGTTGTCGAAGACCTCCCCGAAGTTCCTGCCCATCCTGTCCATCACTTCTTCCGGATAGGAAGGGGTCCCGTCCTTGTATTTCGTGGAGATCATCTCGAAATAATTGTCGGTGAAGGTCGGCTGCGTTCTGAAGAACCCGATCCACACCGGCGAAGAGACCATGAGGGTCCTGCCGGGCGGCACGTGCGCCCGGAGTTTGGCGAGGTAGCCGGCGTAGTCGGCCTTGCGGAAATGATAGGCCCAGTAGCCGGTCTCGAGCGCGTACAGGGCGGCCAGCGCGAGGCCAAGGGCGATCCCGGCCTTGCGCGGGAAGGACCCCCGGGACCCGGCCCAGTCCGAAAGCGCCGTCCCGGCCGCCGCGCAGAAGAGCGGGTAAACGGCGACCAGATAATAGGGGAAGGAATTGACCGCGACCGTCAGGAGGGCGGATGCGGCCCCCGCCAGGTAAGCCAGGAACTCCGCGTCCTTCGGGCGGCGCCTTCGGGCGATCCAGGCGAGCGACAGGATCAGGGCGCAAAAGAAGAGCATGTTGCGGTGATAGCGTCCCTGCCAGAAAAAACCGTAGTAGCGGAGGGCCTCCTTCTTGAAGATATAAAGCAGGGACCTGTCCCACATCGGGACCTGGACGCGCTTGTTCAGCTCCATCTGCTCCCGGTAGAGTTCGGGGTGGATGAGGACATGGACGGCGAGCCACCACAAGGCGCCCAGGGCCATGCCGCTCCCCGCCGCCAGGACCATGCGCCAGTTCCAGGTCTTTTTCCGGGCGCGGTCCGCCGCGAACCGGACCGCCAGGAGAAAACACAGGCCTCCGGGAGCGACGATGCCGCTGGGAGGATGGACGTCGACCGCCAGGGTGGCGGCAAGACCGGCGAAAAAGTAATACCGGGACTTTTCTTCCCCCTTCTGGAAGAGGAACAGGGACAGGAGGGTCAGGACGGCCACCGTCATCTCCGGGCGGCCGGAATGGGACCCGTGGATGAACATGGCGGAAAAGGAAAGAAGGCCCGCCGCGATCCAGGCCCCGGTCCGCCCGAACATCCTATCACAGACCTTGAAGGTCAGGAACAAGGCGAGGAATCCCATGAGCAGCGGCTGGAGCCGGATCGTGAAAAGGCTGTAGTCGAAAAGGGAGAAAATGAGGGCGTTGATGAAAAGGAAGACCCTGCCGTAGACCACGTTGGTGACGTCGTAATGGACGTAGGGCGGATACAGGGTGTTGGCGAATGTCCCTTTGGAGAGGAAGTGCCAGGAAGGATCGGTGTAAAAGAACTCATCCCCCCAGGGCAGGGGATACTTGTCCAGGTAAAAAAATTGAAGGGCGGCGTAGAGGAGAAAGGCCAGGACGGCCCAGGTCTTTTTGGAGGTCACGGCGCCTCTCTCGGCCCCACCGCCGCGCCGGCGGCCATCGCGGCCATGCCCAGAGCGATGAGGGGCAGGGCCAATACGACTTTTTTGTCGTGAGGCCACCAGGCGGCGACGTTCTTGGCGGTCAGTCCCGCGGCGATCATGGGGGCCATGAACCAGCGGGCGGGAAACTTCAGGAACCAGGGAACGCGGCCGTAGGCGGCCTCGCGCGAATCCGCGCGGTCCCGGCCCACCCAGTAAAGGCAGCTTAAAAAATCCCCCAGGGTCCGACGGTCCCGGTGGGCCACGACCAGGTCCCCGTGAAGGCGGAGCTCGATCCCTTCGGCCCGGGCTTTGAAGCAGAACGCGCTGTCCTCCCCCGTCCGCAGGGCCGGGAGAGGTCCGACCTTCTCGAAGACTTTCCGCGGGATGGCCATGTTGGCCGTGACCAGGTGCCCGCGCCGGACGGGCGCCGGGGCCGTTCCCGGGATGTTGGTGCTCCAGTGGCAGAATCGGTCCGCGAACGCCACCCATCCCCAGCCCTTTCCCTCCACTCCCCCGCCGATGACGGAGTCGGGATGGCGCCGGTGCGCTTCAAGGACCCGCGCCAGGTAATCCCTGGGGACGTCCCCGCAGTCGGAGTCGATCAGGAGATAGAGCCCGCCCCGGGCCCGCGAGATGGCGAAATTCCTCGCCCCGGCGGGACCGGCGTTTTTGGGAAGGCGGAGGAGTTGGAAGGAAGGATCGGCAAGGGACCGCAGGTGCCGCTCGATCCGTTCGGCCGTGTCGTCCGGCGAGGCGTCGTCGGCGATCAAGACTTCGTAACTGAAATCCGTCTTCTGGCCGGCCAGCTCGGTGAGGAGGGAAATGAGATCCTCGCCCGCCCTGTAAACCGGGATGATGACGCTGATGGCGGCCGTTTCCTGGGTCAAGACGGGACGGCTTATTCGGCGGGTTTTTGGGGCGGGACGACCTTTCCGCCCATGAGCAGGTTGGGGTAGAGCTGGAAGTTGAACAGCACGTTCTCGATCATG
>MGUT01000006.1:12605-12816 GCA_001800095.1 Elusimicrobia bacterium RIFCSPLOWO2_01_FULL_64_13 | reverse complement strand
CACGTTCTCGATCATGTTGCAGTCGTGGGTGCAGTGGCATTCCTTGGCCCGGATGCGCCGGACCGCTTCCGCCCATTCGGGCCCGGTCAGGATGTCCTTCAAGGGTTTTTTGCGCAGGGAGCCGACCGGGGGCAGGAGCTCGCAGGGCGCGACGTCGCCGTTGGCGTAAACGACGTGGTGGGCCTGTCCGCCGAGGCAGGGGATCACCTGG
>MGUT01000006.1:0-12588 GCA_001800095.1 Elusimicrobia bacterium RIFCSPLOWO2_01_FULL_64_13 | reverse complement strand
CTGCTCGGCGATCTCCCGCTTGATCGACTGGTAATGCCTCTGGATGTCGGACAGGATCCCTTTTCTTCCGTAAAGGTAACCCTGCTGGATCTTGAATATCTCGTCCTCGAGGGACCGGATCTGTTCGATGGGCGGCAGGCGGTAATCCGGGTTGATGGTGGAGCCGCGCAGGAACAATATCGAGTGGAAGGACGGATTGAAATTTTCCTTGATCATGGCCATGAGCGGTATGATGTCCTTCAAGTTGCGCTGGTTCAGAACCGTGTTGATCTTGACCCTTAAATTCGGGAAACGCCGGCGGACCGCCTTGTAGCTCTCCGTGAGTCTCTCAAAGCTTCCTTTTTTCACCCGGATCTCGTCGTGGGTCTCGGGAAGGCCGTCAACGGACATCGTCAGGATGAGGCGGTCCAGCTCGATCGATCTTTCGATGGAGGCCAGGGTCTTGAGTATCTTCTCCGTGAACCACCCGTTGGTCGGGATGGAGATCTCCCGGGCGTTGAACTTGGAGACGATCTTGTCCAGGTCGTCGCGGATGAAGGGCTCCCCTCCGCCGATGTCCAGCCAGATGAGGTCGTTATAGACCCCGGCCACCTGGTCGACCTCGTCCAGAGAGAGGTCGATGGGTTTTTGCGCGAACTCGACGAAACAATGGTTGCACCTGAAATTGCAGATATTGGTGACGTGCAGGATCAGGTGGGACACTTTCGAGCGGACCCGGAAGAGCGCGGCTTCTTTGAGTACTTTGAACATTCCAGCCATGAATTATCTCCTCATTATAACAGCTAACCCGGCCCAAAGCAAGGAGGGAACCCGGCGGCCACCGTCGGCGCCGCTTGGGACCGCTTCATTTCAGACCCAGGATTTTCCGCCAAGCGGCCACAAGCAGGGCGCCCCGGTAAAGGACTTTTCCCCGCAACCGATACCTTTGCCCGTCGAAGGAGATCTGGCCCAGTTCCCGCAGGCGTTTCAGGCGCGTGTCCAGGACATCTTCCTCCGAGTAGGAGGAGGGGACCCCGGAATCCCGGATCTCGTGCAGGAGCCGGATTCTCCGGGCGGTCTCTCCCATGCTGAAGACGAAGAAATAGACATAGCCGGTCGACAGGTTCACAAGCAGGGCGTAAGCCAGGGCCAGGATATTCTGCGTCCCCGGCGGCGATGAGCCGCGGATGAGCAGCCAGGCCAGAGCGAGCGTCGCGGGCTGGAACAGGAGGATCAGAACGGTCAGGACCGCCTGGGGCGGAGGGCCGCGGAAGCTCCTTGAAACCGGGATATGGACCAGGTAAAGCAGGACGGGCGAGAGCAGGACCAAAGCCAGGACCCTTTCCAGGGCCGAAAAAGGCATCATCCCCCCCTCACGCTCAATCCCAGACTTTTCCGGTACAGAGAGTAAAGGCCGGCAACGGCGCGGCCGCGCCAGGTAAGGGCGAAGCCCCGGCCTTGCCTTTTGATCAGGTTCGAATCCTCCAGGTCCCGCACCCGCGCGGACACGATGGAGGTTGGGTCGAAGCCCTGGAAGATCTCGGCGCGGCTCAACCCCCCGGACCCGCTGGTCTTGAAAAGTTGGAGGATTTGAAGGGACGGTGAAACGGCCTGAAAAGCGGGGTAGGAAGAGATATAGACCCCCGAAAGGCCGAAGTGCAGGAGGTAAGCGGCAAAGGCTTCTTCCAGGTCCAGGACGCCGGGGCCGATGGGAAGAAAGGGGATGGAAAAGATCAGAAGCGCCGGCAGGATCAAAAAAGTCGCGCACAGCGCGACCACGTCCCGGCGCGGCCGCTTGATCCTCCAATGGAGCACGTGCGCGCCCAGGGCGGCCAGGAAGACCGGCAATCCCGCCGCGAAGATGAGCTCGAAGTTCATTTATTTGACCCAGGAGAAACCCAGAAGCGTTCCCCAGGCCCGGACCACCAGGGCCACGACGTAGAGCGTCCGGCCTTCCATCACGTAAAGGCCCCGCTTCCGCCCGAGCTGTTTGACCGCGATCAGTCTCCCCAGCCGCACCGAGATGATCTCGTTGGTCCCGTACAGGGAGATGATCTGCCCGGCCGTCAGGGAGCCGGCCTTGTGGATCTCGTAAAAGATTCGGATGCGCCGGGCCGTTTCGCTCATGTTGAAAAGGTGGAAGTAGGAATAGGCGATGCCGCTGTAAACGATGAACGAGTACAGGACCGCCGCGCAAAATCCGCCCTGTCCCGTCAGGTGGCGGAGCGCCGAGACCCAAAGGACCGTTCCCACCGGGACGTAGGTGAGGAGCATGGAGAGCGACACCACGATCTGGGGCGAACCATTCTTCATGAGCCGGGAGACGGCGATATGGACCGCGAACAGGATGAACGGCGACGCCGCCAGAACCAAGACCATGATCACCAGAAGGTCCATAGCGGCGTCTTATCCCCCCTTGAACCGGAGCCCGAGGATCCTGCGGTAAACGACGAAAAAGCGGATGATGCGCTCGGCCACGGGAGAAAGCGAGTAGCGGCCGTCCTTCTCGACCATGAGTCCCGTGTGCAGGAGGTCATGGAAACGGGAATGGACCAGCTTGCTGTCGTCGAAAAGCCTGGCCAGCTCGCTCTCGGAGACGCCCTGGGGCATGTGTCTTGATACGATGAGCATCATTTTGAGGGAGGGCGACTCCGCCTGGGCGCAGGGATAGGTCTGGATGTAGGCCGACGACAGGGCCAGGTGGAGCAGGTAAAGCGCGCCGACCTCGGGGAATGAAAAAAGCCCGGGGGCCGCCCATCCCGCCGCCCCGGCCAGACCGTACAGGCCCAGAAGGACGCTGGGCGCGATCATGAATATCATGAACAGGGAGAGGATGTCGTTCTTCGGCCTGCGGCGCCTCCAGACCAGTATATGGGCGGTCAGGCAGGCGAGGAAGCCGGCGAACCCCGCCAGGAGGACGGCCGTCCTCATCGTCCCCTCACTGTCTTCAGTTTCCAGCGCAGGACGTTCTTCAGCATTTGCAAGGCGGCCGCCATGTTGATCTTCGACCTGCCTTCCTCGCGCTTGCGGAACTCGACGGGGAATTCCCGCATCCTCCCCCCGGCCAGGTGGGTCTTGAGGATGATCTCCCCGTCCAGGAACCAGTCCCGGGAGACGAGATTCATCTTTTCATACCAGGATTTGCGCAGGATCTTGGGGTTCGAGCCGACGTCGTAGACCGGGCAGCGGAAGAAGAAGTGGAATATGAAGTTATAGAAGCGGGTGTTCATCCGGCGGAGGGGTGTGTCCTTGCGGATGCGCCGCCCCTGGACGAAATCGAGGTCCAGCTCCCTGGCCTTGAGGAACACGCTGGCGATGTCGCCGGCCGGGACCTGTCCGTCACCCGGGGAATAACCCACGTAGGTCCCCCGGGCGCTCCGGAGCCCCGCAAGAATGCCATGGCCGTAGCCCTGGTTCACGGGGACGGTGACCTTGCGGATGGCCCCGGGGTCGCGGGAGATCATCCGGTCGATCAGCTCCGCGGTGCGGTCGAAGGAGCCGTTGTCCACCGCGATGAGCTCGAAGGAAAAACCGGCCCCGCGGAAGGATCCGGTCATCTCCTCGAGGACCCACTCCACGTTCTTTTCCTCGTTGTAGAAGGGGAGGACCAGGGAAAGGTCGGGCGCGGAGCTCACCGGGTGTTCCTGTGGGACCAGCGGATGGATAGGATGTCCCGGAGCATCTTCGGGCCGTCCCGGAAAGGACGGACCGTGGTGGCGGCCGAATAATACCACTTGACCGGGAGCTCCTTGACGCGGTAGCCGAAGCGGTGGGCGAGGAAGAGGATCTCCACGTCGAAGGCGAAGCGGGAGATCTTGAGGAGCGGAAAGATCCTCTGCGCCGCTTCCCGGGTGAACATCTTCGCCCCGCACTGGGTGTCCACGAACCCGGGGACGCAGGCGAAGCGCACGAAGGCGCAGAAGATCCTGCCCAGCACTTCGCGGTAGAAGGGCTCATGGATCATGATGTTGGCGCGGTCGATGGCGCGGGAACCGATCACGATGTCGTGCCGCTGGATCTCCGCGAGGAAGCGGTCCAGCTCCTCGATGGGAGTGGAGAGGTCCGCGTCCGTGAAGTAGACGGTCCTTCCCCGGGCGGCAAGCATGCCCTTGCGGACGGTGTCGCCCTTGCCCTGGTTCACGGGATTGCGCAGCAGCTTCAGGCCGGGAGCCCGGCCCGCGAACCTCTCGACCACGGCGGCCGTCCCGTCGGAAGAGCCGTCGTCCACCACGAGGATCTCGAAGGACTTGTGGCGGCGCCCCTCCACAAAATCGATGACCTTCTCGAGGGTGGGGACGATGCGCCTCTCCTCGTTGTAGGCCGGAATGACGATGCTGATGTCCATGTCGTCAGGCACGGGAGCCCCCCTGCTCCAGGAATTCGGAGAGGTCGTGCACCTCGATGAGGTTGGGCCGGAACACCTCGGGATCGAGCTTGTTGTACTCGTCCACGAGGACGGGCTTGAACTCCCCGATGCCGACTTCCGCGGTGAAGACGGGGCGGGACCGGGCCAGGGCCTCCTCGAAAGGAGGGATGGGGGCCTCCAGGGCGGTGTTCTTGTGGATGGAGGGGACGAAGAGGAAGTGGCGCACTCCCTTCTCGCGGTAGAGGCGCCTCGCGTCGCCCGGTTTCAGCTCGTAGACGTTGTGGGACCTCTCGTTCCCGGCGTAGAAAGCCGAGATCTCGATCACGTTCGTGAAATGGCCGCCGTCCGAGTTGGCGCGGATGAATTCGATCGCCTTTTTGTATCCCGAGCGCTGCGCCAGGATGATGCGGGCGATCCGGAGCCCCCAGATGAAAGCAATCCCGAGGGCGGCTGCGAGCAGGGGCTTTGGCAGGAGGTTCAGGCCCGCGCCCGCGGCGATCACGAACCCGTAAATGAAGCTCGAGATCAGCCGCGGCACCGCGTATTGATATTGTCCCATTGATCCCGCCCGGACAGAGCCCGGGGAGCGCGGCCGCGAAGACCAGATCAGGATGGGGACCCACAAAAGACACAGGAGAATAAAACCCTGGAAGTTGAGTTGTTGGAGGATGACCCAGCTCCCCGCCAGCGCGAAAAGGGGCGCGACAAGACCTTCGCAGCGCAGGATTGTTTCCGCGTAGTTAAGGGCGGAGCGGAAGAGAAGGTCGGGCCGGGTCATGTGGCCGGAACGCTCATAGATCTGCTTGAGGAACGTCCAGTAGGGGTAGCCCAGCTCCCGCAGGATGCCCAGGAACCCATCAATCAAATAGAATGGCAGTAACATGCCGGACGCCAGGACCATCCAGCGCCAAAGATCTAAACCGGGAGCAAAATAGGATTGTCGGGCGAGCTCGAACAGGATGAAGAGCAAGGGAACGTGGAATTGCCGCACGTTCGCCGAAAACGAGCAGACGGCCAGACATCCTGCGGCGAAAATGGACAACGCCGCCAGGTTTCCCCCCGCCGGGAGGACGCAGCTCTTCCAATAAAAAAACGTCGCCCCGATGAGGAATGTTCCGGACGTGACCTCGGCATGCACGGAACGGGAATAGAGCAGGTGGTAGCCGGAAATCGCCAGAAGGAAGGCCGCGATCAGACCGACCTTCAATCCAAACATGGCCGCGCCCACTGAATACACCAACCAAATTCCAAACAGGGAGAAAAGCCAGTTGATCACGTAGGCCGAGTTTTCAATGTCTCCCGTGGCGCGAGAAGCGATGGCGTAGAGAACAATGTTGAGCGGGTTCTCGAACAGAAAACGGCCGCGGAAATTCTTGGCGGCGGCCTTAAAGTCCACCTGTCGGGAGAAGAGGCCCTTAAGGTTACCTTCCAAAAACAGGGAGAGATCATGGACGAAGAGGACTTCCCTAAGGCGCAGGCCGTCGTCCCACAGGAGGATGCCGCGCTCGCGGAGGCGGTAGAACCGCAGGAACGCGGCCAGGACCAGGATCGCGGCCAGCGCGACGCCGGGGTCCATCAATGCGACATCCCGAGGATGAAGCGGAATCCCTTCCAATACCGCGTGAGGTCGGTCCAGGAGCGGATGGAGAGGACCTTCTTCAGGATGAATTTCGGGCGGAAATAGAACCGCCGGAAGGCCTCGGCCTGGATGGCCTTCACTTCCTCCGCGTCCTTGTAGCCCTTGGGCACGAAGACGGGAGTCCATTCGTTGAAGGCGCTGTATTCCTTGCGCAGGGTGCCCCACTTCTCCGCCTCGCCGTAAAGCTCGGTGCCGGGGAACGGCGTGGTGATGGTGAACTGGGCGTAGGTGGGCTCGAGGTCGATGGCGTAGCGGATGGTCTTGCGGGCGAGCTCCGGCGTCTCCCCCGGCATGCCGACCATGAAGGACCCCCGGATCTCGATGCCGAAGGACTGGACCAGCCGCACCTTCTCCTTCATCTGCTCCACGGTCATCTTCTTCTTGATGTTGTCGAGCATCTCCTGGGCGCCGGACTCGATGCCGAAGAACATGGTCCAGCAGCCGGCCGCCTTCATCTTCGCGAGCAGCTCCCTGTCCACCAGGTTCAGCCGGGAGTAGCAGCCCCAGACGAGGTCCATGTCCTCCCGGATCATGGCGTCGCAGAACTCCATCACCCATTTGCGGTTCACGGTGAAGGTGTCGTCCCAGAAGGAGATCTCGCGCGCGCCGTACTTTTCCTTGAGCATCTTGAGCTCGGCGATGACGTTGGCCGCGCTCCTCTGGCGGAAGCCGGAGTTGGCGTCGAAGCAGAAGGTGCAGGGGTAGGGGCAGCCGCGCGACGTGACCACGTGGATGGAGTTGGGCGTGCGCTTGTAGTTGTTGGGCAGGGCGGTGTAGCGGGACAGGTCGATCAGGTGCCGGGCCGGGAAAGGCAGGGAGTCGAGGTCCTTCACCTTGCCCGCGCGGACGATTCTTTTCCGCGCGTGTTCCGGAAAGTTCTCCACGAGGTCCAGGATGACGGATTCCGCTTCCTCCGTGATGACCACGTCGGCCCGCGTCTGCGCGAGGACCTCGTCGGGCAGGATCGAGGGATGCGGACCGCCCACGAAGATCCGGACCTCGGGGAACTTTCCGCGGATGGCGGCGCAGAGCCCCTTGGTCTTTTCAGCGAGGGAGGTGATGGCGGATATCCCCACGAAATCAGGCCGGAAGCCCCCGACGCGCTCCAGGGTCTCCTCCAGGTCCAGGTTTTCGGTGGGCGCGTCCACGATCCTGACCTCGTGGCCGCCCTGCTCGAGGACGGAGGCGATGTGCAGGAGCCCCAGGGGCGGAAGATTGCCTCCCGCGTCCCCCACGTCATGGGCGTAGCGATGCTCGAGGAGCAGCGGAGGGAATATCAGCATCACTTTCATGCGGTGGCCTCCGGCTTATGGAGCAGCACGGCCTTGATTTTAGCAAATTCGTCGCGCGTCACCAGACGCGAGGCGAGAACGAAGCACAGGAACGCCGGCAGGGAAGAGTAAGGCAGGGCCCAGAGCTCCAGGGCGACGCTTAGGATCATTCCGGCCATGAGCGTGAGGACGGTCCGTAGGACGTTGATCCGGTTCCGGAGGACCAGGTACGTGATGACGAGCGTCTGCGCGGTCAGCATGAGGACGTTGGCCAGGGCGGCCCCGGCGGCTTCCATCCGCGGGATGAGCCACAAGTCCAGGGGCGCGAGCAGCGCGATCGTCAGTAGCATCATGGCGACGGAGAGGTGGGGTTTGTTTATGGCCGCGAAATAGGGCCCGGAGAATATCTGCAGGCTCACCAGGAAGAGGACGAAACCGTAGATCTGGAGCACCGCCACGCTGCCGAGATAGGCCTGCGAGTAGAACAGGACCACCAGGGGGCGGGCCAGCGTGAAAAAAAGCAGGGAGATGACCCCGCACAGGACCCCGGCGAGCTTGGTCCCCATCTCATAGACGCGCTCGCGGGTGTGGAACGTGTCCTGGTGGGAGAAATAGTAGAGGAAGGGGATGGAGAGGGGCGAGAGGAGGAGCGTCAGGAGGATCAGCGGGATGCGGACCCCCGCGAAATAGTAGCCGACCTGGGAAGTGTCCTTCAAAAGGCCGCGCAGGAGGGCCGCGTCCAGGGTGGTCGCGGCCATGAAGAGGACGGACCCGGCCAGCATCAGGAGGGCGTAGCGCACGACGTTGGGAGGCATGCGAAAACCGGATGGCCGGAAATAGGGCTTCAGGCGGAAGGACGCCAGCGCCGTCCAGAAGAGGAGCGCCAGAACGAACGGGGTCAGGACGGCGTCGTAGCGCCGGGAGATCCAGACGATGACCCCGAGCGCGCCCAGCCGCGCGGTGAGGTCGTTGGCGCCCTCCATCCAGGACCAGCCCACGAATTTCCCTATCCCGCGGAACGTGCCCTGCGCCCAGTTGAAGACGGCGAAGAGCCCGGCGAAGGCGACGACCAGGGTCTTGGCGGAGCGGAGTTCGGCCGGGAAAAGGGCGGGAGCGGCTGCGGCGAGCCCCAGGAAGGCCGCCGTGAACAGAGCGAAGGAGACGAGGATCCATCCCAGCATTTTCGACGCGAGGGACCCCTGTTCGGGAACCGCGGGGATCTCCGGCAGGAATTTCCCCAGCGTCGAGGAGGATCCCCAGGACAGGATGAGTCCGGCGGTGACGGCGATCTGGAGGGTCAGGGAAAGCTTGCCGTATTCCTCCGGTCCCAGAAGCCGGACCACGAAGATCATGGAGGCGGCCGTGGCCACGGAGAAGAAGATCCGGATGGAGCTGTGGGCCGCGGTCGAGCGGAACATGGCGCTGTAGATCGGGAGGTTGGACATGTCAGAGAAGGGCTTTCAGCCAGCCCAGGCCCTTGGCGGAGCGGACCCTGGGCAGGATCTTCAGGGCGCCTTCCAACAGGTCGCGGAGGTCCTTGAGCTGTTTCAATCGCTCCCGGTAGAAGGGTTCGGGCGGGACGAGGGACTCGATCAGGCGCAGCTTCTCATCGGCGTAGTTCAGCCGGCGGGAGAACCCCTGGGAGAGGCGCTCGGATACGACCTTCACAAAATCGGGCTCGGCCGTGTAGAAGTCCTTGCGGGAGCCGGACACCACGACCTGTTTCACCGCGCTCCAGTCTTCGAGGATGCGGATGTTGACGCTGGCCGACCCTTTGGAGATCTGGAGGGTCCGGGCCATGTCGTCGAGGGAGACCGGTCCGGGGCGGATGTAGAGCAGGGCGTAGATCTGCCCTACCAGGCGGCTGATGCTCAAGCTCTCGGCCATCTCCCCGGCGGACTGCAGGAGGGCGGCTTCGAAGGATGGGAGGGATTTGGACGTCATTTTTTATCGTTTAGAAAGTTCTAAACGAAGTATAACATGTCGCCGGCCGTTTGTCAATGGATCATGATGCCGGCAGGGGCTAGAATTTTCCGGAGAAGCTGATGCGGTAGGTATTGCCCAGGTCCCCGAACGGGGCCCAGGCGAAATCGACGTCGTAGGGGCCCCAGCCGTAGCCGACCCCGGCGCTCACGGAGGAGATGCCGTCGGACAGGTCCGCGGCGGAGCGGGTCTGATAGCCCAATCGCCCCGCGATCTGGCTTTCCCCCCCGGCCGAAAGGCGGTATTCGGTGCCGAAAGCCGCGTTCAGGTCGTTGTCCCGGGGAACGTTCAGGTCGGCCGCGATGGTCCAGAAGGGAGTCGCTTCATACGAGGAGCCGAGCTTGATATTCATGGGGAGGCTGTCGCTTTCGTTCTTGAACTTGAGCTTGGGGCCCAGATTCTGCCCCGCCAGGCCCAGGCGGAGGCGAGCGACCGGTTTGTAGCTTAGCCCCACGTCGAAGGCGCCCGTGCTGGCCGTCTCGATGATGCGCGAACGGATGAATTTTCCCGAGACCCCGAAGAGGAACGGGACATCCGAATCCCATTCCCGGATCTCCCGCGCCCAACCGAAAGTCACGGCGAGATCCTGCGGGCGGAAGGAGCCGGCGTTATTGCCGAACTCGTCCGTCTCATCGATGGCCCCGGCGTTCAGGTACTGGACTCCCAGGCCGAACGTCCCCAAAGATCCCAGCTGATGGGCGTAAGAAGCGTAATCGTAAAAGATGCTCTGGAAATAGACCGCGTGCATGAGGGACAGGGATTTCCCCTCCACGCGCGCTAGAGATGCCGGATTCCAGTAGAGGCCGTCGGACCCGTCCGCAACGGAGGAATAGGCCTCGCCCATGGCGATGGCGCGGGCGTTGACGCCGAGTTTCAGGAACTGCGCGCCAGAGGTGGCCAGGTTATCCCTGGAACCGGCGGAGAGACTGGACGTGAAGGCCGGCATCAGGACCTGGCCGATCGCCAGACACGCCGCCAGTTTCGCGAGAGAACGGAATTTCCGCGTCATTTCTCCACCGCCAGCTTCAAGATCTTTCTGCCGCCGGCGCCCTCGATAACGGCGACATAGATGCCGCTGGCCGCGTCCTTGCCGAACTGCGTTTTCCCGTCCCACCTCGCGGTCCCGGTGGCGTCCGCTTGCAGTTCCGCCACTTTTTCTCCGAGATACGTGAAGATCCTGACGCTGGCGTGTGCTGTGAGGTTGGAGAACGTCATATCGGTATTGCCCCGGTGCCGGCGCAGGGGGTTGGGATAGACCTTGGCCGCATCCACGTCGGTGGCGGCGGTCACGGCCATGAGCTGGAACTTGCTGAAATGTTTGGTGGTTCCCGTAGCCGACCGGCCGGCGGCGTTGATGGAAGTGGGTAAGGTAACCCACTTCTGGATGGTCTCATCGAAACGCGCAACGACGAGGTTTTCAGGGTTGGAGCCGGAGATGTCCGAATCCCGATAGGTGACCGTGATCGAAACCGCCTTGGAAGGCTGGATATTCTTGTCCAAAGTAATTTCAAGCCCGATTCCCTTGGCAGCTAGGATTGATCCGGCGGCATAGGGAGCACCGGCGTAAGCTCGTTGTAGGTCCCCCACGGCGGGCGCAAATGACCCGGCAGCCGTCACGGTCGGGAACGAATCAGGCAACTTTACCCGGACTCTGACTTGCTCCAAAAGAGCTCCGGGCGGTATGCTGGTCTTGATCGCTCCAGAAGGCGGATTCAACGTGATCGCCACGGTCTTGGCCGAAGTCGTGGGTATGGCCGTGACCACGTTTTGAGGCGCGTCGGTCGCAAGACTGACCGTAAGAGTGTCAATGGAAGATTGGATGGTCAGCGTGCCCGAAGTCGCTTCAATAGTGACCCCGGATTCCGTCATGGGAACCGTTCCCGTGCTGGTCAATCTTACGCTGTCGGCCGTAGCGACCACCGTGGCCACGACGCCGGCGGGAAGCTCCAAAGAGATTCCGCTTCCATAAGTAACCGTCTTGGTTCCCGTGCTTGAGAGGGTCTGTTGAACCGTGCCATCTGCGAGCGTCGTGTTCGTGATTGTGACGCCCACATCCGCGGTGATCGTGGTCTGTCCGGCATCCACGACGCCTCCCGTGGATTGAACCACCTCGGAAACGGAGGTGAACGTTGTAACATCAGCGGAGAAAGAAGTGACGACGCTGTCGGCGTTCCGGGCGCGCACCCGGAAGAAGTACGTGTCTCCCGGTGTCAGCGATCCAATAGAAGTGAAAGAGCTCGTATGATTGGCGGAAAATGGCACAGGTGTGGAGGTGACCGCCGAGAAGTAGATGTTGGAGGTGGAGGTGCTGACTTCATAGGCGACATTGGAAGGATTATTGCCTATGTTCCATTGAATAAAGGCCTGGGTTCGAGTCGTCTGCGTGAAAGCCAGACCGGACGGCGGCTCCGCCAACGTGTATTTGGAGACGGTCGCCGAAAAGGTCGAGGAGCCGGCCGAATTGAATGCCGTCACTCCGGTGGCGGTGATTTGTTGATTGGGAGACAATCCGGAAAGAACCAAGGTGGTCACACCCGGACCAACGCTTCCCAGGATTCCCGCGGTCGAATTCAAAATTTTGAAGCCGTCTTCATTGTCGGAATTGTCCGTCCAAGTGAAGGTGATCGAGCTGATTCCCACGTCGCTGACCGCCAAGACCGAGGCCGTGCTCGGCGCCGTGGGCGGCGTGGTGTTCGTGACGGTGGAAGCTGCGGTATTAAAGCCGCTGGTGCTGCCTCCGATCCCAAATGTGAAGACGCGGAAAAAATATGTCGTGCCGGGCAGAATGGAGGAAGAAGTCATGGATAGAGCGAAGGTGTTGCTTGTCGTAAATTCAGAGAAGGTGTCCGTCTGACCTGAAGCCACTTGCACTTGGTAGCTGGTCGGGGGCGTCAATGGGTTGGAGTTGTTGCCCCATGAAATCGTTATGGAGTTGTTGGCAACCGAGGTGAACGTGATGGCGCCGGGAACAGCGGGCAGGGTCGCGGTGGACGCGACCAGGGTGGTCGTGCTGGCCAGGGTGCTTGCGGCCCGGGTGTTGACGTTATACATCGTGTTAGGAGCCAGGTTCGAGAAGGTTAGGGTGATGTTCCCGGCATCCAGGAGACCGGAAGAGCTCGCGGAGGCTTCAAAGGAACCTGTAGTGATGGAGACCGTGGTGCCGGCCGGATTGCCGTTCGGCGCGAGGGTGACGGTGATCGAAGTGGAGAAGACGCCGAAACTCACCACGCCGGGAGAGTTAGCCCCTTGCGGGACCTCTGTGGAGATGGTGACGAATCCGGAGGCGTTCTGAAGGAGGTTGGCGCCCCCGCTGTTCCACAGGGCCCTGGCGCGTATGTAGAAGGTCCCGC
>MGUT01000005.1:26884-31511 GCA_001800095.1 Elusimicrobia bacterium RIFCSPLOWO2_01_FULL_64_13 | reverse complement strand
CGTGGCCCAACTCAAACGCACCTCTTCCCATTCCCATGCCGCCGCGCTTTGACAAAGGGAGCTATTCTACTATTAAGCATCTTCCGTGCATTTTGTAAACATACTGATAGCTAGGCAACGAAGGTTAGGGAATACTAGAAGGCAACAGAAATTGTTCTATATAGGGAGGAATTACTGTGGTGGATAAATTAAGTCTTATCTCGGCCGAGTGGGTCGTTCTTTTTGTGGGGATTGCGATAATTTGGTTTGTAATTTTAAGAAGAACACAGAATACAACAGCTCCTCAAATTTTTGTCACATTACTTTTTCCAACTGTTCTAATACTTGCGAGTTTGTTCGCCCATAGATTGAAATCCATTGGACTTAGTCCTACAGGTGTTCATATAACAAATTTTGAGGTTGTTAAAGAAGCGGCCGCCATGTCTATAAAAAATAATTTAGCCCTTGCAGAAAAGATTACATCTAAGAAAGGTAGCCAGGCAATAGAAGAAGCCTACAATCGAATTGAATCAACCAAGAGTTTGCACGAGCTAAAACAAGTATATCCGTATGATATTTATTTTCATCCAGTTTTGAATGGGGATCAAATTGAATTAGTTCCCGTATCTGCTACTAAGTAGGATGCCTTTGACTAAGTCTGTACAGTTTGATATTCGCCTTACATATGGGGGATGCAATACTGAATTTGCACAATTACGCTGCCAATTCAGTATTGTGAATTCCCAAGTCATACAATCAAATATAGGCGATTAATGGAAAATCATCGGAAACTCTTAAAAAAGCTATCAGTCACTCTTCAGAAGTCCGGGAAGAAGTCCGTATCATTTCCAAAGAGATTGCATAATATCAAATGGATAGCGGACCTGGAGAGAGAAAATCTTCGATACGGTATACGAGAAGTGAGCCTCCTCATGTATACATTGAGTGATGCCAAACTCTACATACAATATCCCGGTAAGGAATCAGTTGCTAATCCAAAAAAACGTGATTCCTCACGTCCATGGGATTTTAGGCCCAAGTTACTAAATACGACTACAGAAGAACCTTCAAGGGATCTTAGTTTCACTGACATCAATGAGTCCTTGGAGAATTCTATAAGGACTATTTCCACATCAAATAAAGATATTCTAAGAATCCTCTCTCTCATCCTTTACAGAATGGCATTCATGATAGACCATGAGCAAACAGAAGACACGAAGTTGCAATGTCAGGTAATATCGAATGATAGTGCTGGTGAAACATACGAGAAGGAGTTCAGCATTCCTCATTATGTATATCGACCAGATGCAGAAACCATTGATTCAATTGCAACACATATCCCTAAGCTGTGCAATATACCATTGCTTCAATTTATTCATTACCTCGATTTACTAGTATGGAATGAGGATTGCAAGTACTATTATCGTGCACTAAAGAAAAAAGGAATGGAACCGAACGACTTCTCAGTTAGAGTTAGAAAATTGCCATGGATTAACAATATCGGACGTGTGAATACATTATTATCGTTGATTAATTTTATCGGAGTCCTCACAGGTGATGTAAGGTTATCAAGTCTATTTGCAAAATTCTCCCGTTTTGGTGTATCGGGAATCTCTGATGAGGATATCAAGAAGCTCAGTGGTGGCTACATCAAATAAAGCATTGGTTGGAACTGCCAAGAGGGATGAAAGGAACCCCCTACCTACAAATCCAAGTGTAACAAGGTCGATGAAGGGGAATGTGGCCAAGAACACATCTCCCGAGATAATTTTGCGGAAAGCTCTTTTAAATGATGGATTCAGAGGTATTCGATACCATTACAAGAACATTCCAGGACGACCTGACATATGCTTGCCATACTATAGAATCGCAATCTTCGTTAATGGATGTTTCTGGCATCGGTGTCCATATTGCAGGCAAGGGTTGCCTAAGAGTCATAGGTCATTTTGGGCTGATAAATTCAGAAGGAACAAGATAAGAGATAGCAGGAAGCGAAATCAGTTGAATTATTTAGGTTGGAGGACAGTGACGGTATGGGAGTGTCAAATCAAAAGAAATCCTGATAAGATCACACGGAAGATTGCAGCTCTCTTGGAGTGATATGTGTTTCTGCCGTGATAGTTTCTAAAAGAGATTTTCCCAGTTTTTCTACGATACCCACCACCAACGCATTCCCCATGAAGAACGCCCTCCTAGAGGGTGAAACTCCTTCTGTGTGACCAGGGGGGAATCCATTCAATTTCTCGAGCTCTACAGGGGTCAACCTGCGCAAACGACCACCCGAGGTTTGAATCACATGTTTGAAACGTGACGGAGAACTACCACCTTCTCCGGTCACAATGGTCCTTGAAGGCTGGTCCAGGTCATCCGGGAAGACCATCGAACCTTCATCGTATTTGAATGTTCTACCGGTCTTCTTGCTCCTCTTAAGGATGTGTTTAGCACCTTTCAAGTAACGCCATGTTGGGGTATCCTTCTTATCTATATAATACTCTTCAGGCACCTCCGCTTCTGGTATGAGCACATCCTTGAGTACTTTGCGATTACCGTTGTAGTTGGGTCGAGTCCTGATGGTAACTGCGCAGCGATCGATCATCAGTCCAGTATTCGCGAATGGATTATGCATTGCTTGGTCCCTATTGAATCTATTGGTGATATCTGAAAGCTCTCCATCCAAGAATATCTCCCTCGGAAAGAGTTCCTCATCATAAATGACTGGGAAGGTCTTTGCGATGACCCCATCACAGAAGAGCCAGGTCGATGATTTTTGACCCTCCTTGAGTTCCCTTATCTTTCTATAGATATCGGTGCTTTTATGGTAGGCGGATATGAAGATTCTCCTGCGTCGTTGAGGGAAGCCATAATCGGCAGCATTGATGACCCTCCATTCGACAACATACCCGAGGTCGGATAGACAGGACAGGATAATGGCAAAATCTCTACTCCGTTGGTTTGCAGGGGATATAAGGAGCCGATCCACGTTCTCGAACATAAGATATTGTGGCTTAGGTTTCTTTTCATTTATTATCCTGTATATCTGCCACCATAGAACACCCTTCTTTCCGATGATGCCATGTGATTGGCTCAATGATCTGGCGACAGAATAGTCCTGACAAGGGAAACCACCGACCAGCAAATCATGTTCGGGGATATCCTTTACATCGACTTTTGAGATATCCTCGTTGGAGTGGGACGCATTCCCAAAGCGGGCGACATAGACATTGGAAGCATGTTGAGCTTTTGTTGAAGGTTCCCACTGGTTGCTCCAAACAATCCGAAACCCCGACTTCCTTAGACCCAGGTGGAATCCTCCAACACCTGCGAACAATTCCGCGACTCTCAACACACCATCATTTCCAGTCACTGATTTATGTCCTCCATGACCGAGTAATTTCTGGATATGATACTCTTGAATCTTATTAGGACTGAATCGTTCGTTGAACCATCGATTAATCGTGGAATACGAGACGTTCAAGAGTCTTGCCAATCTCTGTTGGCTGAGTCTATGTTCGAATCGGTACCTCTCAAGTTCCTTTATGACGAGTCTCATATAGCAGAGTATAGCATTTTGTTTCACTAAGGAACAATGCGGTATCTCTAGCTATAGAGTGACTTTATGATGCACAGTAGGACCCTGTTCATTCGGAACTGTGGGGTATCGACATCGGGCAGTCACTTATCAACTCTGCCGTCCCTATGATATCAAGCACGGGCTGAGGTGAGTAAGGATAATTATGTCAACTTGTGTAGGAAGAATGATAGAATAAAACTTATGAGATTCGGATACGTGGGACACAGTACTTAACTGGCAAGGGGGTTGCGTGAATTCAGTGTTGTTCCCAGAACTGAAGCCATAATTAGCGTGTCCTTACGACTCATCAAATGTTGTCTGGAATTTCAGCCACGCGCTGAGATTCATGATATTGGCGGTAAACGGCGTGGTATTTACGTTCTCTATAGAAAACGCGGCCATATCGAAACAAAGCGGGGAAAACTTAAGGAACGATATGATGTGCTCTATGTTGGCATGACTGACAAGAGCATTCGAGTCCGGCTTAAATCACATGCGAAGAGCAAACGTAAAAAGAAATGGACTCATTTTTCAGCTTACGCTGTCTGGCCCAATATCACTAAAGATGAGATTCGTGAGCTTGAAGGGCTTTTCCGGCACCTGTACCGGCGCGATGGCCGCGCAAATATTATGAATCTCCAGAAAGGTTCCAAAGGTATCCGGGAAGTTCGTGCCAAGAATACTGTAGAATGGCAACGGCAAACATAATCTTGAAATTCCAGGAACTAAGCATTCAATCTGATAGGCATACTTGTCTCCCCGATTATTCAAAGTGATTTTCGGATAGGGACGTTGGCTCCGGTATACGAACAACAAGCTTAAATAGGAGGTGCGGAATGGACATGAAGAGACGGGTTGCGGCGGGGGCGGCGGTGTGCGGGATATTGTTCGCGACGGATTTCCTCGTCCACGGACTTCTATTGAAAGGGGCCTATGAGGCCACGGCCTCCCTCTGGCGGCCCATGGAGGAGATGCACGGCCTCATGTGGGCGATGTGGGTCCTCTATCTGGTGAGCGCCCTGGTGCTTCCCCACATGTACTCCAAGGGCTATGAGCCGGGCAAGGGAGCCGCGGGGC
>MGUT01000005.1:26785-26876 GCA_001800095.1 Elusimicrobia bacterium RIFCSPLOWO2_01_FULL_64_13 | reverse complement strand
CGCTTCGGGCTGGCCATCGGCTTGTTGATGTCCACGGGCATGAGTCTGGGAACCTACTTCATGATCCCGCTGCCGGCGTCGCTCGCGGCCG
>MGUT01000005.1:15687-26750 GCA_001800095.1 Elusimicrobia bacterium RIFCSPLOWO2_01_FULL_64_13 | reverse complement strand
TCGCCGCGGGCATGGTCCAGTTCGCCGTCGTGGGGATCGCCATCGCCCTGATCCACAAGCCGGGAACGGCCTAGAAGCCGATCCCCCGGGACCCAGCGCGCGAAAAGCGCCTTGACATATTTAAAATTGTATGGTATGATTTAGTTGACATATGTCATCTAAATCATACCAATCGACCTCCTCGGACGAGCATTTCCCTCTGATCTCGATCCTCGGCCGCCGGTCGCGCCTCTCCGTCCTCCGCTGCCTGTACCGGAACGCCTCCGGTCTGAGCGGGCGGGAAACCGGCCGGCAGTCCAAGCTTAGCCATCAAACCGCCGTCCGCGCGCTGAACGGCCTTTTCGACTTGGGGGTCGTGTCCCGCGAATCCTTTCCCCCGGCGTACCGCTATTCCCTGAACCGGGACCATTGGGCCGTAAAGGAAATCATCCTGCCCGCGTTGGAGAAAGAGGGCGGCTGGATCGACCGCCTCGTTCAGGAGGTCGCCGCCCCATTGCCCGAAGGCATGGTCTCGCTGGTCCTTTACGGAAGCGCGGCCAGGGGCCGTTTGAAGCCGGGAAGCGATATCGACCTGTTGGCTTTGGTCGCGGACGCGGCGCGCAAAGCCGAAGCCGAGGATCACTTCGCCGCCAGGTCCACGGAGCTTTTTCCCAGATACAAACGCCATGTCTCGATCCTGACGCATACCGTGAGCGACTTTAAATCGCTTTATCGAAAGGGGAACCGCTTCGCCCGTGAAGCGGCGAAGACGGGACGGGTCGTCTGGGGGAAATTATTGACGGAGGTGCTCTTTGATGGCGCCAAGACCCGTTAAGCAACGGTCGATCGACAGAAGCCGGTCCTCCATTTATCGCAAGAAAGCGGAAGATTTCTTTGAGTCCATGCGCGACGCGTTCGCCAAACAGAACTGGAACGCCTTCGGATTGGCCGCGGTCCATTGCGCCATTTCCGCGTCGGACGCCCTTCTCGTGAAGACCGCCGGGGTCCGCTCCATGAGCGAGTCGCACCACGACGTCGCGGCTCTGCTGAAAGAAAAGATCGCGAGCCCCGAAACGGCGGAACAGGCCCGCCGCCTTGAGAAGATACTCTCCAAGAAAAACCTGATAGAGTACCAGGATCGAGAGTTCACGCCGGACGAGGCCTATGCTCTGCAAAAAGACGTTGAACGTTATTATTCCTGGGCCACGGACCGATTGTCAAAATTAGGATAAGCACGAATTCGGGGACGCGATCGCGGATCGGCCGGGCGGGGCGTAAATTTGTGTCCCCGGAACTCCCGGCCGACATCATGACTTGAAGCCGATCTTGCGGGTCTCATCCTTGGGCGCCTGGATCAGACTCCTTATGGCGTCGAATACGATTTCGAACTTCTTGTCATGCTCCGTGAACCTGCGCTCCAATATATGCAGCTTCGCAGCCAACTCCTTGTTGGTGAACATTATCTGCTTCAGTTTGGTGAAGGTTCGCATGATCCGGATGTTGACCTGGATGGCGCGTTCGCTGTTCAGGACGCTGGACAACATGGACACGCCCTGTTCCGTGAACGCATAGGGTCTGTACCGTCTACCGCCCCAACTTGAGATCGCAATTTGCGATCTCAAGATTTCGGCTTCGGCGCGCGTAAGCTGGAACATGAAGTCGCCTGGAAACCTCTTTATGTTCCTGCGCACCTGCTCGTTAAGCCTGCCCGCAGGGACTCCGTAGAGCTCGGACAAATCCCTGTCCAGCATGACCTTATGGCCCCGGAAGCTGAATATTTTATTTACGATGGCTTCTTGCGGCATCAGATGTTTGCTCATTGATTTCTCCTTTTTATCGATGACCCCATAATATCGAATGGAGACTGGCTTAAGGGTGGGGAATTATGTCAACATATGTGGGAATTGTCAGGTTCGGAATTTGGGGAACATGGCCGTGAACCGGCGAAGAAAAGGAGGGATATCCATGAACCATAGGATTAGCTTCTTCATCATCGCGTTCTCCCTGCTGGCGGGCGCGCCATTGTCGGCGAAGGACCCCATCACCGTCACCGAGGCGGACGGGACGGTCACGGCCCTGCCGCGCGACGGCATCATCGAGTTCGTGAAGGACGTCCGCGCCAACCCGCGCACCCTCACCCTCACGGTCCTGACCCACCCCTTCCAATTCAACGTCACCAAGGACGCCGCCGACCAGGCCGTGGCCATCCGCTTCATCAGCCCGGAGCTGGGCATCGACAAGACCTTCGCCGGCCCCAATACCGTCCAGACGGTGGACCGGGTCGAGGACTTCCTGCGTTCGCAGGAGTTCCTCGCGCCTTTCTTCCGGCTGGTCAACGCCGGCGGTCCGGGCGCCACGTTCTCCGGCAATCCGAACGGAACCATAGAATCGAGCGCGCGCGCCGCGTTCGGGGCCGTCCTCCTCGAACAGCCGGCCACGGCCGAAGAGAGCGAGGCCGCCTCCAAAAGCGGCATGGGCTTCCGCGACCTGACCCTGGGACTCGGGTTCAGCAAGTTCGACAGCGACGGTTTCGACGGCAGCCGCCTCAAGGTCTCGCCGGCCTATACCCTCAAACTGGGTCGGGACAAACAGAAGAAGCTCGCATTCAACCTGCCCCTGGAAAGGATCACGGTCGAAGGGCTCCAGACCTACCGCGCCGGCACGCAGGTCCAGTACGTCCAGCCCGTCGCCCTGCCGGGCGATATCACCTGGCAGGCGGCTCCGGACGTGTCCTACTCCGTCCTGGGGTCCCTGGACATCCCGAGCTACTCCGGGACCATAGGCGGAGGCCTGGCGAACACGCTCGGCAAGACCGCGGGCCCCTATTTCGGGAACGCGGGGTTCTACTACGCCTATTTCACCAACCTGGGCGGCATCGACACCAACCTGTCCGCCAACCTCTACAGCTACGGCCTTCAGCTCGGCCGCCGCCTGGGCAAACGCTGGGCCGTCTCGGCCTACGGAGTGGGCATGGTCGAAAAGCTCAATTACGGCTCCGGCAAGGACTACCAGACGGCGGGCGTTTCATTGCTCTACCGGATCCTCAACCGCTTCAACCTCGAGGTCTCGGTCAACAAGACATTCAACCTGCCCGGCTACAGCGACACGTCCTTCTCTTTCGGCTCCGGCTGGAACTTTTAATTGGTTATTCCGGAGGTCTGGGGACGTTGCTAAGTATCTAAGTTGCCGCCACATATCTTAGAAACTTAGCAACGTCCCCTATACCTATACACAGGGGGGAGATGGAAAGGCAGATCGCCCTCACCGTGATCCACGAGGTCGGCCACTACTTCGGCTTCTCCGAAAAGGACCTGCGGGAATACCTGGAATAGGAGGCGAAAATGATCCACGCCGGCAAGACGGTCCCGACCCTGGGCCTCACGGCCTTTTCCCTGCTCCTGTCCCTGTCCCCGGCCGCGGCCGGGGGGATTTTCCGGTTCCAGCCGGACGAGACCTGGGAAGTCGAGGAATCCATGAGCTTTAAGACCCGCGACCCAGCCACCGGCGCGATGAAGACCGCGTCCAACAGGCATACCGTCCGGACCCGGGTTCTCAAGACCTATCCGGACGGCTCGGCGCTCCTGGAAACGTCCGGGGCCATGCCCGGCCAGGAAAGCTACAGTCTGGCCACGGCGGGAGGTTTCATCTACTCCGTGCACAAGGCCGACCCGGCCATGCAGGAGCTGATGTACGAGGACGCGGGCGACGACTTCAACGTTTTGAACGCCGCGGACGACGCGGCGGAATGGCTCGCGTCGGAAGACCGCTCTCCCAGGGACTGGGTCAAGGTCCCGTCCCGGCCGGTGAAGGCGGGGGAAGAGGCCGAATTGAAGGAGAGCCCGGGCGGGGAAAGGTGGACCGTCAAGCGGCTCAAGGACGAAAAAGTCCAGGGGATTCCCTGCGAGGTCTACGAGGCCAGGACCATCCGGGGCGGCGTGCCCATGTCGGAAACGGCCTGGCTCAACCGCCGGGACGGGTTCCTCGTCCAAAGGAAGATGGTCCAGGGAGGCAGCGCCCCCGCCGAGGTCCTTCAGAAGCGGCTTTCGCCCAAAGGGCGCGGTCATACTTGACAAAAAAGTCAACTATTGGTATAGTTAGATATCCCATGAGCATCACCTACAGCCCCAAGATCGTGGAGCATTTCACCAACCCCAGGAACGTGGGGGAGATCCCCAACGCCGACGGGGTCGGCACCGTGGGGCACCCGGTCTGCGGCGACGTGATGCGCATCTACCTCAAGATCCAGAAGAAGAAGGGCCGGCCGGTCATCACCCAGGCCAAGTTCAAGACCTTCGGCTGCACCGCGGCCATCGCCACCAGCTCCATCGCCACCGAGCTCGTGAAGGGCAAGACCGTGGCCGAGGCCCTCGCCTTGAAGAACGAGGACGTGGCCAAGGCCCTGGGGGGGCTGCCCCCCATCAAGATGCATTGCTCCGTGCTCGCCGAGGACGCCATCAAGGCCGCCGTCGCCGATTACGAGAAGAAAATAGGCCGGACCGAGATAGAGAAGAAGCTCGTCGAGGAAGGCCGTGAACACGAGGAAAAAGAGCTTCTCTCAAGGAGGGACCCGATATGAGCGAAACGACCCAGACCCAGAATCCCGTCGTCACCCTGACGGAAAAGGCCATGGAGAAGATCAGGCATATCTCCGAGAGCGACCCCCAGAGCAAGGGCAAGTCCCTGCGCATCACCCTCGAAGCGGGCGGCTGTTCCGGCTACCAGTACGGTTTCTCCTACGACGACAAGAAGGAAGGCGACCAGGTGGTCGGCTCGGCCGGCGTGACCGTGGTCATCGACCAGGAAAGCGCCAAACTCCTCGCCGGGAGCGTGATCGGCTATAAGGAAGACTTCGGCGGGGAAGGGTTCGCCATCCAGAACCCCAACGTGAAGAAATCCTGCGGCTGCGGGAATTCCGTCGATATCTAGGATGCTGGTCAGCGTCTCGCAAAGAGCGGCGGACAAGATCCTGCAGATGGCCCAAAGAGAGGGCCGGATGGATCCCGTCCTGCGCGTGAAGGTCGTGGGAGGGGGATGCTCCGGACTCTCCTACCAGTTCGCTTTCGAGGACCAAGTGTCTCCCGCGGACAAGATATTCGAGCAGTCCGGAGTGAAACTCGCCGTGGACCCGAGGACCCTCCTCTACGTCGCCGGGTCCCGGCTCGACTACGAGCAGGGCCTCATGAAGTCGGGTTTCAAGATAGCCAACCCCAACGCCGCCTCCTCCTGCTCCTGCGGCGAGTCCTTCAGCGTATGACCGCCCAAAGCCCGGAAAAGATGCTCATCGACCTGAACGACCTCTTCCCGGCCAAGGCCGGAGTCTCCGAGGTCCAGGCCAAGGCCGCGTCCTGGGACGTGACGCCTTACCGCGACCGGTCGGTCCAGATCCGCGGGTGCTCGCCCACCTGGGCGCACCTCATCGTGGCCGGACGGCTTTTCGGCACGGCCAGATCCGTGGATTTCCTTCTCGACGACGGCAAGGGCGGCGTTTCCGTCCCGATCTATCGGAGGGACTGAAAGACCCCACCCGACGTTCGCGTCCGGACCGCCCCGGCCTCTACGGAACGCCGGGGCTTTTTTGTAGAATAAGCGCATGCGGAAGCTTGCCGCGGTCCTCGCCGTTCTCCTCCTCCATCCGTCCCCGTCCGCCGCTGAAAAGCCGGCGCCGGACCCCGGCCCCCCGCAGTTCATCCTCACGGAATCCCTCTGGAACCTGGGCCGGTTCGGCTCGCCCCTCAAGTTTCTGCGATACCTCCATGACGAGGGTTTCACGGGAGTGAACCTCGAGATCATGGACGACCGTGGAGGATATTACTTCTATTCGCCCATTCTCGAGGAGTCGCGCTGGACCCGCAACCCGGACCTGCTGGACGGACTCTTCCGGGCGCTCGATGACCCGGCCGGCCCGTTCCACGGCAAGCCCGTCCTCGTATCCATGGATTTCTCCGGATTCGTCCGCGGCGCCAGCCGCCGGGCCCGGGAACTTTCCGCTGGACGGATCGCCGATTTTCTGGAGGAGCTCGGCCGCAACTACACATTCACCGACCTGACCTCCGAGCCCTTCTCCGCGGACGACCACAACGTCCTGTTCGCCGGGCTGGGGCCGGACCGGAAGACCCTGAACATCCGCGCCCTTTACCCGGACTTCGAGGAGTACCTCTACCAGGCCGCCTTCTACGACAAGTCGTTCACGCGGGCCGCGGACCGGTTCATCACCCGGGACGCGTCGCTCTACCCCCCGGGCGCTCCCTCCGGCAAGGCGCGCTCCCCCGCCTATCCGACCGTCGGGTTCGGGGACTTCCTTTTCGCCTTCGGCCGCTCCCTGGACAGGGAAGTATGGGCGGGGTCCGCCGGCGGGACGGGCCTGCCGGAAGGCTCGGAACATAACCTCCTCGTCTACCGCGCGGCGCAGTACGCCCCGCGGGGCTATTTCGTCCTGTCGAACAAGGGGGATTTCAACATAGGCCGGCAGACCCGCGAGGACATCCTCCGCGTTCAGGACCGCTCCAGGGACCACGGGAAAAAACCCGTGGCCAACCTGGTGATGGGCTCGGGCAGGAAGGAGATGATCCCCCTCCCGGTCTTCGTCGAACCCATATTCAACGCGCTCCTGTCCGCCGGCTACGAAGTCGAAACGTCGTTCCGGGAGCTCCGCGAAGGGGCCGACCTCTACTACATCGTGGGCGGAAAGGAGTGGCTGGACGACCTGCCCTTCTTCGAGACGGTCCTCCGCCTCCTGGACCACCGCAGGTCCCGCTTCTACGGTCCCGTGATCCTCCACCCCATGGCGGAGATCAAGTCCGCCAAGTTCTGGAAGGACGTCCGCGAGCATTTCCATATCCCGCCCACGGAGAGGGGCTGGATCCGAAACCTGCCGGCGACCGTGCGCGAGCGCGAGCTCCGGGTCCGCTGGAAAGGCGCCCTGCCCTACAAAGGCGCGGGCATGACCCGCCTGGGGGCCGTCAATATCCGCGCCAAGGGGGGCGACGCGCTCGCGTCCGAAACGGTCGGCGGGGAGACCCTGGCCCTCATCCTCCGCTCGGGGAACCACTATCTGGTGAACGGCAATTTCCTGCACCTGGAGGCGAGCTACTTTTTGTCCAAGATGATGGGCGGCGCCATCGCCTGGCCGGCCTCGGCCTACGTCACGTCCGGCAGGTACCGGACGGCGGTCCTGGCGGCCGAGGAGTCGGACGTGAAGGTGAAAATACCTGTCATGGAGCCGGCCGGCTCATGGACATGGCGCGTCTATGACGCGGGGGGGAACCTGCGCGAGGAGAAGGAGATGGAGGGCGGACCGGTATTCGAGGTCCATCTCGGACCCCATGAACTGGCCGTCCTGGAATGCTCCGATTACGCGGGAGACGCGGGAAAATCGCGTCCTTGACAATTACGGGACCTTGTATTAACATTCCTTAATATCACATCATGCATGGAACATTCCTGCCCAGTTTACTCTTCGTCCTCCTTGCGGCCAGCTGGTTCATATTCATCCGCTTCTACCACGCCTTCCGCTCCCGGGAGACCGTCATCAACAAGCGCTTCTCGGGCATCCGCAGACAGCTCCAGGAACAGAACGCCAACCTCCTCGCCCTGGCGAGCCAGCTGGCCGAGATCCACGAATTCAGCACCGCCAATCCCCATGAGGAGACCCGCGCGGTCCTGGCCAGGATGGCGGTGGACTCCGCCTGCCTGGTGACGGGAGCCCCGGCGGGGATCCTGTACTTTTTGGACCGGGAGACCGGCAAGCTCGAGGTCGCGGCGCAGAAAGGGGTGCCGCATCCGGGACGCGGCGCCGAAGACGTCATCCTCGGGCAGGGCGTCGCCGGCCGGGTCGCGGAAAAGGGCAAGCCCATGCTCGTGGACGACGTCGGGACCGACGCCCGCTTCCTGAACGAGAAACTGGCCGAGTTCCACCTGAAATCCATGGTCGCCCTGCCGGTGAAGATCAAGGACAAGGTCATCGGGGTCCTGTGCGTCCATTCCCGGCACGGCTCGGGCGCCTTTGGGGACCGGGCCCTGGAGCTCCTCACCGTCCTGTCCAGCCAATGCGCGGTCACCCTGGAAAATCTGGACCTGTACAACAACCTCCAGGTCTTCTACATGGAAATGATCGAGACGCTCTCGCGGGTGCTCGAGTTCCGGGACCGGGCCCCGGGGCGGCAGGGGGACGCCGTCCGCGGGCGCAGCCGCCGCTACGCCGGCCTCATCGCCCGGGAATTGAGCCTGCCCGACTCCATCGTGCGCTTCGTGGAGTTCGCGGCCGTGATCCACGGCGTGGGGAAGATCGGCGTGTCGGAGACCATCCTGAAAAAGCCGGGCAAGCTCACTCCCGAGGAGTACGAGGAGGTCAAGCGCCATCCCCGGATCGCCGGAGACATGATGACGAACGTCAAGTTCCTCTCGCCGCTCGTGCCCATCCTGCTCTACCACCAGGAACGCTGGGACGGGTCCGGCTACCCCGCGGGCTTGAAAGGCGAGGAGATCCCGGTCGGCTCCAGGATCGTGTCCCTCATCAACGCCTACGAGGCCATGGCCTCTCCCCGGCCTTACCGTCCCGCCCGCTCCGAAGAGGAGATCGTCGCGGAGATCCAGCGCGGTTCGGGCACGCAGTTCGATCCCAACGTCGTGCGGGCCTTCCTGCGGGTCCTCGAAGCCGATAAAATATCGGGCGCGGACTCCGAAAAATATCCGGAGGCGTTCGGCAGGTTCCGGGAGCGGGGTCGAACGGGGGATGCGTGAGCGCGGGACGCTGTACGCGGTGGCCACGCCCATCGGCCACATGGGGGACATCACCCTGCGGGCCCTGGAGGTCCTGAAGGGCGCGGACCTCATCGCCTGCGAGGACACCCGCCGCACCCTCCGGCTCCTCAACCATTACGGCATCTCCAAACCCCTCCTTCCCGTCTACGCGCCCAAAGAAAAGAGGCAGTCCGCGAAGATCCTCGAAGCCCTGTCCCTGGGAAAATCCGTCGCCATGGTGACGGACGCCGGCACGCCGGGCGTCTCCGATCCCGGGTCCTGGCTCGCGCGGGAAGCCGCGGCGGGCGGCTACAGGGTCGTGCCCATCCCCGGACCCTCGGCCGTGAGCTGCGCCGCCTCGGTCTGCGGCCTCGCCTCGGACGGATTTATTTTTCTTGGATTTTTGCCCAGAAAAAAAAGTAAAATCAAAAGAGAGCTCGAAGCCGCCGGCCGGCTCAAGAAAGCCGTCATCTTCTTCGAGTCCCCCTACAGGATCGCCGCGACCCTGGCCCTGGCGGCCGAAACCCTGGGCGGGGACGCGCCCTGCTGGCTGGGCCGGGAGATGACCAAGCAGTTCGAGGAAACGTTCCGGGGGACCCTGGCCGGGGTCTCCGAAGCTCTTTCCAAAAAACAGGTCCAAGGGGAAGTGACCGTGGTGATCGCTCCATGAACCGTGTCTCTATCGTCGGCGCGACGGGCTATACCGGGGGGGAGCTCCTGCGCATCCTTCTCCGGCACCCCGGCATCCGCGTCACCCACGCCACGAGCGAGACCTTCGCCGGAAAGGACCTCTCCTCCGTCCATCCCGACCTTCTGGGCAGGTGCGGGCTCGTCGCGGAGAAACTCAACGTCCGCGCCGTCGCCCGGGACACGGACGCGGCCTTCCTCTGCCTGCCCCACGGCCGCTCGGCCGATACGGCGAAACGGTTCCTGGACCTCGGGGTCCGGGTCATCGACCTCTCGGCGGACTTCCGGCTGAAATCGCTCCCCGGCTACAGAAAATGGTACGGCTCCGCCCACCCGCATCCCCGGCTCGTTCCGGAAGCCGTTTACGGGCTCCCGGAGATCCACCGCCGGAAGATCGCGGGGGCCCGGCTCGTGGCCAACCCCGGCTGCTACGCCACGGCTTCCATCCTCGCCCTTCTGCCCCTGGCGAAATCGGGCCGGATCAAGCCGGGGTCCGTCGTCATCGACGCCAAGTCCGGCGTCTCCGGCGCCGGCAGGAAAGTCGAGGCCCGCTACCTCTTCTGCGAGACCAACGAGAACTTCCTCGCCTACGCGGTGGGCCGCCACCGCCACGCCCCCGAGATCGAGCAGGAGCTCGGCGCCCAGGTCACCTTCGTCCCGCACCTCCTGCCCGTGAACCGCGGCATCCTCGTCACCGCCTACGCCGACCTGAAATCCCCCGATTCGAACGCCGGCCTTTCCGAACTCTACCGGGATTTCTACCGCGGCGAGGCCTTCGTCAAAGTGCTGTCCCCAGGCGCGTTCCCCGAGCTCCGCGCCGTCCAGAACTCCAACTTCTGCCACATCGGCGTCGCGACCGCGGCGCGCGGGCGGAGGGCCGTCGTCGTCGGAGTCATCGACAACCTGGGCAAAGGGGCCAGCGGCCAGGCCGTACAGAACATGAACATCCTGCTGGGAATGGATGAGAAAAGCGGCCTGGCTTGAAACGAAAAATGAAAATGGAAAAGGAGAACCTCTCATGGGAATCAGGACATTTTTCGACCGATTGTTCGGCAGGACCAAGGACCTCGCGGATGGGAGAAGCCCCGCGGCGGGGCGCGCCAACGGGAACGGCCACGGCACCCAGATGGCTTGCGTGGACTGCAAGCGGACCTTCCTCTTCGAGGAAGGGGAACAGAAGTTCTTCAAGATGCGGGGATTGACGCCTCCGAAGCGCTGCCCCGGCTGCCGCATGAAAAGAAAGCACAGAAGATAACCGTTCGCTTGCTCTCTCTCCCCAGGGGTTTCCACGCTTCCGGGATCCGTTCCGGGATCTCGAAGGACGCATCCAAACCGGACCTCGCCCTTTTCTATTCGGAAAGGGCCGCGGCCGCCGCGGCCGTCTTCACGAAGAACGTCGTGCAGGCCGCTCCGGTGCTCTTGAGCCGGAGGCATGTCCGCCGCGGCAGGGCCAGGGCCATCCTGGCCAATTCCGGCTGCGCCAACGCCTGCACCGGGCGGCGCGGCCTGGCCGACGCCCGGCTGGAAACGAAGGCCCTGGCGGCGGCCCTCTCCGGCGAGGGGAGGACTCCCGTCCGGCCGGAGGAGGTCCTCGTGGCCTCGACCGGGCTGATCGGGAGTTTTTTGCCCATGAAAAAGGTGGCCGCCGGGATCCGGTC
>MGUT01000005.1:12884-15676 GCA_001800095.1 Elusimicrobia bacterium RIFCSPLOWO2_01_FULL_64_13 | reverse complement strand
TGAAAGCCATCATGACCACGGACCGCGTGCCCAAGACCGCGGGGCGGACGTTCCTCCGGGGCGCGTGCCGCGTCTGGGGCTGCGCCAAAGGCGCCGGGATGATCCATCCCGACATGGCCACCATGCTCGCCTTCATCTTCACCGACGCCCGGCTCCCGTCCGGGAAGCTCGGCCGGGCGCTCCGGAGCGCCGTCCGGCCCAGCTTCAATTCCCTTTCCGTTGACGGGGACACCTCCACCAACGATTCCGTTTATCTCCTGGCCAACGGCATGAGCGGAAGATCGATCGCGTCCGCGCGGGACCTGGCCGGGTTCCAGGCCGCCCTGTCGGAAGTCTGCGCGTCCCTGGCCCGGCAGATCGCCCGGGACGGAGAGGGCGCGACCAAATTCGTGGAAGTCTCGGTCCGCGGGGCCCGGAGCGATCGCGACGCCCGCCGCGCGGCGGAAACGATCGCCACCTCGCCCCTCGTCAAGACGGCGCTTTTCGGACGGGACGCCAACTGGGGCCGCGTCATGGCGGCCGCGGGCCGGTCCGGCGCCAGGCTCGACCCGGACCGCGCGGAGGTCTTCTTCGGGCCCGTGCGCGTGGCCAAAAATGGACGCGCCGCGCCGTTCTCGGAATCCCGGGCGAGGCGGGTCCTGGGCGGGAGGACCGTTCCCGTCACGGTGGACTTTCACGGAGGCGCGGGCCGGGCCCGCTACCTCACCTGCGATCTTTCATTCGATTATGTTAAAATAAACGCGGAATACCGGACCTAGCGGGGGAGCCGAAATGAGACATCTCAAAAAAGAGGACAAGGAGATCTACAAGGCCATCCAGGGCGAGGTCCGCCGCCAGGCGGACAAGCTCGAGCTCATCGCCTCGGAGAACTACGCCTCCGCCGCCGTGCTCGAGGCCCAGGGCTCCGTCCTCACCAACAAGTACGCCGAGGGACTCCCCGGCAAGCGCTATTACGGCGGCTGCGAGTGGGTGGACGTGGCCGAGAACGTCGCCATCGAGCGGGCCAAGAAGCTCTTCGGCTGCGACCACGTGAACGTCCAGCCCCATTCCGGGACCCAGGCCAACATCGCGGTGTATATGACCTGCCTCGGAATAGGCGACACCATCATGGGCCTGCACCTGCCCCACGGCGGGCACCTCTCCCACGGCCATCCCCTCAATTTTTCCGGCAAGTATTACAAGGTGGTGGGGTACTCCGTCCGGCAGGACACGGAGCTGGTGGATTATGACGATGCCGAGAACCTGGCCCTCCAGCACAAGCCCAAGCTCATCTGCGTGGGCGCCTCCGCCTACTCGCGGGTCTTCGACTGGAAGCGGTTCCGCCATATCTGCGACAAGGTCGGGGCCGTATTCATGGCGGACATCGCCCACTACGCCGGCCTCATCGCCGCGGGAGTCTATCCCTCGCCCCTCCCCTACGCCGATTTCGTCACCACCACCACCCATAAGACCCTGCGCGGGCCGCGCGGCGGCATCATCATGTGCAAGTCCTCCTACGCCCAGGCCCTGGACAAGACCGTATTCCCCGGCACGCAGGGCGGGCCGCTCATGCACGTGATCGCGGCCAAGGCCGTGGCCTTCGGCGAGGCCCTGAAACCCTCCTTCATCCGCTACCAGCACCAGGTGCTCAAGAACTCCCGCGCCTTCGCCGCCGCTCTCGAGAAGCTGGGTTTCCGCGTCGTGACCGGCGGGACCGACTGCCACATGTTCCTGGTGGACCTGCGGGCGAAGTCCATCACCGGCAAGGAGGCCGAGGAGACCCTCGACCGCGCCGGCATCACGGTCAACAAGAACGCCATCCCCTACGACCCGCAGAAACCATTCATCGCCTCCGGGATCCGCGTCGGCACTCCCGCGGTGACGACCAGGGGCATGAAGGAGAAGGACATGGAGAAGATCGCGGGCTGGATCGCGTCGGCTCTGGAAAAGCGGGCCGACGCCGGGGCCATCGCGAAGATCGCCGGGGAGGTGAAGACCTTCTGCCGGAAATTCCCTCTCGATACCCACCGGCCGGTTTGAAAAGAGCCGCGGTCCGGATCGTCAGCCATCCCCTCGTCCGGCGGGACCTGGCGCTCCTGCGCTCCCGCTCCACTCCCGAACCCCTCTTCCGCGAGCTCCTTGAGGAGATATCCCTGTTCCTGGCGTACGAGATCGCGCGCGGCCTGCCCATGTCGAAGACCTCCGTGCGCACGCCGGTCGGCCGGGCGGAAGGCGTGCGGCTCCAAGGGGAGGAACCGGCCGTGGCGGCGGTCCTGCGGGCCGGCCTGGGCATGGTGGGGGGCGTCCTGAAACTGTTTCCCCGGGCGAAAGTGGGCCACATCGGGCTCTACCGCGACCCCGGGACCCTCCGGCCCGTGGAATATTACCGCAAGCTCCCTCCCGGACTGGACCGGAGACTCGTGATCCTGGCCGATCCCATGCTGGCCACGGGTCATTCCGCGGCCATGGCGGCGGACATACTTAAGGAAAGCGGAGCGAAAAATATCGTCCTCATGTGCCTCGTCGCCGCTCCGGAAGGGGTCCGGACCATGAGGCGCGCCCACCCGGACATATCCATCACCGCCGCGGCCCTGGACGAAAAGCTCAACTCCCACGGCTACATCGTTCCCGGCCTCGGGGACGCCGGCGACCGGCTCTTCGGCACTCTTTGATGGGCTGGGTCTGCCTCGCCGCCTTCGCCGCCGCCCTCGCCGCCAGCTTCGTGTTCGTGCCCGCTTCCATCTGGGCGTCGCGGCAGTTCGGGGCGATGGACCGGCCCGACGCGCGCAAGGTGCACCGCTTCCCCGTCCCGC
>MGUT01000005.1:159-12862 GCA_001800095.1 Elusimicrobia bacterium RIFCSPLOWO2_01_FULL_64_13 | reverse complement strand
GGTCTTTCCCGCCATGAAGGACCTGCTCGCCTACCGGCACCGCGTCATGAGCGGAGGGGAAGTGGTGGGGATGCTGTCCATCTCCAGGCAGGTCCAGGGCATATTCTTCGGGTCGCTCTTCGTCCTGGGCCTGGGGATGTGGGACGACAGGTTCAAGGTCCCGGCCGGGGTGAAGCTCCCTCTCCAGATCATCGCGGCCTACATCGCCATGGACTTCGGGTTGCGGCTTTCAGGCATCTCCCATCCCTGGCGGGGCCATTACATCGCCTTCCCCCTGATCGCCAGCCAGGTCATCACCGTGGCCTGGCTGACCGGATTCATGAACACCGTCAACCTCGCCGACGGGCTCGACGGGCTGGCCGCCGGCATCTCCGCGATCGCCGCCGCGACTTTTTTGGCCGTGGCCCTCCTGCAGAGCCAGACGGGGGTCGTGTTCTTTTCCAAACAGCTGAACCTCGCCTCGGTCCTGTCCGCGGCCGTGTGCGGGGCCAGCCTCGGATTCCTGTGGTTCAACTTCCATCCCGCGCGCGTCTTCATGGGGGACGGCGGGGCGCTGTTTTTGGGGTTCATGCTCGCCTCCGTCACCGTCATCGGGACCTTGAAGACCGCGGCCTTCATCTCGTTCGTCATTCCGATCCTGGTGGTGGCCCTGCCGGTGCTGGACGTGGCCTTCTCCATCCTGCGCCGGCTCCGGTCCGGGCGCGACGTGTTCAGGCCGGACCGGGACCACCTGCACCACCGGCTGCTGCGGCACGGCTGGAGCCAGCGCGAGGTCGTTCTGGGCATCTACGTGATCACGCTGGTCCTGTCCGGCGCGGCCGTCGTCCTGACCGCGCTCAAGGGGAGGGTCGGCTGAAGTGGCGAAAAAGATCCTGTGCGTGTTCGGCACCAGGCCCGAGGCGGTGAAGATGGCCCCCGTGGTGCGCGCCCTGGAAGGCGCGAAAGGACGTCTCCGCGTCTCGGTCTGCGTGACGGCCCAGCACCGCGCCCTCCTCGACGACGTGCTCCGGGTCTTCTCCGTGCGGCCGCGCTGGGACCTGGGCGTCATGCGCGAGAACCAGACCCTCTCCGACCTCACCCGCCGCGTGGTCGGGAAGATCCCTCCGGTGCTGGAGAAGGCCGGGCCGGACCTCGTGCTCGTGCACGGCGACACGGCCAGCATGTTCCTCACGGCCCTGGCCTGCTTCCATCACCGCGTCCCCGTGGGTCACGTGGAGGCGGGTCTGCGGTCCTTCGATATCGGCCGCCCTTTCCCCGAGGAGGCCAACCGGCGGCTGGGCGACGCCGTCTCTTCCGTCCATTTCGCGCCGACCCGGACCGCGAAGGAGAACCTCCTCCGGGAGAATATCCCCGCCTCGAACATCTACGTCACGGGGAACACGGTGGTGGACGCCCTGCTCTGGGCGGCCGGCCGGCCCCACCGGTTCGCCAACGCCCGTCTGCGGTATTTCCTCCGGTCCGCCGTCCCCGCCCGCGCGCGCCTCGCCGTCCTGACCGCGCACCGCAGGGAGAACTTCGGGCGCCCCATGAAGGACGTCTTTTCCGCCGTGCGCGCCGCGGCCGGCCGGTTCCCCGGCCTCCGGTTCGTCTATCCCGTGCATCCCAATCCGAACGTCCGTCTCGCGGCGGAGAAGGCCCTTTCCGGGCACGATAGGATCCTTCTTCTGCCCCCGCTCTCCTACCTCGACTTCTGCGGGCTCCTCAAACGCTCGGACTTCGTCGTGACCGATTCCGGAGGCCTGCAGGAAGAAGCCCCGTCCCTGGGGAAGCCCGTCCTGGTGCTGCGGGATGTGACGGAGAGGCCCGAAGCCGTCAAGGCCGGAACGGCCCGGCTGGTCGGGACCGGGTTCGAGAAGGTGCTCGGGGAGATCTCGCGCCTCGTGCGCGAGCCGGAGACTCTCCGGCGCATGTCCGGCGCGGTCAATCCCTACGGCGACGGCCGCGCCGCCGCCCGCGTCCGGGACGGCGTACTCCATTATTTCGGAATGGGCCCGCGTCCGAAAGACTTCTCCCGCATTTGAGCCGGGCCAAGCGCCTCCTCCCCGGCATCCTCGCCGCCGTCATCGGTCTGGGCGCGGAGCTCCGCGCGGCCGATCCCGGAGCGGTCCGCGCGCCTCCCTTCTTCTGGCATGAATCCGACCCGGAAGCCGGGACCAGCTTCTCCATGGCCCTCCTCCTGTATTGGAGCGGCGCCGAACGGGACAGCCGGTTCCGCATCGTCGCGCCCCTCTATTACGACGCTTCCGAGCCGGGAGAAGCGGTCCGGGTGCTCTTTCCCCTGCACTTCCAGCGAAAGTCGGCGGAGGCGGAATCCGGGCTATGGGGACCGTATTTTTCCAGGACGTCCCTCCGGGCCAGGACTTCCCTCCTTTTTCCGGTCTATTTCCGCAGGGAAACCGGCGCCGATTCCGCCAGGGTCCTCTTCCCTCTCTATTGGAAATTCGCCTCCCGCTCGCCGGACCCCCGGTCTCTCGAGGTCTTCCTGCCCTTCTATGTCCGCGTCGCGGACGGGAAGACCAGGTCGCTCTACTCCTGGCTGGGAGGCTCCTTCCGCGACGAAAAAGTCTCCCAGGGGCTGATCGTCCCCTACTTCTGGCGGAAGGCCGGCGATTCCGCCACGGAAGTCGGGTTCCCGCTTTACTGGAGGTTCAAGCGGCAGAGGGCTGCCGGCCCTCTCGACGTCCAGGTGGCGGTCCCCTGGTTCCGGGTGCGGACGGCCTCGTCTTCCCTGCGGTCTTTTTTCCCGGTCTATTGGGGACGGACCGACGCGGCGCGCGGCGCCCGTTGGGACATCCTTTTTCCGCTCGCCTTCGGCGCGGAACGGCCCGACGGGAGCCGGAGCCTGATCACGCCGCTCTATAGCCGCTTCCGCGATCCCGACGGCAGGACCTACGGCCACGCCGGACTTTTCACTTTTTCGCGCGAGCCCTGGGGCGGAAAGTCCGAGAGCATCCTCCCTTTCGTGTCCTACCGGGAGGAGCCGGACTCCTTCCGCTTCCGGTTCCTGACGTTCATCGCGCGGCGGGACCGCGGCGGGGCCCATTCCGACACCATCCTCTGGCCCCTGGCCAGGTTCAAGCGCGACGCGGACCGCAGGCAGGTCCTGACGCCGGTCGCCTACTGGGACCGGGATCCGGAGATGTCGCGCGGTTTCCTGTTCCCTTATTTTTGGCTGCGTTCGCGCTCAACGGGAGAAAGGAAGAGCGTGGCTTTCCCCGTCTACTGGAATTTCCAGGACGGGGAGGGCCGCACCACCGTGGTCCCGCCTCTTCTCGCGTTCCACAGCCGGCCGGGCTACGACCTGGCCCTGGCCGCCCCCTTCTATTTCCGCCGGCGCAAGGGCGACGACACGTTCACCCTCATCCCGCCCTTCCTCTCGCGGGAGAACCCGCGGGGGAGATGGTGGAGCGTCCTGGGCCTCTACTGGAACAGCGGCAGGGAAGGCCGGACCTCCGTGGCCCTCCTGCCCCTGTTCAGGAAGTCCCGATTCCCCGACGGGAGCAGCCTTTTCCTGCCGGGGTTCTATTACTTGAGGGAAGGGAAGGAGACCCAGGGCTGGGCGGGGCCCTATCTCTGGGATCATAGGGGGGAGACGCGCTACGAGATCTTCCCGCCTCTCCTCTGGCGGTTCCGGCGTCCGGCCTGGGAGATCCGCTCGATATTCCCGGCCTACAGTTTCCGCTCCGCCCGGATCCGGGAAAAGGGGTTCTTCCCTCTTTGGGCGAGGACCGAACCCGTCGACCCTTCGACGGGTCCGGGCAAGCATTTCCTGGCGGATTCCTCGCGGTTCCTTCCGTTCTATTTCTACAGGAAACTCGATCCGGGCTACGACCTGTGGGTCCCGCCCCTCCTTGGCCGGTTCGAGTCCGGGAAGGATGCCAGGGGATTGCCCTTCAAACGGAGGCGGACGCTTCTCGTGAGCTATTGGGAGAGGACGCCCACGAGCGTCGTGAACCGCCTCGACCCGCTTTTTTCCTACCGCCGCAACCCCAGAGAAATGGGTTTTGCCGCTCCCACAGCGCCCCTGCCGCTTTGGCGGTACGAGGTCAAGGGATTGGACGGCGCGGACGAGCGGGTGGTGCTGGGCTCTTTCTTCCCGTACTTCTGGAAGGAGACGAAGACGGCCAGGAAGGATTTCGTGCTCCCGCTCTTCTACCGCTCCACGGAAAGGTCCGAAGACGCCAAAACGATCGCGTCGCGCAAGACCTGGTTCCTGAACGCCTACGCCAGCCGGAAGGCTTCGGGAGAGAGGGTCTCCGTGTTCTTTCCCGTTTACTGGAAATTCGCCGACGCCCGGAGGACGCGGGTCCTCCTGCCACCCTTCTGGTCCGAGGACGGGCCCGGCTTGAAAAGGAGGGTCGCGTTCCCGCTCTGGTGGCGGTCGGTGGAGGACGGGAGGAGCCGGACCGCTTTTTTCCCGCTCTTCTACGCGGAGGAGGACGGGTCCGGAGGGAGGAAGGTGCTGGCGCTTCCCGGGATCTGGCGGTCGGCGCGGGACGGAAGATCGGAGACGGCGGCGGGGATCTATTTCTCGAGGCGCGACGAAAAGTCCGGGGAATCCTCCGATTTCGTCTTCCCGCTCTTCTGGCGGTCCGTCAACCGGGAACGGTCCCTCGCCGCTTTTTTCCCTCTGTTCTTCCGGCGCCATACCGACCGGCTCGATCTCCGGATCTTCTTTCCGCTCTTCTGGAAATTCTCCACGAAAGAGTCCTCGGTCCTGGTGCTGCCGCCTTACTTCCGGTCGGAATCCAAGTCAACGGGAGAGACGGTCTCCGGATTCGCGCCCCTGTGGACGCGGAGCAGGAACCTGGAAAAGGACGCCTCCGGCTTCCAGGTCCTGGGGGGACTGTTCGGGATCGAGAGGGAAGGGCAGGCCCGCCGCGTGACCCTGCTCTATATCTTCAAGATATGATTGTTCCTTCCCCCCTTGCGGGGGAAGGTTAGGATGGGGGGGTACTTCAGGCGGAGAGTTTCTTCAGGGTGGCGAGGAAATCCTTGGGGAGGGGAGCCGTGAATTGGACGGGCCGGTCCGTGGCGGGGTGGCGGAAGCGGATGCGCCAGGCGTGCAGCATGAGGCGGGGCGCGGCGCCGGGGTCCTTCGAGTAGAGCGGGTCGCCCAGGACCGGATGGCCGATCCCGGCCAGGTGCACGCGGATCTGGTGCGTGCGGCCCGTCAGGGGAGTGACTTCGAGATAGCTTCGGCCGGAAAACCTTTTGAGCACCTTGAAATCGGTGCGCGCGTACCTGCCCGCGGGCGTGATCCCCATCCGCAGGGAACCGCTCGCCCTGCCGATCGGACCTTCGATCTCACCCCGGTCGGATCCCGGGTTCCCGGACACGAGGGCCCGGTAGGTCTTCTTGACCTCCCTCTTTTCGAACTGGCGCCCCAGGCGTTCCAGGGACTGGGGGGTCTTGGCCACGATGAGCACGCCGGAAGTGTCCTTGTCCAACCGGTGGACGATGCCGGGCCGCCATGGGTCGCCGGGGAGGCCGGAGAGATGGTGGGCCAGGGCGTTGGCCAGAGTGCCCAGGGCGCGGCCTCTGGCGGGATGGGTGATCAGGCCGGCGGGCTTGTTCACGGCCAGGATGTGGCGGTCCTCATGGAGGATGTCCAGGTCCAGGTCATGAGGGATGAGCCGGGTCTCCTCGGGAGGGACCGACCCGGCCACGCGGTCGCCCTCCCGCAGCCTGTCCGAGGGGGCGGCCCGTTTTCCGTTCAATGTCACGGCCCCGGTCCTGATCCAGCCCTGGATGCGGTTGCGCGAGAAATCGGGCGAACGGCCCTTCAGGAACCGGTCCAGCCGGCTCCCGGCCCCGCTTTCGGGGACGATGAAATCCAGCTCCGGCGCGGGGAGGGAGCTCATCGATTCAGGGGCGGTTCCGGGCCGTTTTTCCGACGGTAAAATGGATATATCCTGGGGATTGACAAAAAAAAGTTTCGGGGTTAGACTTGGAACGCATGGGCGCTAAAAAGCGGATCCTTGTCGTCGATGATGAGCCTTCCACTCTCGGCCTCCTGCGGGCCATCCTGAAGCACGAAAAGTTCGAAGTCCTCGAAGCCCGGTCCGGAGAGGAAGCCCTCGAGATCTTGGAAAACCAGACCGTGGACCTGGTCATCAGCGACCTGCGGATGCCGGGCATGAGCGGGGTGGAGCTCCTCGACGAACTGCGGGAATGGGACGGCGAGATGCCCGTGATCTTCATCAGCGGCTGGGGCAAGGAGAAGGACTGGCTCGAGGCCGTGCGCGCCAACGCCAGCGCCCTGATCGAAAAACCGTTCCGCAAGGAAGTCCTCCTCAAAGCCGTGCGCACCGCTCTGACCGAGAAGCAATACCTCCGCTCCGCCTGACCTTCCCTTAGACTTAAGACGGATTCCTCGTCAACAGTTTCCAGGAGTTGTCTCCCAGGATCTTCCCCAGGTCCGCGAGCAGATCGCGGTTCGGCCTGATCTTGATGCCGGGGTCCATGGCGAAATCCCCGTGGGAAGGGGTGCGGAGCACGAACTGCACCGGGCAGGGCCCGGGGTGTTCGGCCAGGACCTTCTTCAATTTTTCCACCACTCGCTCCTCCAGGCCGGCCGTGGAGAGTTCGACCAGCATCTTCCGCACCAGGGTCTCGCGCGCCTTCTCCAAGGGATAAATCTCCTCCACGATCAGCTCGTCGCCGGCCTTCTCGCCGATCTGGTTCGTGTTCAGACGGCCGGACACCACGACCATCTGGTTGATGTTGATCCGCTCGGCCAGGCCCTGGGAATAGGTCTTGGGGAAGACCACGCAGTCGATCTCGCCCTCGAGGTCCTCCAGCTTGAAGCGGGCGTACGGGGACTTGTGCTGTTTGGAGATGAGCCGGCGGACGTTGGCGATGATGCCCGCCACCCGCAGCCGCCCGTTCCCGTTGGACGGCAGGTGGCCGAGGTCGCAGGTGGAGTAGGCCTTGAGCTCGTCTTTGAACTTGGCCAGGGGATGGCCGGACACGTAGAAGCCCAAGACCTCCTTTTCATAGGAGAGCAGTTCGTGCTCGGACCACTCCGGCGCGTCCTCGGCGCGCGCGGAGCCGGCCAGGGCCGGCCTCGGCCCGGCCTGCGGCGCGTGGAGTTCCTGGTGGGAGAAGAGCGTTCCCTGGCCGAGGGCGCGGTCCTCCCTCGCGGCGCTGGTGCGCTCCATCACCGTCTCCAGCTCGCGCATCAGGCGGGAGCGGACCCTGGTATTGGGCTCCCCGCAGAAATCGAAAGCCCCCGCCTTGATGAGGGATTCCAGCACCTTGCGGTTGACGGTCCGGGTGTCCACCCTCTGGCAGAAATCCTCGAAGGACAAGAAAGGCCCCGTCCGCGCCGCGCGCAGGATCTCCTCCACCGCCCCCTCGCCGACGTTCTTCACGGCCTGCAGCCCGAAGATGATCCTGGTCCCCTCCCCCGTCCCGGAGAGGGTGAACTGCATGCCCGAGCTCTGCACGTCGGGCGGCACGACCTCGATCCCCATGGATTTGGCGTCCTCGATGTACTCGACCATCTTGGTGCCCTCTTCCCGGGCGACGGAGGAATGGCCGATCACCGAAGAGATCAGGGACGCCATGTATTCGGGCGGGTAGTTGGCCTTGAGGTGCGCCGTTTGATACGCGAGGAGGCCGTAGGCGGTGGCGTGGGACTTGTTGAAACCGTACCCGCCGAAATGCTCCATCTGCTCGAAGACCTTCTCCGCGGTCTTGTGGTCGACGCGGTTCTTCTTCGCGCCTTCGAGGAACGCGGCGCGGAGCTTGGTGATCTCCTCGGGGATCTTCTTGCCCATGGCCTTGCGCAGGACGTCCGCCTGCCCCGGGGTGAAACCGGCGAGGGCCTGGGAGATCTTCATCACCTGCTCCTGGTAGACGATGATGCCGTAGGTCTCCTTGAGGATGGGTTCGAGCACGGGGTGGTCGTAGCGGACCTTGGTCCGGGCGTGCTTGCGCGAGACGAAATCGTTGAGCATCCCGCTGCCCATGGGGCCGGGGCGGTAGAGCGAGATGAGGGCGATGATGTCCTCCAGGCTCGAGGGCTTGAGCTTCCGCAGGAGGTCCCTCATCCCGGAGGACTCCAGCTGGAAGACGCCCTGGGTCCTGGATTCCTCCAGGAGCGAGAAGGTCTTGGGGTCCTCGAGAGTGATCTTGGAGAGGTCGAAGGCGGGGTCATGCCTCTCCCGCACGAGTTTTTCCGCGTGGTTGAGCACGGTCAGGGTGCGCAGGCCGAGAAAATCGATCTTGAGGACGCCCAGTTTCAGGAGGCTCTCGTCGTTGTACTGGGTCGTGACCACGTCCTTGGCTCCCTTGGACAACGGGACGATGTCGGTGATGTCCCCGCCGTCATGGGCGGGCACGATCACGGTGCCCGCGGCATGGACGCCCGTGTGCCGTTTCAATCCCTCCAGCCGCTGGGAAATGTCGAGGAGACGCTGGACCTGCTCGTTGGACCGGTAGAGCGCCTTGAGCTCCGGCACCTGCTTCAAGGCGTGGGCGATGGTGATGCCGGGTTCTTTCGGGATCATCTTGGCGATCCGGTCGCACTCGGGGAGCGGGATCTCCATCACGCGGCCCACGTCCCGCACCACCAGGCGCGCCAGCATGGACCCGAAGGTGATGATCTGGGCGACGGAGCCCTTGCCGTACTTCTCCATCACGTAGCGGATGACCTTCTCCCTGCCGTCGTCCGAGAAATCGATGTCGAGGTCCGGCATGGTCCGGCGGTCCGGGTTCAAAAAACGCTCGAAGAGGAGCCCGTAGCGGATGGGGTCGATGTGGGTGATCTCGAGGGCGTAGCTCACCAGGCTCCCTGCGCCCGATCCCCGGCCGGGGCCGACGGGGATGCCTTCGCTCCGGGCGAAGCGGATGAAGTCCCACACGATCAAAAAGTAGGCCGCGAAGCCCATCTTGCGGATGGTGCCCAGCTCCGAGTCCAGCCGGTTCTTGAGCTCCGGGGTGGTCTGGCCGTAGCGCTTGCGGATGCCGTCCAGGCAGAGCTTCTCCAGATACGAGTCCAGCGACTCGCCCTGGGGAACTGAATATTCGGGCAGGAGCATGCGGTCGAACTTGAGCTCCACGTTGCATTGGGAGGCGATCTCCACCGTGGAGCGCAGGGCCTCGGGCAGCTCGGCGAAGACCTGTGCCATCTCCTGCGGGGACTTGTAGTAGAACTCCTCCGTCGCGTACCTCATGCGGTTCGCGTCGGAGAGGAGGCGGCCCGTGCCGATGCACAACAGCACGTCGTGGGCGAAGGCGTCGTCCTTTTTGAGGTAGTGGCAGTCGTTCGTGGCCACGAGCGGGATGCCGGTCTTCTTGGACAGTTCCGCCAGCGCGCGCGCGACCTCCTTTTGCTTGTCGATGCCGTGGTCCATGACCTCGAGGTAGAAGCCGCCCTTGCCGAAGATCTCCTGCCACCTCCCGGCCAGTTCCATCGCCTCATCGGGCTTGCCGGAGAGGATGGTCTCGGCGAGCTTGCCCTTCAGGCAGCCGGAGAGGGCGATGAGCCCTTCGCGGTGTTTTTCCAATAGCTCCCAGTCCACCCGCGGCTTGTAGTAGTAGCCCTCAAGGTAGGAAAGGGAGGTCAGCTTCATGAGGTTGCGGAACCCGGCCTCGTTCCTGGCCAGGAGGGTGAGGTGGTTGTTGGACGCGGATATGGCCCCGGTCCGGTCCGTTCTGGACCCGGGGGCGACGTAGGCCTCCATGCCGAGGATGGGCTTGACGCCTTCCTGCTGGCAGGCGCCGTAGAACTCGATGGCGCCGTGGAGGTTCCCGTGGTCGGTCATGGCGAGGGCCGGCATCTTGTGGGAGGCCACCCAGCGGATGAGCTCGGACGGCTTGCCCTTGTCGTCCACGATCCGGCAGGCCCCATCGAGGAGCGAGTACTCGGTGTGGGCGTGGAGGTGGACGAACTGCGGCGTATTGGGCATCGCTATAAATCCCCGTCCGCCAAAATCAAATCGCGCGCGTATAGTCTTCTGTTATCGGAGTTGAATTCGAACTTAACGTCAACTTCCAGGTTTTCTATAGAAAGAATTTTCCAAGCTTTGCAGCGGTAGATATTATTTCCATTTCTTCGGCCACCTACGAATATCTCATAGGAAATGACAAAATGGTGGGCATCGTGTGTGACTTTGAACTCGTCCGATGGTGAAAGATAGAAGGAACGCTGTGTGGTAGCTATATTGCTTTTATTATAGGTCTTACACTCCAAATAGTTGATTCGTTTCAGATGATCAGTAAAGGCAATATCAGGATATCCTGCCGATTTTTTATCTCCGCCTTTCGTCAGGGGCGTTTCCGATTTGTATCCTGCTTGTTTTAAGGCAGCTTTTACGAACGGTTCGATATCATTGCCGACTTCATTCGGCCTAGGTCTTAATATCCCAGTCCTGTTGACATTTTTCCCAGCAATGACAGCAGCCTTCTTCAGACATTCTAGAATCTTCAAATCATCTTTGTTCCGTAGATCAAATGGAATAATCCTCTTGCCTGAAAGTACTTCGATGACCAGGTTAAAAGGAATATTTTTTAAAGGGATGAGAAGCTGCTTTACAACTTTTTCCAGTCTTTCTACGTAGTCTCCTCTGTTCATTTGTTTTTTGAGAAAATGACCACCCTGTTGGAATTAGTGCCCTTCTTGTTGTTGGCTATCCCCCAAATATTTGAGGTCTTCGTAAATTCCTGCAGGTTGATCAATATGCCTTCACAGTGAAATCCGGCCTTCTCTCCGCACGATACGACATGTTCATCCAACTTAACCTTTCCTCCTCGAACTTCGCCGACCTCAAAAGCCACATAGCCCTCCTTTCTAGTAATCCTGTACAGTTCCAGGAATACTTCAGACATGAATGATGACCATAATTCAACCGATTTGATCATGGTCATTTTCTTTTCAATTTCACTAATAGCGATATCATTAAACCAGCAGCGCAACCAGTTGTCGGCCGTATATTGAACTACGTCCAAAAACGGCGGTGAGGTTACCGTTAAGGTGACCGAATCGCTGGGGATTACCCTTGTTTTTCTCGCATCGCAGTCTAAGAACAAGGAACGGTCGCCGACTTTCTTGAAGCGCTCTCTAAGCTCATCGTCGATATCCGATGTCAATTCAATGCTCTTCTTTAGAATTAACCGCTTGACGTCACGATATTCGGGTTTCTGCCTACGTTCCCTATTGATCTTTTTTTGGCTTTCCTGCGAAACCGCCTGATTAGGGGGGAGGGTGTATACTGAAAAGAAACCGGAAGAATGTCCGGTCAAGCGATTTGTGGCTATCATCCTTATCCACCGGTCCAGGGCATCCTCCGCCCCTGTTTCCTTTCTAGATCTCAAGTAGTTTTTGAGTGATACGATCTCGGACTCGGTTTTTGCATGATAGAACATAGACAAATCAATTTCCGCAGATATGTCGTGCCGCAATGGCAGACTGTCCAATCGTTTTTGTAGATCGCTCATCTTGGGGATATAAAAGCGTGGATAGGTAAGGATGATGCTTAGAGGATTGGCGTCATTGGCTATTGCACCCCGATCCAGGAGGGCTGCTTCCAACGCCGTGGTGCCTCGACCGCTGAAAGGATCGTAGACGATATCGCCGGCGCTTGTCAGCAGGTTGATGAAGAAATTGGGAAGCTGTGGTTTAAAACATGCTCGGTAGGCAATCTCATGTATGGAATTGGATTGTCTCTGTCTGGACGTCCAATACTCATTAATGTATTTTCGATAGGTTTTGCCACCAATCGTTACGGGCTCAACGGTAGTTTGTATGGATGAGGCGGGAAGAAAAAAATCCTTTTTTTCAACAAATTGGAACGTTCGCAGATACTGTCGAATATTGACTTTTTCTATTGTTGATGTCGTCATATTAATGGGGGTGCTTCATGATCTCTATTATAGCAACTTGAAGTTAATGTTCATTCAGAGTCTACCCTTCTAACATAAGATTGTTAGAGGTTCTTGCCGAAGTCCAGGGGATAGACGTGGCCGCTCGCGCCGGTCGCGGCCGCCAGATACAGCACGAGGAGAGCGAACTGCTCCGAGGCCTCGCGGTCGGACATGAGGATTTCCAGGACGGAGCGGCGGACCCTGCGCCATTCGGACGGCGATACGTCCGCGGGACGGAGGACCGGGCCGGGAGCGATGGCGTTGACATAGATCCCCTTCGGGCCGTATTCCACCGCCAGGGCCCGCGTGAGGGAAGCCACAGCGGCCTTCGTGGCCACGTACGGGACGTAGCCGGGATAGATCTTTCCGATGGAGGTGCGGTCGGCGATATTGATGATGTGGGACCCCCGGGGCATGAGAGGGACGGCGGCCTGGGCCGGCCAGAAGGAGCCCAAGATATGGGCGGAGACGTTCGCCTCCCAGTCGGGTTCCGACACGCGGGAGACCTCCACGGGGGAAAAAACGGAAGCGAGGTTCACGAGGATGTGCAGGGCGCCGAACTCTTCGCGGATCGCGCCGGCGGCGCGGCGGGAATCCTCGCGGCTCGAGACGTCGGCCCGGACGGCCAGGGCGCGGACGCCCGCCCTCTTCGCCCGGCGGACCGTTTCCAGGGCTTCCCGTTCGGAGGAGCGCCAGCTCGCGGCGATGTTCACCCCCTGCCCGGCCAGGGCCAGGGCCACGGTCCGGCCGATCCTCCTGCCGCCCGTGATCCAGGCCGTCTTGCCCTTCAAGCGGGCGCAAAGGTTTCGAGAAAGAAGGTCCATTTATTGGG
>MGUT01000005.1:0-139 GCA_001800095.1 Elusimicrobia bacterium RIFCSPLOWO2_01_FULL_64_13 | reverse complement strand
ACCCGGTTACTATAGAACATTTCCCCGTGATTAGCAAATCGTCGTCGGTCGTCATGCCCGAGAAAGCGGGAATGACGGGCAAGCGGGCCTCCGCCGATCAGGCCTTGGGCTGTTCCAGCGCCTGCCGGGCCCAGCGGCG
>MGUT01000004.1:18013-20185 GCA_001800095.1 Elusimicrobia bacterium RIFCSPLOWO2_01_FULL_64_13 | reverse complement strand
ACAGGGAGTCCGAGCAGGTCATCACGGCCTCCGGCAACGTCAAGGTGGAGCAGGGCTCCTACACGTTCCTCTCCGACTACGCCCTCTTCAACATCCCCGCGGAGAGTCTGTCCGCCTGGGGCAGCGTGAGGTTCGCCGACAGCGAGGGGAACGAGATCCGCTCCAGGTCCCTCACCTACAGCGCCACTTCCGGAGGCGCGAACCTCGAATCCTGCGACGGCGCGTTCGGGACCTGGCGGTTCGGTGCCGAACGGGTCGCCCGGGACGACGCGGGGAACTTCACCCTGGAGCGCGCCCGCATCTCTCCCTGCGAGACCGACCTTTCCAAATACCACCTTTACGGCTACCGCATCCGCGTCATGCCGGGGAAACGCCTGACCGTCTGGCACGCCCTCTTCCGCCTGGGACCCGTGCCGGTCCTCTACCTCCCCTACTATTATCACCCTCTGGGGGAAAAGCACATGGCCTTCCGGTTCTTCCCCGGGCGCAACCGCTCCGAAGGCGCGTTCGTGCGCACGACCTGGGGCTATCCCTTCACCCCCGGCATCTACGGGCGCGCCTACCTCGACTATCTCTCCAAGAGGGGGACGGGAACGGGAGCGGAGATGACTTACGACCTCGAAGGCAGGGTGAAGGGGAGCGCCTACGGCTACAGGATCCGCGACCGCCTGCAGGACAGGGAGCGCTGGAACGCGCGCCTGGCCCACTGGCAGGAGCTCGCGCCCGGCATCACGCTCCAGAGCAGCGTGAACCGGCTTTCGGACGATAATTTCCCCAATGATTTCTTCCGCGAGGATTTCGACCGCGTCGTGCGCGATTTCCGCCAGACGGTCGCCTTCACCGGCCAGAAGAGGTCCCATTACCTTAGATTGTACGCGGAAAGGCGGGACCTTTTCGACGCGGGGGAAGGGCAATTCATCGACGGGGAATCCCTGACCCCGAGGATCGAGTACCGCCGTCTCCAGACCCCGCTGGGGTTCCTCGGGCTGGAGCATATCGTATCCTTCTCCGCCACCAACCGCTTCGCCGGGACTTCCTTCCTGGGAGAGTCCCTCTCCCGCCGCGTCCGCAGGGAATCCGACGCGGACCTCGCCCTCCTCCGCCGCTTCCAGCTCGTGCCCCGCTTCCTGACCTTCGTCCCCAGGGCCGCGATCACGGCCCGCTGGACGGACCGTCCGCAGGGGAACGAACCCGGGGAGCAGTTCACCCAGGTCGCCCGCGCTGAAGGGACCCTTCGGCAGAGGCTCGGCGGGTTCGCGGACATCGACTTGACCCACACCTTCGCCCAGCGCCTCCAAGAGAACAGCGGGGATGGCCTCGGCCGCGAAGAGCACCTGCTCCGGGGGCTGGCCTGGCTGCATCCGGGATCCAACGTCTCCCTTCGGGTGGAGACGGCCCACGAACTGCCCAGGAGCCGCGGCGAAGCCCTGTCCTTCCTGGACCGCCGGCGCTACCAGCCCCTCCGGGCGGAGATCACCCTCAATCCCCGCAGGAACCTGGAGCTGTTCTTCCGCGAGGAATATGATTTTGGGGGCCCGTCCACGGGGCCGGCCCATCCTTTGAACACGCAGAGCGAGATCACGTGGGGACGGAGATCGCTGGGGGAGGACTACTTCTCATTCGGGACGAGCTACCAGTCCGTCCGCGACGACGCGGTCGAGATACGCCAATCCGGCCGGACGAGCCTGATCCCGGGGTGGAAACTGGAGGGAACGCTGCGCACCCTCCTCCTCTACGACCACGCCAACCTCTTCCATCTGCGCGAGGCCGACCTCCTGGAAAAGGAGATCAAGGCGAGGACGGACGTGCGCTGCTGGGGGATATCCTTCACGTTCCGCGAGAGGAAAGGCGTGGTGGAATTCCTGTTCAATCTTGAGTTGAAGCTGGACCGCACGACCCGGGAAAAACACGAGCCGCAGGCGCAGGACGCGCAGTGGTATCCCTGGAGGGGGTACTAGCGGAGGGACTTTTTCGCTTTCAGCGCGGCTTCCAGGCCGGCGTCCGTTCCGGTCATTTTCTCTCCCAGGTCTTTTTCCGCCTCCCGGCACTTCAGCCCCGCCCTCCCGGGGCGGGCCGCGGCCTGGCGGAACTCTTCCGAGCTCGCCCGGCGGACGAGGGATTCGTCCAGCCCGAACTTCCGGCAGACCCGCAGGGCGAAATCATAACGGCTGA
>MGUT01000004.1:13384-17986 GCA_001800095.1 Elusimicrobia bacterium RIFCSPLOWO2_01_FULL_64_13 | reverse complement strand
CGCCGGCGCGGTCCTTCCGGCAATATTCGAGCAGGTCCTCGGCCAGGCGCGGGACGGACGTCGGGGTGCTCCATTGGTCCGCCACGACCCGGACCGGCTCGCGCGCCTCAAGCCTGCCGGCGAGCCACATGACGAAATTGGGGCGCGCGGCCGGGTTCCAGTCATACGGAACCGAGATCCGCGCCACGAGCGCCCCCGGACAGGCCTCGAGGACCGCCGCTTCGCCTTCGAGCTTTGTCCGGCCGTAAACATTCACGGGGGCCGGCGGATCGGACTCGGAGTAGGGGCCGTCCTTCCCGTCGAAAACGTAGTCCGTGGACAGGGCGATGAGGCGGCAGCCGAACTCCCGCGACGCCCGCGCCACGTTCCGGGAACCCTCCACGTTCACTTTCCCGGCCTCTTCCCGCGCGGACTCGCAGCCGTCCACGTCGGTCATGGCGGCGGTGTGGATGACCCAGTCCGGTTTTTCATCCTCGAAGAACCTCCGGACCCGGACCGGGTCGGTGATGTCGCAAGGGCGGCCGCTCCGCGCGGTCGGGTCCGGTCCGGCCAGGGCGATCCCCTGCCGGGCTGCCGATTCAAGGAGCCGCGACCCCACGCGGGAGCGGGGGCCCGTCACGAAGAGCTTCGGGTTGGGGTTTTTTGATGTCATGGGGGCTAGGATGAATGATATTAAATTTGATAGGATAACGCTATGTCTCTCTTTCTTCCGGTCATGGACGCCGTCAACCGTGGAGATGATCAGGAATGAAAAAACCTGAAGGCGGCCAGCCCTCTGAAATCCCTCCTTTTCCGGATTTCGCCGGGCACGAGAGACGGCAGGTCCTTTTCAATCTGCGCCACACGACCCCCCTCCAGAGACTGAAATGGCTCGAGGAGACCATTCATCTTCTCGCCCCCTACCTCCATCAAAAGCGCCCTTAAATTGCCGGAACTGGGGACACAATGAGCCGACCTCCCCCTCACCCCCGCCCTCTCCCACCAAACGGGGGAGAGGGAGATTCGTCCGTTAGATTTTCCCGCAGTATTTTGGTAAACTAGCTGGATTATGAAGGCGCTTGTTCTCTCGGGAGGGAAGGGCACCCGGCTCCGGCCCATCACCCACACCTCCGCCAAACAGCTCGTCCCCATAGCGAACAAGCCCATACTTTTCTACGTGCTCGAGGCCGTGGCCCAGGCCGGCATCCGCGAGACCGGCATCGTGGTTGGGGACACGGCGGACGAGATCCGCGCGGCCGTGGGGGACGGCTCCGCCTGGGGACTCCGGGTCACCTATATCCCGCAGGAAGCCCCGCTCGGGCTGGCCCACGCGGTCAAGATCTCCGAGGGCTTCATCGGCGGGGACCCGTTCGTCATGATGCTCGGCGACAACCTCCTTCGCGACGGCATCAAGGAATTCGTGAAGGAATTCGAGGAAAAAAGGCCCAACGCCCAGATCCTCCTGGCCAAGGTGGCGCGCCCGGAACAGTTCGGAGTGGCCGAGCTTTCCGACGGCAAGGTCCTGCGCCTCACTGAAAAGCCCAAGGACCCCAGATCCGATCTGGCCCTGGTGGGCGTCTACATGTTCGATTCCCACATCTTTGAAGCCGTCGAATCCATCCGTCCCAGCGCCCGCGGGGAGCTGGAGATCACCGACGCCATCCAGCACTTGATCGACCGGGGTCTGCGCGTCGTCCCCCACACCGTGACCGGCTGGTGGAAGGACACGGGCAAGCTCGAGGACCTGCTCGAAGCCAACCGCCTGGTGCTCGAATCGCAGAAGCCCCGGAACGACGGCGCGACGGACCGGTCCAGTAAAATCGAAGGAAAGGTGGTCATCGAACGCAATGCGCAAATCATCCAAAGCACGATCCGCGGCCCCGCCATCATCGGCGAGAATTCCAGCGTCCGCAACTCTTACGTCGGCCCCTACACCGCCGTCTACCATCACTCGGTCCTCGAGAACTGCGAGATCGAGCATTCCATCGTCCTGGAGCATTCGATGATCTCCAACGTCCGCCGCATCGAAGGATCCCTCATCGGCCAGAACGCCGTCGTGACCCAGTCCCCCGCCAAGCCCTCGGCCTACCGCATCATGATCGGGGATTCCTCGCGGGTGGAGGTGCCCTGATGGCCCTCTGGCTCGTGACGGGCGGGGCGGGGTTCATCGGCTCCCATATCGCGGAAGGACTGGCCGGCATGGGCGAGCGCGTGCGGGTCCTCGACGATTTCTCCTCCGGGAAAATGGAATATCTCGCTTCGGTGAAGGACCGGGTCGAGATCGTACGGGGCGACATCCGCGACGAAAGGATCGTCCGCCGCGCCATGAAGCGCGCGGATTTCGTGCTCCACCAGGCGGCCATGCGCTCCGTGCCGCGGTCGGTCGAACACCCGGCCGAATGCAACTCCATCAACGTGGAAGGGACGCTCAAGTGCCTCCTGGCCGCGAAAGACGCCGGCGTCAAGCGCTTCGTCCTGGCTTCCTCATCCAGCATCTACGGGGACTCGACCAAGTTCCCGCAGAAGGAGGCCGACCTCCCCGAACCCGTCTCGCCCTACGCCGTCTCCAAGCTCACGGGGGAGCATTACTGCAGGGTCTTCTCCAAGACCTTCGGACTGTCCACGGTGTCCCTGCGCTATTTCAACGTCTTCGGTCCGCGCCAGGACCCCAAATCCAGATACGCCGCGGTCGTGCCCCGGTTCATCATCTCGGCCCTGAAAGGGTCGCCGCTCGAGGTCCATTGGGACGGCAGGCAGTCCCGGGACTTCACCTACGTGACCGACGTGGTCCGGGCCAACATCCTGGCCGCCCTCGCCAAAAAGCCGTCGCAGGGGGTCTACAACGTGGCCTGCGGGACCTCCACGTCCCTGCTCGACATCATCCGGCTCCTGGGGAAGGAGCTCCGGAGGCCCCTGAAGATGAGATTCTTCCCGAAACGGGAGGGGGACGTGCGCAAGCCCTGGGCGAACATCGCCGCCGTCAGGCGCGAGCTCGGCTTCCGCTCCGGCGTTCCCTTCGGGACCGGCCTCAAGAGAACGCTTGAGTTCTTCGCGGAAAACAAGAGATGGCAAGAATATTGATCACCGGCGGAGCCGGGTTCATCGGCTCGAACTTCGTCCGCTACTGGCGAAAAGCCCATCCCCGCGACTCCGTCACGGTGCTGGACCTCCTGACCTACGCCGGAAGCCGCAAGGCCGCGGAGGACCTCCGCGGCCCGAACGTGCGCTTCATCCGGGGCGACGTGGCCGATCCGCGGGCGGTCGCAACCGCCATGCGCGGCTGCCGGACCGTGTTCCACTTCGCGGCGGAGACCCACGTGGACCGCTCCATCCATGACAGCGGGCGTTTCGTGCGCACCAACGTCCTGGGCACGCAGCGGCTCCTGGAGTCCGCGCGCCTGTCCGGGATCGAACGGTTCGTGATGATCTCGACCGACGAGGTCTACGGCTCGGTCGCGAAGGGCTCGGCCGGCGAGGACGCGCGGCTGGCCCCCAACAGCCCCTACGCCGCCTCCAAGGCCGCGGCCGACCTCCTCTGCCGTTCCTACGTCCGCACGCACGGGACGCCGGTGGTGATCACCCGCTGCTGCAATAACTACGGCCCGCGGCAATTCCCGGAGAAAGTGATCCCTCTTTTCATCACCAACCTCCTCCAAGGCCTGCCCGTGCCGGTCTACGGCGACGGGCGGAACGTGCGGGAATGGATCCACGTCGACGACCACGCCCGCGCCGTGGACCTGGCTTCCCGGAAAGGGCGTCCCGGGGAGATCTACAACATCGGGACGGGCCGCCGCCTTTCCAACCTGGAGCTCGCCGGGATGCTCCTGAAAGCGGCGGGAGCCGGGAGAGAGTCCCTCCGTTTCGTGAAGGACCGGCCCGGCCACGATCTCCGCTACGCCCTGGACTCCTCCAAGATACGGGGGCTGGGCTGGCGGCCCAGGATCGGGCTCCGGGAAGGGCTCATGGAGACCGTGGCCTGGTACGGGAAGAACCGGGCCTGGTGGCGCGGGATCAAGAGCGGGCCCAAATACCGGAGCTACGTCGCGAGGCAATACCGGTGAGGATCGCGGTCACCGGAGTCTCCGGGCTCATCGGGCAGGCCCTCTGGCCCGTCCTCTCCGAGAAACATGAGGCCTGGGCGCTGGGCCGGAGGAAGCCGGACTGCGTCCCGTTCAACCGCTGGCGGACGACGGACATCATCGACCCGGAGAATACCGCGGAGGCCGTGGAGAAGCTCAACCCGGACTGCCTCATCCACCTCGCGGCGGTCTCGAACCCCGACGCCTGCGAGGCCGATCCCGAGACCGGCTACCGGGCCAACTCCCTGGGCACGCGCAACCTCGCCCTGGCCTGCATGAAGTTCGACACGGAGCTCCTCTATGTTTCGACGGACCAGGTCTTCGACGGGAAGAAGAGATCGCCCTACACGGAGCTGGACCGGCCCAACCCGGTCAACCACTACGGGCTTTCCAAGCTCTGGGGAGAGGATTTCGTGCGCGGCCTCCTGCGCCGCCATTACGTGGTCCGGACCGCCCTGGTCTTCGGTCCGTCCCGGCCGACCTTCGTGGACCGGGTGGCCCGGGCGGTGGTGTCCGGGGAACCCGTGACCGCCGCGGCCGACCT
>MGUT01000004.1:4764-13369 GCA_001800095.1 Elusimicrobia bacterium RIFCSPLOWO2_01_FULL_64_13 | reverse complement strand
TGGTGTGCTGGGAGCCCGTGACCGCCGCGGCCGACCTCGTCAACTCGCCCACTTATTCCCGGGACCTCGCCCGGGCCATTTCCTATCTCGCCGAGTCCCGCCTGTACGGGACCTACCATATCGCCAACGAGGGCTCGTGCGACCGCTACACCCTCGCCCGCTTCATAGCGGACACGGCCGGCCAGCCGGGAAGATCCATCCGCAAGGGGACGAAAAAGAGCCTCAAACTCCCCGCCGCGCGCCCGAGCCGCACGCCTTTGGAAAATTTCGTCTGGAACCTGAACGGATTCCCGCGGCTCCGCCCCTGGCGGGAGGCCGTGGTCGAACACCTTCAGCAACTGCCCGGATGATCCCCTGCGATCCGGCCCGGGACAACGCAACCAAGAGAGGAACCTCATCCCCATGAACATATGCATGATCGGCACAGGATACGTCGGACTCGTCACGGGGGCGTGCTTCGCGGAGATCGGCAACAACGTGATCTGCGTGGACAACGACGCCCGCAAGATCTCCACGCTCAAGAAGGGCCGGATGCCCATCTACGAGCCCGGCCTCGAGGAGATGGTCCATAAGAACGTCCGGCAGAAGAGGTTGTCCTTCTCCCTGTCCATCGCGGACTCCATCCGCGACGCCCATTTCGCCTTCATCGCGGTGGGCACCCCGCCCCGCTCGGACGGCTCCGCCGACCTCTCCTACGTCGAGAACGTCGCCCGGGAGATCGCCGTCCACATGAAGAAATACCTCATCATCGTGGAGAAATCCACCGTCCCGGTCGAGACCTGCGAGTGGGTCAAACGGACCATCCTGCGCTACAACAAAAGGAAGATCCCGTTCGACGTGGTCTCGAACCCCGAGTTCCTGCGGGAGGGCACCGCGGTCAAGGATTTCCTCCAGCCGGACCGCATCATCATCGGCGCCGAGTCGGAGAAAGCGAAGAGCGCCATGCGGGACCTCTACGGGCCCCTCAAGGCCCCCATGGTGTTCACCGATCCCAAGAGCGCCGAGATCATCAAGCACGCCTCCAACTCCTTCCTGGCCACGAAGATCTCCTACATCAACTCGGTGGCCAACATCTGCGAGAAAGTCGGGGCGAACGTGGAGCAGGTGGCCGAGGGCATGGGCTACGACGCCCGGATCGCGCGCTCCTTTTTGAGCGCGGGCTGCGGCTTCGGCGGGTTCTGCTTCCCCAAGGACCTGGAGGCGTTCTTATGGATCTCCAAAAAGCTCGGGGTCGATTTCCACATCCTCGAGACGGTCCGGCGCGTGAACGAGGACCAGAAGACGCACTTCGTCCACAAAGTCGAGGAGGCCCTTTGGATCATCCAGGGGAAGACCGTGGGAGTGCTGGGGCTGGCCTTCAAGCCCAACACCGACGACATGCGCTTCGCGCCGTCCATCGACATCATCCGCATGCTCCAGGAACGCGGGGCGGCCGTCCAGGCCTACGACCCCATCAGCATGGCGAACGCGCGCAAGGTCTTGAAAGGCGTGAAATTGAAGGATTCCGCCTACGAGGCCGCCAAGGGCGCGGACTGCCTGGTGATCGTGACCGACTGGCAGGAATTCGCCGAGATGGACCTGGAAAAGATCAAAAAATGCCTCAACCACCCGACCGTCGTGGACGGCCGGAACCTGTTCGACCCGGCGAGGATGAAGCGGCTCGGGTTCCATTATTATTCCATCGGCCGGCCGGCCGTCTAGCCGGCGGGAGGAGAAAAACATGAGGATCATGATCACGGGCGGGGCCGGGTTCCTGGGAAGCCACATCTGCGAGTTCCTGCTCGGCAAGGGGCACCAGGTCGTGTGCATGGACAACCTCGTCACGGGGAGCCTCGACAACATCCGGCACCTTTTCGGGAAGGAACGTTTCCTGTTCGTCAAGCAGGACGTGACCCAGTTCATCCACCTGCCGGGAAGGATCGACGCGGTCATGCATTTCGCCAGCCCCGCGAGCCCCGTGGACTACCTGAAATACCCCATCCCCACGCTCAAGGTGGGTTCCCTCGGCACCCACAAGACCCTGGGGTTCGCGAAAGAGAAAAAGGCCCTGTTCATGCTCGCCTCGACGTCCGAGGTGTACGGGGACCCCCTCACCAGCCCGCAGCGCGAATCCTACTGGGGCAACGTGAATCCCATCGGGCCGAGAGGCGTCTATGACGAGGCCAAGCGCTTCGCCGAGGCCATGACCTTCGCCTACCACCGGAGCCACGGGATCCCGGTGCGGATCGTGCGCATCTTCAACACCTACGGCCCGCGCATGCGCCTGAACGACGGCCGCGCCGTGCCCAATTTCGTCACGCAGGCCCTCGCCAAAAGACCCATCACGGTGTACGGCGACGGTTCCCAGACCCGGAGTCTCTGCTACGTGGACGACCTCGTGGCCGGGATCTATTCCCTCCTCCTTTCGGATATCGACAGGCCGGTCAATATCGGCAACCCGGAGGAGCTGACCCTGCTCGAGCTGGCGAAACTCGTGAAGGAGCTGACCCGGAGCCCGAGCCGCATCGTCTACAAGCCCCTGCCCGTGGACGACCCCAAGGTCCGCTGCCCGGACATCACGCTCGCCAAAAAGGCGCTCCGCTGGCGGCCGAGGATCACGCTGCGGACGGGACTCGCCAAGACCATCCCCTATTTCCGGGCGGCCCTCAAAAAGCCGGGCAGGCCATGACCTCCTTTTCCGAGTCCTACCTGAACGAATCGGCCCGGATCCTCCAGGAGCTCGACCCGGCGAAGATCGAGGCCCTGGCCCGGGCCGTCCGCAAAGTGCGGGACCGGGAAGGCCGGATCTTTTTCATCGGGGTGGGCGGCAGCGCCGCCAACGCTTCCCACGCCGTGAACGATTTCCGCAAGATCTGCGGGATCGAGTCCTACACGCCCACCGACAACGTCGCCGAGCTCACCGCGCGCATCAACGACGACGGCTGGGACTCCTGCCTGGCCGAATGGCTGAAGGCGAGCCGCATGAATTCAAAGGACGCCCTCTTCATATTCTCCGTGGGCGGGGGAGACCTGAAAAGGAACATCAGCCCCAACCTGGTCCGGGCCGTGGACGCCGCCAAGACGGCGGGCGCTTCCGTGCTCGGCGTGGTCGGACGCGACGGCGGCTACACCGCCCGCATGGCCGACGCCTGCGTCGTCGTCCCCACCGTGAATCCGGAGACCGTCACGCCCCACACCGAGGCCTTCCAGGCCGTGGTCTGGCACCTCCTGGTCACCCATCCCGATTTAAAGGCCGGACCCACGAAGTGGGAATCGTCCAAGTGAACCATCAAGGGGAGGACACATGACACAGACCGCCCAGACACCCAGGTCCCAGGCCGCGGCGCCGTGGAGGCGCGCGCTCAAGATCAAGATATACGCCGACGGCGCGAACAAGAACGAGATGCTCGAGGCCTACCGCGGAGGCCTCGTGGACGGCTTCACCACCAACCCCACCCTCATGCGCAAGGCCGGCGTGACCGAGGTCGAGAAATTCGCCAGGGAGGTCCTCTCCGTCATCGGCGACGTCTCCATCTCGTTCGAGGTCTTCTCCGACGACCCGGCCGAGATGGAGCGCCAGGCCAGGAAGATCGGCTCCTGGGCGAAGAACGTCCACGTGAAGATCCCCGTGCAGAACACCAAGGGGGAATTCACCGGACCGCTCATCAGGAAACTGGCCGGAGACGGGATCCCCCTGAACGTCACGGCCATCCTGACCGTGGACCAGGTCCGGAAGGTCTGCGAGTGCCTCCGGCCCGGCGTGCCGAGCATCGTGAGCGTTTTCGCGGGACGCATCGCGGACACGGGCGTCGACCCCATGCCGGCCATGAAGGAATGCGCGAAGATCACGGGCCGGCTGCCCGGTTGCGAGCTCCTCTGGGCCAGTTCCCGCGAAGTGCTGAACGTCTTCCAGGCCGAGGAAGCGGGCTGCCGCATCATCACGGTCACGCCCGACATCCTGAAAAAACTCTCCCTGTACGGCAAGGACCTGGACGCCATGTCCCTCGATACCGTGAAGACCTTCTACGAGGACGGCCAAAAGGCGGGCTTCGCCCTTTAAGGAAACCCGACGACGGTGAAGACGCGTCGAGTCGTCATCACGGGCGTGGCCGGGTTCATCGGCTCGAACCTGGCCGACCGCCTCCTGCGCGAAGGGGCCTCGGTGGCCGGGATCGACAACCTCGCCGCCGGAGCGCGCGGGCAGGTCCCCGAAGGCGTCGAATTCCACCAGGCGGACATCCGCGACCGGGGGAGCCGTTCCCTCTTCCGCGGGGCGGACGCGGTCTTCCACCTGGCGGCCAAGAACTGCATCGCCGACTGCCAGGCGGACCCCGTGGAGACCGCCGACATCAACGTCACCGGCACGGTGAACGTTCTTGAGGCCTGCAGGTCCGCCGGGGTCAAAAAAACGGTGATCGCCGAGTCCTCCGCCCTCTATGAAGGGTCCCGGGCGCTCCCCACGCCCGAGGAGGAGGAGGAGCCGCGGAGCTTCTACGCCGTGAGCAAATCCTGCGGGCGCTCTTTCAGCCGGGCGTTCGAGAGGTTCCACGGCTTGAACCTCACCTCCCTGCGCTACTTCTGCGTCTATGGGCCCCGGCAGGACTACCGCCGGACCATACCGCCCGTGATGAGCGCGTTCATACTCAAGCTCCTCAAAGGGGAACGCCCGGTCATCTACGGGTCGGGGAAAAAAAGGCGGGACTTCGTGTACGTGGACGACGTGAACGATTTCCACCTCCAGTGCCTCTCCGACCCGAGGACGGACGGCGGGACCTACAACGTGGGCAGCGGGACGAACCATTCCGTGCTCGAGATCTACGAGATCGTCGAATCCATGCTGCGCACGGGGATCCGGCCCGAGTTCAAGCCGGACCTGCCGGGAGAGGCCGAGACCACCCTGGCCGACATCCGCCGCGCCGCGGCCCTCGGCTGGAGGCCCAAGACCGGGATCGAGGAGGGGCTCCGGCGCCAGGTAGAGCATATCCGCGACCGGGTGCTCGCCCCGGAGGAACCTTGAAGGCCCTGGTCCTGGCGGCCGGGCGCAGCACCAGGATCTCCGGGATCGCCGACGGACTGCCCAAACCGCTCCTGGAGATCGGCGGGGCGCCCGTGATCGTCCACCAGCTGCGGCTGCTCGCCCGGCACGGCGTGAGGGAGGCGTGGGTGAACCTGCATTACCGGCCCGATTTCATCCAGAACGCCCTGGGGGACGGCTCCAAATGGGGGCTGCGGCTCCGCTATTCGCGCGAGCTCGAACTCCTGGGCACGGCGGGAGCCGCCAAGAACCTGATCGGCGAATTCTACGGGGAAAGTTTCTTCGTTCTATACGGGGACAATTACACCGACTGCGACCTGACCGGACTCTTGAGAAGGCACAGGGACTCGGGAGCCGTGGGCACCATCGCGGTGTTCGACCAGAGGAAAAATCCCAACAGCGGCATCGCGGGAGGCAAGGTGGCCCTGGACGGGGACGGCAACGCCCTCGGGTTCGTCGAAGGATCCGCCCGAACTGTGGCGGACGGGACCCTGGTCAACGCGGGGGTCTACATCCTCGAGCCCGCCGTGCTCGACGCCATCGGGGACCCGCCTTCCGATTTCGGGCGGGACGTGTTCCCGAAGCTCCTGCGGGAAGGCAAAAGGCTCGCCGCCTATCCCCTGACCGGCTTCTGTTTCGGCATCGACACCCCGGAGGCCTACGAGAGGGCCCGGGAATTCGCCGAGGAGATGAAATGATCGTCACCCGCACTCCGTTCCGCGTCACCCTGGGGGGCGGCGGGACCGACCTGCCCTCCTTCTACGAAAAGCACGGCGGGTTCATCCTCGCCATGGGGCTGGACAAGTACATGTACGTCTGCCTGAACCGGCCCATCGTGGAGAAGCGCATCATCCTCCACTACACGAAAAGCGAATCGGTGGAGCGCGCGTCCGAACTCAAGCACGAGCTCGCCCGCGAGGCCTTGAAACTCCACGGCATCGAGCACAGCATGGAGATCAGTTCCCTGGCGGACATCCCCGCTTCGACGGGACTGGGTTCCTCCAGCTGTTACCTGGTGGGGCTCCTGACGGCGCTCCGCGCCTACCGCAAGGACTACGCCTCTTTGGAGAAGGTGGCGGAAGAGGCCTGCCGCATCGAGCTCGAGGTCCTCAAGAAAGGGATCGGCAAGCAGGACCAGTACCTGGCGGCGTACGGGGGCATGACGGCGCTCGACATATCCCGGGACGGGAAGGTCGGCGTCCGCCAGCTCCATTTGAGCTCCTGGGCGATCGCGGAGCTCATCTCCAACTGCCACCTCTATTACCTCGCGCGCAAGCGCGACGCCCAGGAGATGCTCGACGAACAGAACCGGGCCATGCGCGGCCCCGCCGCGCAAAGGGCCGGGGTCGAGGAAAGCCTCCTGAACATCCGGGACCTCGGACACCGCATCCTCAAAGCGGTGGAGGGCGGGGACTTCGACGGTTTCGGCCGCCTCATGGACGAGCATTGGCAGAACAAAAAGAAACTGTCGGGGAAGATCTCTTTCCAGGAAGTGGACGAGCTTTACGAAGCGGTCAAGAAGGACTTCGGGGTCCTCGGCGGAAAGATCGTGGGGGCCGGCGGCGGCGGGTTCCTCATGCTCTACGCCCCGGACGCCAAAAAGGATCTCACGGGATTCATGGCGGGGAAGGGATCCTCCCGCCTGCATTACGGCGTCGATTTCGAGGGCAGCAAGGTGGTCACGAACCTGGCGAACGCCGTTCAGACGGCGCAGGACCACACCTGGTGAGAAAGGGCCGGCGCTCTCCGCGCCTGGGGGTCGCGGGCCTCTGGCACCTGGGAAGCGTGATCTCCGCGGCCTGGTCCGGCAAGGGGTTCCGGGTGACCGGCTTCGACCCCGACCCCGGGACGGTCCGCGCTCTTTCCCGGGGAGAACCGCCCGTCTTCGAGCCGGGGCTGAAGGAGGCGCTCTCCCGCTCCCTCGGCCGGAAGACCCTGGATTTCACCTTCGACGTCGCGGACTTGAGCGGCTGCGACTTCGTCTTTCTGGCCTTCGACACGCCGGTCCTCGACGACGACCGGTCGGACCTGGCCCCTCTCGAGAACGCGGTGGCGTCCCTGGGCCGCGTATTGAAGGACGGCTCCATCGTCATCGTGAGCTCCCAGACGCCGGCGGGGACCTGCGCGCGGTTCCGAAAGGAACTCAAGTCCCTGAATCCGGCGTTGGACTGCGCCTATTCCCCGGAGAACCTCCGGCTCGGGGAAGCGCTCTCCAACTACCTCCGGCCCGGACGGATCATCCTGGGCGCCGCCGAGGAGTCCACCCGGCGGAAGGTGCAAAAGCTTTTTTCCGCCATCCCCGCCGAAGTGGTCCCCATGGGGCTCGCCAGCGCGGAGATGGTCAAGCACGGGATCAACGCGTTCCTGGCCGGCTCCGTGGCCTTCGCCAACGAGCTGGCCGACCTCTGCGAAAACATCGGCGCGGACGTCCGGGACGTGGTCGCCGGGATGAAGTCCGACCCCAGGATCGGCGAACGCGCCTACCTCTCCCCCGGCATTGGTTTTTCCGGCGGGACGCTCGGCCGGGACCTGCGGGTCCTCGACGGGATATCGGGGAACGGAGGGGCCGGGAGTCTTTTCGGGAAGGCGCTCGAGTCGAACGGGCGCAGGAAGGCCGCCATCGTCGCCAAGATCGAGTCGCTTTCACCGGGCGGGGTCCGGGGCAGGCGGATAGGCGTCCTCGGCCTCACCTATAAGCCCGGGACGTCCACCCTGCGGCGCAGCCTGCCGGCGGAGATCGTCCGCCTCCTTGCGGAGAGGGGCGCCTTGATCACGGTCTTCGATCCCAAGGCCGACCTCGGGGAATGGACGGGCGGAGCGGCGCCGGAACGGGCAAGGTCCGCGGAAGACGTCGTGCGCGGCTCCGAAATCGTGCTCCTTTTGACCGAGTGGCCGGAATTCTTGGCCCTGCCCTGGAAGAAGCTCGCCGGGTCCGGGCGGACGGTCTTCGACGCCAAAGGTTTCCTCGCGCCTCTCGGCCTCGGGGACCTGGGCTACAGGTATCACAGGATAGGAAATGGAGAAAAACGCCATGCTTAAAGGAAAGACCGTTTTCATCACAGGCGGGAGTCTGGGCATCGGCTACGCCGTCGCGGAGCATTGCGCCCGCGCCGGAGCGCGGCTGGTCCTGGCCGCCCGGACCGGGAAGGACCTGGCGGAGGCCGCCAGGAAACTCAAATCGATCGGCCCCGGGGAACCCCTGACCCGCGTCCTCGACGTGGGGGACCTGGGCCAGGTCCGCGCCGCCGCGGACTGGGCGGGGAAGAGACTCGGCGGATTGGACGGCCTGGTGAACTGCGCCGGAGTCTACGGCCCCATCGGCCGGTTGGACCTGATCGACATGGAGGAATTCGACCGGGCCATCCGCGTCAACTTCCTGGGCACGGCCTTCGCCTGCCACGCCTTCGCCCCCTGGATGAAGGACAAGTCCGGCGCGATCGTCAATTTTTCCGGCGGGGGGGCTTCCGCTCCCTTCCCCAACTATTCCGCCTACGCCGCCGGCAAGACCGCGATCGTGCGCCTCACGGAGAACCTGGCCGTCGAGTTCGCGGAGATCGGCATCCGCGTGAACGTCGTTGCTCCGGGATTCGT
>MGUT01000004.1:0-4756 GCA_001800095.1 Elusimicrobia bacterium RIFCSPLOWO2_01_FULL_64_13 | reverse complement strand
GCCTGCACCGGGACACGCTGAAGGCGGGGGGCAGGGCCGGGGCGCAATTCCTGGAAAACACCAAAAAACAGATGGAGTCGGGCGGCGTCCCGCCGGAGAAGGCGGCGAAGCTGACGGTCTTCCTCCTCTCTGAAGCTTCGGCGGGCATCACGGGAAAATTCATCAGCGCTCCCTGGGACCCCTGGGAGGATCCCGCCTGCGCCAGGAAATTGAGGGAGAACAAGGACTACGCGACCCTGCGGCGGATCGACGACATGGGCTTTGGCAAGCGGAGGACCGGGCCGTGATCTCGGTCGTGGTCCCCGTTTTCAACGAGGAGGCCAGCGTCGCCGAACTGCATTCGCGCCTCCTGGAAGCCCTGCGCAGGGACGGGCGGCCTTTCGAGGTCCTGTTCGTGGACGACGGCTCGACCGACGGGACGTTCGCGGCGCTGAAAGGCCTCCAGCCCGTCCGGATCATCCGATTCAAAAAGAATTTCGGGCAGACCCTCGCCATGGACGCGGGGCTTCAGGCCGCCAGGGGCGACGTCGTCGTCACCATGGACGGAGATCTGCAGAACGACCCGGACGACATCCCCAAGCTACTGGCGAAGCTGGAGGAGGGGTACGACGTGGTCTCCGGCTGGCGCGCCGACCGCTCCGACTCCTTCGGGCGGAGACTGCTCTCCCGGCTGGCCAACCGCCTCACCGGCGCGGTGACCGGCCTCCGCCTCCACGACCACGCCTGCGCCATCAAGGCCTACCGCAAAAAGGTCTTCGAAGGGGTCCATCTCTACGGGGAGATGCACGTATTTCTGCCCGCCTACCTTCACGGCCGGGGAGCGAAGGTCGCCGAGATCCCGGTCCGGCACTTCCCGCGGAGGAGCGGCAGTTCCAAGCACCATCTCTTCAAGGCGGTCCAGGACCTCTCGGACCTCGTCACGGTGAGGTTCCTCTCCCGCCACATGGACCGGCCTCTCCTTTTCTTCGGAGGGGGTTCCCTCGCCATGGGGACGCTGGGGGCCCTGGCCGCCGCCGCGGCCGCCGTCCTGAAGATCATGGGCCTGCGCAATTTCGGCCAGACCCCTCTGCCCATCCTCTCCGTCTTCTTCGGCCTCATCGGCTTCCTGCTGTTCATGATGGGGTTCCTGGGAGAGCTCATCCTCCGGGTCTACTTCGAGACCCAGAACAAGCCGCCCTACCTGATCGGCGAGGTGATCGAGAACCCATGAAGACGCTCCGCGTCGCCGTGATCGGCTGCGGCCTGATCGGCGCGAAGCGCGCCCGCGCCGTCCTGCGCGATCCCCGCAGCCGCCTGGTGCGGGTGGCGGACTCCGACCCGGGACGGGCGGAAACCCTCGCGCGCGAATGCCGGACGGACTGGGTCCGGGACTGGCGGAAAGCCGCCGGCGGGGACGTGGACGCGGCGGTCGTCTCCGTTCCGACGCACCTCCTGGGCGAGGTCTCCCGCGGCGCCCTGGCGGCCGGCAAGCACGTCCTCTGCGAAAAGCCCATGGGCCGCGACCACGCCGAGGCCCTGGAAATGCTCCGGGCGGCCGGGAAAGCGGGGAGGCGCCTGAAGATCGGCTTCAACCACCGCTACCACCCGGCTCTCATGGAGATGAGACGGGTCCTGCGCCGGGGCGGGCTGGGACGGGTCCTGAACGCGCGCGCCGTCTACGGGCACGGCGGACGCAAAGGGTACGAATCGGAATGGCGCACGGACCCCCGCAAGGTGGGAGGCGGAGAGCTCACGGACCAGGGCGTCCACGTGATCGATCTCCTGCAATGGTTCTTCGGTCCGGCGGAAAAGGCCTTCGCGGGGCTCCAGACCGCTTTTTGGGACATCAGGCCGCTGGAGGACAACGGCTTCGCCTTTCTCGAATTTCCCGGCGGGATCGCGGCCGCGTTCCATACGAGCTGGACCCAGTGGAAGAACGCCTTCTCGCTGGAAGTGTTCGGGACGCGCGGGTTCGCCGCGGCCCGGGGGCTGGGGGGAAGCTACGGCCCCGAGACGCTCGTCCTCGGCCGGAGGACCAGGCCCGGGGCCCCGCCGCGGGTCACCGAGAAAAGGTTCATGGGGGAAGACCGCTCCTGGGACCTGGAATGGCGGGACTTCTCCAAAGCCGTCCGGACGGGGGGAAAGATGCTGGGAGAGGCGGGGGAAGGCGTCGAAGTCATGAGGACGCTCGCGGCCCTCTACCGCTCCCACCGGATGGGAAAACTCGTTTTGGTCTGAATTTAAAAAAGCAGAACGGAGGGAACAGGTGAAAAAGGCGCTCATCACGGGAATCACGGGACAGGACGGATCCTATCTCGCCGAATTGCTGCTCGAGAAAGGATACGAGGTGCACGGCATCGTGCGGAGGGTGGCCATCGAAGACCCCGAACACCGGCTTTGGCGGATCAAGCACATCCTGAAGGACCTCCGGCTCCAGGCCGCTTCCCTCGAGAGCTTCCCCAGCATCTACAAGACGGTCCGGACCGTCCAGCCGGACGAATGCTACCACCTGGCGGCGCAGAGCTTCGTCAGCTACTCCTTCGAGGACGAGTTCTCCACCCTGAACACGAACATCAACGGCACCCACCACGTGCTCTCGGCCCTCCGCGACGCCAGCCCGCGCACGCGCTTCTACTTCGCGGCCTCGAGCGAGATGTTCGGCAAGGTGGAGGAGGTCCCGCAGACCGAGACGACGCGCTTCCACCCGCGTTCGGCCTACGGCATCTCCAAAGTGGCCGGCTTCGACCTCACCCGCAACTACCGCGAGGCCTACGGGCTCCACGCCTCCAGCGGCATCCTCTACAACCACGAGTCCCCCCGCCGCGGGTTCGAATTCGTCACCCGCAAGATCACTTCCCGGATCAGCCGCATCAAGCGCGGACTGGACAAGGAGATCCGCCTGGGGAACCTCGACGCCAAGCGCGACTGGGGCCACGCCCGCGAATACGTCCGGGCCATGTGGCTCATGCTCCAGCAGGATCAGCCGGACGACTACGTGATCTCGACGGGCGAGACGCATTCCGTCCGGGAATTCCTGGAGCTCGCGTTCCGCCACGCGGGTCTGGAACCCGGCAAGTACCTGAAGATCGATCCCGCCCTCATGCGGCCGGCGGAGGTGGACCTCCTGATCGGGGACGCCTCCAAGGCCCGGAAGAAGCTCAAGTGGAAGAATGAAATATCCTTCGAAGGCCTGGTGAAGGAAATGGTGGAGAACGACCTGGAGGCGGCTCCCCGCTGAAACGGCGCGGGCGCGACCATGAAAGCGGCGTTTGAGCAGCGCTGGGACCTCCTCCGGCTCCTCACCCACAAGGAGTTCGCCCTCAAGTACAAGAGGACGACGCTCGGGATCTTCTGGTCCCTCCTGAACCCGGTACTCCAGGCCGCCGTTTTTTTCGTGGCCTTCAGGATATTCATGCGCTTCCAGATCGAGAACTACACCTTCTTCCTCCTGGCGGCGCTCTTCCCCTGGAGCTGGTTCTCCTCCTCCGTCATCATCTCCGGACGGTCGCTCGTGGACAACGTCACCCTGATCAAGAAAGTGGTCTTCCCGCGCCACCTGCTGGTGGCCGCCGTCATCCTGGCCCAGCTGGCCCATTTCCTTTTCTCCGTGCCCATCCTCGCGGCCTTCGCCCTGGGGGGCGGGAAGGGCGTCGGCTGGAACTGGCTGATCGGCGTCCCGATCCTCGTCGTCCTCCAGCTCGTCTTCACGTTCGGCATCGCCCTCGTCATCTCCATCTCCAACACCTACTTCCGCGACATCGAGTACCTGGTCGGCGTCCTCATGAACCTCGTCTTCTGGATGACCCCCATCATCTACCCGATGAGCGCCGTTCCGGAAAGGTTCAGGCCGCTCCTTTACCTGAATCCCCTCACCAGCCTCATGACGGCCTGGAGGGAACTCTTCTTTTCCAACGCGATCCTCTGGAAAGAGATCGGGATCGCGGCGGCCATGGCCGTCCTCTGCCTCGCCGCCGGGCTCGCCGTCTTTCATAAGATGGAAAGGCGCCTGGACGAGGTGCTCTGACGTGTCCCGGGTGATCGAAGTCCGCGGCGCGGTCAAGCGCTTTCCGGCCGTCAAGAACCCTCCGGGTTTCAAGGAATGGGTCCTGAAGCTTCCGCGGATCTGGAGGGAGCGCGGCCGGGAGACCTTCACGGCGCTCGATTCCGTGAGCTTCTCCGTCGAGCGGGGGGAATGCCTCGGCATCATCGGAAAGAACGGCGCGGGAAAAAGCACGCTCCTCTCCCTCCTCCTGGGCACCAGCCGCCCCAGCGAAGGCGGGATAGAGGTCGGCGCGAAGCGCACCCCTCTCCTGGAACTGGGCGCGGGGTTCCATCCCGACCTCACCGGCCGGGAGAACGTCATCCTGAACGCGGTCCTCCTGGGGCTGACGCGGAAGGAGGCGCTCGCCCGGGCGCCGGAGATCATCGCCTATTCCGAGATCGAGCCCTTCATCGACATGCCGGTCCGCACCTATTCCAACGGGATGTACCTGCGCCTCGCCTTCTCCGTGGCCGTCCACACGGACCCCGAACTCCTCCTGATCGACGAGGTCCTCGCGGTCGGGGACGAGTCCTTCCAGAAAAAATCCGAAGGAACGCTCACGTCCCTCATCCGGAGCGGAGTGACCACGGTGTTCGTGTCGCACGATCTGGAAGCCGTCCGCAAGATCTGTTCCAGAGCGCTCTGGCTCGACCGCGGCCGCATCCGCCTCGAAGGCGACCCATCCCGGGTGATAGAGGCCTACCGGCTCGGCGCGGGATGACCCGAACAAGGTCC
>MGUT01000003.1:5172-5258 GCA_001800095.1 Elusimicrobia bacterium RIFCSPLOWO2_01_FULL_64_13 | reverse complement strand
GTTGATGTGCTTGGCGTATTGCTCGAGGTAGATGTCGTAGCGGGAATGGAGTTCCCTTTTGGAAAGGACGCCGTATTTCCCGAAGA
>MGUT01000003.1:2322-5037 GCA_001800095.1 Elusimicrobia bacterium RIFCSPLOWO2_01_FULL_64_13 | reverse complement strand
TTTTCCAGATCTCCTTGACGATTGCCGCCACTTCCTTGTTCCTGTCCTTGGCCTTCTCCAGGCGCGTGGCGATCTCGTCGAGGGATTCGGCCACGATGGTGTTGAGGACGGTGTTGGGCCCGGCGATGGACGCGGACGAGGGCACCGTGCGGAATTCGAACTTGTTGCCGGTGAAGGCGAAGGGCGAGGTCCGGTTTCGGTCCGTGTTGTCCAGGGGAAGCTGGGGCAGGGAATCCACTCCGATGTTGAGGAATTTCTCTCCCCGGACCTTGGTGGGCTTGCCCTTGGCCATGTTGTCCAGGAGGTCCGAAAGGAACGAGCCCAAAAACACCGAGATGATGGCGGGAGGCGCCTCGTTGGCTCCCAGGCGCAGGTCGTTGCCGGGGTTGGACGCGCCGGCGCGGAGCTTGTCCGCGTGGCGGTCCACGGCCATGAGCACCACCGAGAGGAACGTCAGGAAAATCTCGTTGGCGTGCGGGGTGTGGCCGGGCTCCAGCAGGTTGATGCCGTCGTCCGTGCCCAGGGACCAGTTGTTGTGCTTGCCCGAGCCGTTGACTCCGGCGAAGGGCTTCTCGAAGAGGAGGCAGACCAGGCCGTTGCGCAGGGCCACCTTCTGCATGGTCTCCATGACGAGCTGGTTGTGATCGGCCGCGATGTTCGTGGTGGAGAAGATGGGGGCCATCTCGTACTGGGCGGGGGCCACCTCGTTATGCTTGGTCTTGGAGGAGATCCCCATCTTCCAGAGCTCGATGTCCAGCTCCTTCATGAACTTGGAGATGCGGTCCTTGATGGCGCCGAAGTACTGGTCCTCGAGCTCCTGGCCCTTGGGGGCCGGCGCGCCGAAGAGGGTCCGCCCCGTCGTGATGAGGTCCAGCCGCCTGTCGAAGTAGGACTTGTCTATCAGGAAGTACTCCTGCTCGGGACCGACGGTGGAGGTCACTCGCCTGGAGGTCTTGTTGCCCAGGGCCCGGAGGACGCGCAGGGCGTGCTTGGAAACGGCTTCCATGGACCGCAGGAGCGGGGTCTTCTTGTCGAGGGCCTCGCCGGTGTAGGCGCAGAACGCGGTCGGGATGCAGAGGGTGACGTCCGCCGCGGCGTCTTCCTTCAGGAAGGCGGGGGAGGTGCAGTCCCAGGCGGTGTAGCCGCGGGCCTCGAACGTGGCGCGGATGCCGCCGGACGGGAAGGACGAGGCGTCCGGTTCCCCCTGGATGAGCTGCTTGCCGCTGAATTTCGCGATGGCCGTGCCGTCGGGCTGGGGAGTGAGGAACGAGTCGTGCTTCTCGGCGGTCTTGCCCGTGAGGGGCTGGAACCAGTGGGTGTAGTGCGTGGCCCCGCGGGAGATGGCCCATTCCTTCATGGCTTCGGCGACCACGTTGGCGACGTCCAGGGTCAGCTTGCCTTCCCCCGCCTGGACCTTCTTCAGCGCGGCGTGGACCGTCTTGGGCAGCATCTTGCGCATGACGGTCTCGTTGAAAACGTTCGCGCCGAAGAACGCGCTGACGCCGGTCTTGCGGTAGGCTTTTTTCGTGATATCCTCAATAAGTTTGTCGATGTTCTGCTGCTTCTTAGTCATGATTGTACCTCTTTTTGTTGAAAATAGTCGAAACATCCGGCATTTTGGGAACCTGCAGCGCCTTTGCTGCGGTATTCTCTTCTTTGAGGGATTATTATTATAGCAAAAACCCGGCCTGAAAATCGGATTTTTTAAGAAAAATCCTGGGCGCGCCCTTTCCAGAGGCCGCCGGAGCCGGTCCAGTAAAGCCAGGCGGAATGGAATGTCATGCCGCAATAAAGGCAGGCGGCGAATGGAAGGGACAAAGCGCGGAGAGGAGACAAGCCGTAGAATCTGACCATGGGAGAGTAGAGAAGGGACACGGCGGTCCAGAGACCGGCCCCGAGGGCGGTCCGGACCGGGTCCCCGCCGGCGATCCCGGCGAAGAAAAGCGCCGGGGCCCAGCCGTAGAGCAGGAGCATGCCGGCCGCCGTGCCGGCCAGGGCCAGGGAGGAATGCCCGAGCTGCGCAAAAGCCGTTCTCGCGACCATGTTCCAGACGCCTCCCAGGGCGGGATAGGCGCGCAGACTCCTGACGTCCCGCGAAAGCCCGATCCAGATATTCCCTCCGGACCGCTTGACCGCCTTGGCCAGGGCGCAGTCGTCGATGATCTCGGAGCGGATCGTCCGGAGCCCCCCCATCTTTTCCAGGGCGGACCTCCGCGCGAGGACCGCTCCTCCCGCCGCGGCCGCCGCGCGGGAACGGGGATCGTTCGCCCAGTCGAAGGGATAAAGTTTTTTGAAGAAGAAAACGAACGCGGGGATCAGCAGGCGCTCCCAGAAGGAGGCGCAGCGCAGGCGCGCCATGGCGGAGGCGAGGTCCAGACCCCTTTCTTCAGACAGGGCGACGAGGTCCCGCACGCTGGACGGAGGGTGGAGGATGTCCGCGTCGGTGAACAGGAAATATTCCGCGCTATACGAGCGGAGCCCCTGTTCCAGGGCCCAGAGCTTCCCGGTCCAGCCGGGCTCCCTCGTTCCCGGTCTCAAGACGCGGAAAGGCCGACCGCTTTTTACCGACGAGGAGATCCCTTCCGCGATCCCGGCCGTCCCGTCGTCGCTTTCACCGTCCACGAGGACCACCCGCAGGTCGCCGGGATAATCCTGGCGGAGGAGGGCCGGCAGGGTGGAAGGGAGGATGTCCGCCTCGTTCCTGGCCGGCACCAC
>MGUT01000003.1:0-2280 GCA_001800095.1 Elusimicrobia bacterium RIFCSPLOWO2_01_FULL_64_13 | reverse complement strand
ACGAGCCAGGCCAGGGCCGCGGCGACGGTCAGGAACCCTTCCGTACCGCTCAAGGGGCGAGCCGCGCCGCCGGAAGACCTATCCCAGGAATGACCGGAGCATCCAGGCCATCTTCTCGTGCTTTTCCATCAGCCCCGTGAGGAAGTCGCTCGTGCCCATGTCCTTGTATTCGGAGGCGCATGCCTCCAGGTCCGCGCGCAGGCGGCGGATGATCCCCTCGTGGTCCTTCAGGAGGTTCTCCACCATTTTCGAGGCCTTGGGCTTTTCTCCCGGGGATTCCTTGACTTCGGCCGTCTTCAGAAATCCGGCCAGGGTGGCGGCGGGGGTCTCCCCCAGACTGCGGATCCGTTCGGCCACTTCGTCCGTGAAACCGGAGAGCTCCCCATACTGGGCGTCGAAGAACTTGTGCAGTTCGTCGAAGTCGGGGCCCGTCACGTTCCAGTGGTAGTTCTTGGTCTTGACCAGGAGCACGTACTCATCGGAAAGGACCCGGTCGAGGATCCGGGCCGCGCCGGACCTGTTCTTGTCGTCGATGCCTATTTGAGTCTTCATTTCATTGCCTCCTTAAGAGACCTGAAGGGCTTCGTAGACCTTGCCCACGATGTCCGCGCCGGGTTTGAGGGTCTTTCCGCCTTCCTTCCGACATTATAGAAGTTTACCTCCGAAGAGACCAGACGCCCCTCGGGGTTGATGACGAACGTGCCGCTGGCCTACGCTGACCGCACCAAAAAATCACTTCTTCCTTACCTCATTTGAAAATCTTTTTATGCCTTGGACGCGGCGCAATGTCACTCGACAAAATCATTGACAAACGAGTCAATTCGTGGTAAACAAGGTATGGCATTATCGCACAATCAGATTTGTTTCAAAGCTCACAAAAATAGGCATCACCCATGAACCCCATCCTCCCCCCGGATACAGTCCTTCCATGCCCGATCGAATTCCCTATACCCATGGACGGACATGGGAAGAAGCGCCCTCCCGGGAGGACATGAACCGATGCGCGCGAGCCGCATCTTCTGGCTTTTGATCGTTTCCTCCGCGCTGGCGCCGGCGGGGACCCTGCGCGCCGACCCGGTAACGAACCTCGCCTATGCCCACGTCAGTTCCGACACATTGTCCTTGACCTGGGACCTCCAGCCGGAAACATCCTACCAGGTGGTCCTGTCCACCGCGGAAGACTTCTCCATCAATCTGGCTTCCGCGGTCACGGCCGCCAACCGGAACACCACGGCCTATTTCAACCTCCAGCCCAACACCTCCCACACGTTCCTGGTCAAGGTTTCGACGGACGAGGACGCCAACTACCTCTCCATCTCCACCTATACCCTGCCCTTCTCTCCCGGCGCTGAAGGTTTCGGGATCTTCACCTCCAGCGCCTCTTCCGCTCTCCAGGCCAACGGCAACCCTCCCGGCACCGTCTTCGTCCTGGAGGTCTCCTCCGACGGGTTCGATTCCGTGGCCTTCTCGAGCGCGGGACCGAGCGATTCCTCCGGGCTGGCCCCGGCGCTCACGGCTTTCGGGCTCCAGCCCAACACCACCTACCAGCTCGGCGTCTCGGCCGTGAACTTCGCCGGGCTCCCCAGCACCCGCACCGTACTCGCCTCCACCTCCACGCTGGCGGCCGTCCCGGGCCAGATCACCCTCATATCCGTCGATACGACGTCCGTCTCCCTGTCCTGGAACCCCGGCGGAAATCCTTTGCTCCCTCCGACCAGCTACCAGCTCCGGATCTCCACCGACCCCGGCTTCAACGTCTCAAGCTCGAGCGAGACATTCCTGACCTCCGCCTCCACCCTCACCCTTTCCCCGAACACCACCTACCATTTCAAGGTCTCCGCGTTCAACCGAGCCGGCGGGCAATCGGATTTCGGCCAGGTCCGCAGCACGGCGACCCTGGCCCTTTCTCCCGGGTCCGCGGGGTTCGGGATCTTCACCACGAGCGCCGCCGCCTTCCTCCAGGCCAACGGCAACCCTCCCGGCACCGTCTTCGTACTGGAGGTCTCCTCCGACGGGTTCGATTCCGTGGCCTTCTCCAGCGCCGGACCGAGCGGCTTTTCCGGCCTCGCCCCCGCCCTCGCCGCCTTCGGCCTCCTGCCCAACACCACCTACCAGCTCGGCGTCTCGGCCGTGAATTTCGCCGGGCTCCCCAGCACCCGCACCGTCCTCGCTTCCACGTCCACCCTGGCCAGGCCTCCCGGGACCCCGACAGCCACAAGCGTCGGGACGAGCTCCATCACCGTCTCCTGGAGCCCGAACGGCAATCCCCTGGCCCCGCCG
>MGUT01000002.1:3120-5950 GCA_001800095.1 Elusimicrobia bacterium RIFCSPLOWO2_01_FULL_64_13 | reverse complement strand
CGGCCCTGTATCTTTTGGCGGCGGGGATGCTGTCCCCGGTCTGCCTGGCCCTGGCCCCTGTCCCCCTGGCTCTTTTTTTCTTCTATCCCTTTCTCAAGAGGTTCACAGCGCTTTCGCACCTGGGACTCGGCCTCGCCTGGGGGACGGCCCCCCTCGGCGGCTGGCTCGCCGTCACCGGAAGGCTCGGTCCGTTGGCGGAAATGGTCCCCGCCTTGCTTCTGGCGGGGTTCTGCGTCTTCTGGGTGGCCGGCTTCGACGTGATCTACGCCCTGCTCGACCGGGACTTCGACCGGGCCAACGGGCTCCATTCCCTGCCGGCCGCGATCGGGGAGAGCGCCGCCCTGCGGGTGTCCCAGCTCCTCCATTTCGCCGGATTCCTGTTCTTGGGGACCCTGGTCCAGACCACCTTCAACGGCCCAGCAGCTTTTTCCCTGTTCGCGGCGGCGGGATTGCTGATCCTGATCGGGCACGCGCGGGTGCAGTTCGGACCCCTGGACCCTTCCGCGGTGGACTTCGCGTTCTTCAAGGTCAACGCCGCGGTCGCGTTCCTCGTTCTCATTTTGACCGCGGTTTGAGCCGCAAGGAGGCCCCCATGAGAGTCGTGATAGCGATGACCGGAGCGTCGGGTTCCATCTTCGGCATGGAGTTCGTGAAGAGTTTCCCGGGGGAGAAATACCTGATCGCCTCCCGCTGGGCGAAATCGGTGATGGCGCAGGAGACAGGAGCGTCGCTCGAAGACCTGGCGCCCCACGCGCGCCGGGTCTTTTCCAATGAGGACATTTCCTCTCCCCTGGCCAGCGGCGCGAATCCTTTCGACGCCATGGTGGTCGTACCCTGCTCGGCCTCGACCCTCTCCAAGATCGCCGGAGGGATCGCCGATTCCCTCATCACCCGCGCGGCGGCGGTGGCCTTGAAGGAGCGCCGGAAACTCGTGCTCTGCCTGCGGGAGACGCCCCTCTCCTCCATCCTCATAGAGAACATGGAACGGGTCTCCCGCGCCGGGGCCGTGGTCATGCCCATCTCGCCTTCCTTCTACCAGGGGGCCGCCACCGTGGCGGACCTCGCCCGGCTTTTTTCCGGGAGGATCGCCGCGGTCCTGGGTGAGCCGGTGGAAACGGCTGGCTGGAAGAAAGAGCTCCTCTAGAAAGCCAGTGGCTCGGCAATCTCTCCGGGATTTCCTGGAACGGCTCGAACGGACCGGACGCCTGAAGCGCGTCGCGGCGCCCGTGGATCCGGAACTGGAGATCACGGAGATCGTCGACCGGCTCTACGCCGGGATCCGGGACCGTCCCGGCGGGGGAACGCCCGCCCTCCTCTTCGAGAACGTGAAGGACTCCTCCTTCCCCGTCCTGGTGAACCTGCTCGGCAGGAACGATTCCATCCGGGACCTTCTCGGCGGGGACCCGGAGGACCTCTCCGGACGGGCGGCGGGAGCGGCCCAGGGCCTGCTCCGCTCAAGGCGTGGAGGGATCTTGGGCTGGGCCTGGAAAGAGAGGGACCTCCTCCTCCGCCTGCGCTCGGCCGCTCCCCGGCTGGTCGGCCGGTCCAGGGCGAAGGACGTGGCGCTCCGCGGCGCCGAGGTCCGCCTGTCCGATTTCCCCGTCCTCAAGTGCTGGCCCCTGGACGGAGGCCGGTTCGTCACGGCGGGGCTCGTGATCACCCGGAGTCCCGTCACGGGCGAAAGGAACCTGGGCATCTACCGGCTCCAGGTCCACAGCGACCGGGAGCTCCTCCTCCATTGGCAGATAGAGAAGGGAGGCGGGTTCCACTTCGCGGAAGCCGAGGAAAGGAACGAGCCCCTCGAGGTCGCCGTGGTCATCGGTTCGGACCCTCTGCTATGGCTCGCGGGGGTCCTGCCCCTGCCGGAGGGCATGGACGAGATCGCTTTTTCCGGCATGCTCTCCAAGGAGCCGGTGGAGATGGTCCGGTGCGAGACCCTGGACCTTGCCGTCCCCGCCAGCGCGGAGATCGTGATCGAAGGGATCGCCCGGCCCGGCCGCCGCGCTCCCGAAGGCCCGTTCGGAGACCACTTCGGCCATTATTCGCACGCGGCGCCCTTCCCCGTCCTGGAAGTGGGCTGCGTCACCCACCGGCGGGACGCCATCTACCACGCTTCGATCGTGGGCAAGCCGCCCCAGGAGGACCGGGCCATGGGCGAGACGGCCGCCCGGATGTTCCTTCCGGCCCTGCGTCTGATCAAGCGCGAACTCCGGGATCTCTGGGCCTATTACGAGGCCGGGTTCCACAACCTGCTCGTCGTCTCCGTGAAGCAGAGGTATTCCCGGGAAGGCCTCAAGACCGCTCTCGGACTCCTGGGGGAAGGGCAGTTGAGCCTGTCCAAGTGCGTGGTCCTCGTGGACCCCGCGGTGGACGTCCGGGACTTTTCCGCCGTGCTCCGGGCCATCCGGGACCATTTCGACCCGGAAAAGGATTTCACGCTCCTTTCCCGGACGGCCCAGGACACCCTGGACTTCACCGGTCCGAAGATGAACCACGGAAGCAAGATGATCCTGGACGCGACGGGGTCCGTGCCGGGATGGAATTCCATCCATCAATCCGTCAGCGCGGACCTGGCGGGATCGGCGGCCCGTTCGGACCCCAGGGTCCTGGAATGCCGGCTGATGGAGGGGACGCTCCTGGTCGCGCGGGTCAGGCGGGCGGCCGGGGATGAACCGAAGGGGAGGGAGATCCTCGCGGGACTCTTGTCCAGACCGGAGCTCCGCGGCCTGAAAATGGCGGCCGTGGTGAGCGAGGACGTCCCTCTGGATTCGGACGTCCTGACCTTGTGGGGGATCTTCTCAAGATTCGACTGCGGGCGGGACGTGATATT
>MGUT01000002.1:0-3054 GCA_001800095.1 Elusimicrobia bacterium RIFCSPLOWO2_01_FULL_64_13 | reverse complement strand
CGCGAGCTGGAAGAAGGGGTACCCTCTTCCGGTGGAAATGACCGCGGGAGTCCGGGAGAAGGTGTCGGCCCGCTGGAAGGAGTACGGCCTGGAGGGGATTTAGACTTAGAGCGCCGCTGCGAACTTCTGGGACGGGTCCACGGCGACCCTGGGACCCATGGAGGAAGTGAGCGAGATGCTTTTGAGGTAGGTGCCCTTCGCGCTGGCCGGCTTGCCCCGGATGATGGAAGCGACCAGGGCCCGGACGTTCTGGGAGATCTTTTCCGCGGCGAAAGAGGCCTTGCCGATGGCCGCGTGCACGATGCCGTAGTCGTCGGTCTTGTACTCGATCCTGCCGCCCTTGAGCTCCTTGACCGCGCGGGCGACCTCGAAGGTCACGGTGCCGGACTTCGGATTGGGCATGAGGCCCTTCGGCCCGAGGGTCTTGCCGAGCTTGGAGAGGTCCTTCATGGCGTCGGGCGTGGCCACCAGGACGTCGAAATCCATCCATCCTTTCTGTATCTTCTCGATCAGGTCGCCTTCTCCGACGAAGTCCGCGCCGGCGCTCTGGGCCTCCTTGACCTTCTCTCCCTTCGCCACGACCGCGACCTTGCGGTCCTTGCCGGTCCCCGCCGGGAGCACCACGGTGCCGCGGACGGTCTGGTCCGTCTGCTTGGGGTCGATGCCGAGCCGGATGTGGAGTTCGATGGTCTCGTCGAACTTGGCCTTGGCGGTCTCCTTCACCAGTTTCGCCGCCTCATCCAGGGAGAATTTTTTCCCGGGATCCATCATTTTCTTCAGGTTCTTGATCCTCTTTCCCATGCGGTTCACCTATCCTGCGATTTCGATTCCCATGCTGCGGGCGGTCCCTTCGACCATCCGGCAGGCAGAGTCCATGTTCTTGGTGTTCAAGTCGGGCATTTTGCGCGCCGCGATCTCCTCCACCTGGCGCTTGGTCACTTTCCCCACTTTGGTGCGGTTGGGGACGCCGGAGGCCTTGGCCAGCCCGGCGGCCTTCTTGAGGAGCGAGGAGATGGGAGGCATCTTCGTGATGAACGTGAATGAGCGGTCCTCGAAGACCGTGATGACGGCCGGGATCAGCATGCCCGGCTCCATGGACTTGGTCCTCTCGTTGAATTGGCGGCAGAAATCCATGATGTTGGCCCCGTGCTGGCCGAGGGCCGGCCCGACCGGGGGAGCGGGGTTGGCCGCTCCGGCCTGGATCTGCAGCTTGATCTGCGCCTTTATTTTCTTGCCTTTTTTAGGTTCAGCCATGGTCGGGTCCTCTGCGGATGATTAAAGTTTCTCCACTTGCAGGAAATCGAGCTCCACCGGCGTCCCGCGGCCGAATATGGAGACCATCACCTTGATCTTGGCGCGTTCCTCGTTCACGTCCTCCACGGTCCCGATGAAATGCTTGAAGGGTCCCTCGTTGATCCGGACCGTCTCGCCCTGTTCGAACTGGATGGCGGCCTTGGGCTTGGAGTCGGGCGGGGCCTTGCTGAGCTCGATGAGGTTCCGCGCCTCTTCCTCGGGCAGGGAAGTGGGTTTCGTGCCCCCGAGGAAACCCGTCACCCCGGGAGTGTTCTTGATGAGCCAGTAGGTATCGTTGTCGATCAGCATGTCGGCCAGGACGTAGCCGGGGAAAAATTTCCGTTTCCGGATGGTGCGCTTGTTCTTCTTGATCTCGACCACGTCTTCCGTCGGTATCAGGATCTGGAAGATGCGGTTTTTGAACTGCTCGGACGCGGTCACCTTCTCGATGGTGGCGCGGACCTTGTCCTCGTGCCCCGAGTAGGTGTGGATCACGTACCAGCCGCGTTTTTGGTCCTCGGACATGTCAGATCACCAGGTGGATCAGCTTGATGAAGATGAAGTCGAACAGAGTCACGAACAGCGACAGGATCCCGATCAGGATGATGATGACCACGGTCGATCCCATCACCTCCTTGCGGGAAAGCCAGGTGACTTTCTGCAGTTCGGCGTAGGATTCTTTGAGAAAAGCGGAGACGGCCTCGAGCATGGTCGCGCTACTCGATGGAGGTCTTGTTCTTTTCCAGCAGGATCCCCACGATGAGGAGGACCAGGGAACTGGCGACGGCCAGGACCAGCCCTCCGCCGATGAAATCCACGCCGCTGACGGTCGTGTCGATTCCGGAGCGCTTCAGGAGCTTGATCATGACCGCGGTCCATTGCTCGCCCAGGAGCGCCTGGGCCTTGGCCATGATCTTATCTCCGAAAATGTCGGTCAGGTAGCCCGCGATCTCGTTCAATTTGGTGCCGATCTCCGCCATCTTTTTGAAATAAAACCCTTCGCATACCAGGGCGATCAGGGAATAGCCGATGAAGCTCCGGCCGCGCATCTTTCCCGAGAAGTGCTGGAAGACGGCCAGGGTCAGGCCCAGGACCCCGACCAGGAAGATGCCGATGCCGTAGGCGCTCTCGATCCCTTTGCGCGAGTAGAACCATACGGTCACCCACGGGATGAAGGCCGATACCGCCAATACCAGGGACGATACGCCGGCGACATAGTTCAGGAACATGTTTGACCTCCTGACATCGATGGATTCATGCTAAAATTGCCTGCTCCATTTTCAACTGCTCCGCGCTTTCTGCCGCGCAAAAAGCGCGGGGGAAGAGGGACTTGAACCCCCAGTCCTGGTTTTGGAGACCAGTGGTTTGCCAATTAACCGATTCCCCCAAAGAATTCCAGATCCAGGTTCTTGTCGGGACTCGGCCCATCGGGTCCCCGGCCATCCGCGGGCCGGCGTGGTCGAATGGGTTGCGAAGGATGTCGAGTCGAGAGTCCCTGCGGCGATGCTGCGGACTAGCTTTTCGATTCCTTGTGCGGGACGTGCTTCTTGCACTTGGGGCAGTACTTGCTGACCTCCACCTTGGTCTTGTCCGCCCGTTTCTTGCCCGCCTGGTAATGGTAGTTCTTGCCCTTGCAGGCGGAACAGACCAGGGTCTGGATGTTGCGTTCGGCCATTATTCCAGTATCTCGGTGACGACGCCGGCGCCGACCGTGTGCCCGCCCTCGCGGATGGCGAAGCGGAGCTGCTTCTCCATCGCCAC
>MGUT01000001.1:30780-31245 GCA_001800095.1 Elusimicrobia bacterium RIFCSPLOWO2_01_FULL_64_13 | reverse complement strand
GGCGGACCATAGCCCGGTGCTGGCCGCGGGATGGGGCACGAGGGAGGTGAACTCGTGGGTCTGGCGCGACGGCAAGGGGACTTACCCTAAAAAACCGGAGACCGCCACTTCCCTCACCGTATTCGAACCGGCCATCGCTTTGAAGCTGGTCCCGGCATTTTCCGGGACGGAGGAAGGGCCGAAGGTGAAGATCACAGGGATCCGGGAGGGAAAGCCCAAAGGGAAGAAGCCGGCCCCGATGATCGTCTGGAGCGAAGTCGAAGGGCGGTCGGTGGAGAAGGCCTGGGTCGAAGTGTCGGCGGACGGAAAGAAATGGTCGCGCGCCGGGACGCAAGCGTGGAGCGCGCCCTACGTTTTCACCCTGGAGATCGAACAGATCCCGCCCGGCGGGAAAGCCCAGGCCAGGGTCCGGGCGATGGACGGCAGGGGGAACGCCGGCGCGAGTCCGGCGGCCGGGATCTTTGG
>MGUT01000001.1:29320-30754 GCA_001800095.1 Elusimicrobia bacterium RIFCSPLOWO2_01_FULL_64_13 | reverse complement strand
CCGCGGCGGTCCTGGCGGCGGCGCCGCTCTCCTTGGGCCGGTCCCTGGGTTTTAAAGACTGGCTGAACCAGATCAAGAACGAGAAGATGAGGCGCGTCAACCGGGGCAAGACCATGGTGGCGGCGGTCCGCGGCATCGACGAGCCGGGCGAGGTGGACCCCAAGGCGCGCGACTATGAAGGCGTCCTCGCCATGGAGGAGAGGAACATCCCCGGCGACAAGGTGGAAAGCTTCATGAAAGAGGGAAAACTCGGCCCCGAACGCGGGAAGGCCGCCGAGAAGGGGGTCAAGCCATGAAAAACCTTCGGCTTATCGCCCTCCTGGCCCTCGCGGTTTTCTGGGCCGTTCCGGCGGTCCGGGCCGAGGTCCCCATCTCGCCCAAGATGGCCAAGGCCGTCCGGCCCATCACCACCGAGGAAGAGATCGACATGGGCCGGGAAGTGGCGGCCAACGTCATCGCGCAGTTCGGCCTGTCGCAGGACGAGGCCTTGAGCGAATACGTGAACCTGGTCGGGCTCACGGTCGCCCGCGCCGCTCCCCGCCAGGACGTGGCCTACCGCTTCGCGGTTCTGGACACGGGCGTCGTGAACGCCCTGGCCGCGCCCGGCGGCTACATCTTCGTCACGAAAGGGCTTCTCGCTCTCCTCAAGGACGAGGCCCAGCTGGCGGCGGTCCTCGCCCACGAGATCGCGCACGTGTCCCAGCGCCACGTGGTGGAGGCGGTGCGCAAGTCCCGCATCGCCGACGCCGTCATCCCCAACTACGTCAAGGCCTCGGCGCGGAAGGCGGAATTCATGAGCCAGGTCGCCGATCTCGCCGTCGAGACCGCCTGGAAAGGCCTTTCCCGGGAGGACGAGCTCCAGGCGGACCGGCTCGGGATCGAGTACGCCGCCAAGGCCGGTTACGACACCGCCGCCTATCGGGAGGTGCTCGAATCGATCAAGGAACGCTCCGGCTCCCCGGACGCGTCGAAGGAGCTCAAATTCCTTTTGAGCACGCATCCCAAAGCGGAGGACCGCCTCGCGGCCGTGGACGAGGCCCTCAAGACGGCGTCCCTGAAGGGGTCCCGGCTCGAGGACCGGTTCAAGAAATCGACAGAAAAGAACTGACGCGGCCGGGGCCGGCCGCCCCATCCCGGGGCGTCCTCGAGTCCTTCCGGAAAGCGGTCGGCGAAAGGAACGTCCTCACCGGCCCCGCCGAGCTCCGCCTCTACTCCTACGACGCCGCTCTCGACCGCGCCCTGCCTTCGGCCGTCGTCTTTCCCGAGACCTCCGCCCAGATCCGTTCGGTCGTCAGGACCTGCGGGCAGGCGGGCCTGCCGTTCGTGGTCCGCGGCGCCGGCACGAACCTGTGCGGCGGCACCATCCCCCTGCGCGGGGCGGTGGTCATCTCGCCCACGCGCATGAGGAGGATCCTCTCCATCGACGGCGGCAAG
>MGUT01000001.1:21628-29313 GCA_001800095.1 Elusimicrobia bacterium RIFCSPLOWO2_01_FULL_64_13 | reverse complement strand
CCGAGGTCGAGCCCGGCCTCCCCAACCTCTTTTTAAAAAAAGCTCTCGAGCCCCTCGGCCTTTTCTACGCGCCCGACCCGGCCAGCCAGAAGGCCTGCACCATCGGCGGGAACATCGGCACGAACGCCGGCGGCCCCCATTGCCTCAAATACGGGGTCACGTCCCACCACGTCCGCGGCCTCGAGGTGGTCCTGCCCGACGGGGAGGCCGTCGAACTGGACCTCGACCAGCCGGGCTGCGACCTCACGGGCCTTTTCGTCGGGTCGGAAGGGACCCTCGGGATCGTTTCCCGCGCGACGTTGGCCCTGACGCCCATCCCCCAGAGGGTGGAGACCATGCTCGCCTCCTTTCCCAGCATGGAGGCCGCCATCCGCGCGGTCACGGACATCGTCTCCGCCGGCATCATCCCGGCCACTCTCGAGGCCATGGACCAGCTCACCGTCAGGGCGGTGGAGGAGTTCATCCACGCGGGCTATCCCACGGACGCCCAGGCCGTGCTCCTGATCGAGGTGGACGGGGGCGACGAGATCCTGCCGCAGATCGATCAGATCAGGGACGTCTGCCGGAAGAACTCCTGCGGGGAGTTCCGCCTCGCCAGGGACGAGGCCGAGAGGGAAAAGCTGTGGGAGGGGCGCCGCGGGTCCTATCCCGCCATGGCGCGCCTCGCGCCGAACGTGCTCGTGGAGGACGGGGCCGTGCCCAGGAGCCGCCTGCCCGAGGCCTCCAGGCGCATACGCGCCATAGCGGAGGAGCGGGGGTTGAAGCTTTCCCTCATCTTCCACGCCGGCGACGGCAACCTCCATCCCCAGATCCTCTTCGACGAGCGCGACCGGGAGGCGACCGGCAACGTGAAGGCGGCCGGGGCCGACATGCTCCGGGTCTGCGTGGAGCTGGGCGGGACGATCTCGGGGGAGCACGGCGTGGGCATGGACAAAAGGGAGGCCATGCGCTGGCTCTTCACTCCCGACACCCTGGAGATCTTCCGCAAGCTGAAGCGCGCGTTCGATCCGGGCGATCTCTGCAATCCGGACAAACTGATCCCCGCCGCGGACGGGGCCGGCCGCGCGCGCGAGGCGTCCCGGCCCGAAGAGCCGGAGGTCCGTTCCGGGATATTCCTGCCGAGGAGCGAAGCGGAGCTCGTCCGGGGGATGGCCTGGCTCCGGGAGAAGGGGAAAAGGGCGCGGATCGCCGGGGCCGGGACGCGTTCGCGTCCCGCCGGCCCGTCGGGAGACCGCCTGACGATCGGTTCGCGGGGGCTCTCCGGGGTCCTCGAGCACGACGCGGAGAATTTCACGGTCACGGTCCTGGCCGGCACGGAGATCGACGCCCTGCAGGAGGTCCTGGCCGCGAAGGATCAGAAAGCCCTCCTCCCCTCCGGCGGCACGGTGGGAGGGTGCCTGGCCGCGAACCCGTTCCAGACGCCCAGGGTCCGCGACCAGGTCCTCGGGCTGAAGGCGGTGTTCCCGGACGGCCTGATCGGGTCGTTCGGGGCCAAGGTGATGAAGAACGTGGCGGGATACGACATGGCCAAGCTCTTTTTAGGTTCCCGAGGGACTCTGGGAGTGATCGTCTCGGTGATCTTAAAGACCTTTCCGGCCCGAGGCGGATTCGACGCCCGTCCCGGGACCGGGACCCGGAAGAGCTACGCTTCCCTGGACCCGGCCGTGCGCTCCCTGCATGACAGGATCAAGGCGGCCTTCGACCCGGACCGTCTCTTCCCCGGACTGGAGGAAACGGAGCCCTGACATGGCGTCCCCCTATCTCTCTCACGAATATCTCCGCCTGGAAAAGGAGTACGACGCCGTCACGCGCTGCAACCGCTGCGGTTTCTGCGAGACCGTCTGCCCGACCTACATGGTCTCGGGCAAGGAGACCCTCTCCCCCAGGGGCAGGAACCAGGCCTTCCGGGACATCCTCGAAGGAAAGAACCCCGACCCCAAAGCCGCTGGGGACATCTTTTCCACCTGCCTGACCTGCCACGCCTGCACGAACGCCTGCTTCTCGCAGGTGCCCGTGGCGCGGCTCATGTCGAGCGCCAGGGAAGTCTCCGGGCCCAAGGCCCCTGCTCGCTGGATCGAGAAGGCCGTCTTCCGGCTCTTCCTGCCCAGGAGGCGGCTTTTTTCCGTCCTGGTCTGGCCGGCTTTCCTCGCGGCCCGCCTGTGCAGATGGCTGGGCTTCCTGGACGGCGTCCTGCCGGACGTCCCCCTCCTGTTCGGGCCCGAATGCCCGCCGCGGACCGGTCCGCCCTCCCGGACCGCGACGGCCGTCTTCTCCGGCTGCGGGATCCATTACCTTTTTCCCGGAGCGGCGCGGGCCTTTCTGCGCGTCATGGAAAAAGTGGACGGAGGCCTGGTCTGTTCCAAACCGGCCTGCTGCGGGCTCATCCCGCAGAGCGCCGGCGACCCGGAAGGGGCGAAGAACCTCGCCCGGAAAGTGATCGCCGATTTTGAAAGGACCGGGGCGGGAACGCTCGTCGTTGACGACGATTCCTGCGCGGGGTTCATGAAGGGCTACGGCGAACTCCTGGACGGGGAACCCGGCGCGGCCGCCTTCGCCGCGAAGGTCAGGGACCTCTCGCAGGTCCTGCGCGAGCGGGGCCTGCCGGAGGAGTTCGCGCGCGGGGCGTTCGGCGGGGAGTCCGCCACGTACCACGATCCCTGCCAGATGGGGCAGGGGCGGAAGGAGACCCGTTCCCCCAGGGAAGTGCTGCGGGACCTGTCCGGACTGAAGTTCGTGGAGCTGGAGGAGTCGGACTGGTGCTGCGGGGGCGCCGGGACCTACTGTCTAAAGCACCCGGGGCTTTCGCAGGACATCCTGGAAAGGAAGCTGGAGAACATCGGGAAGACCGGGGCCGGGTTCGTGGTGACCCAGGCGGCGAGCTGCCTCATGCAGATCGGCGCGGGGATCCGGCGGAAGGGTTGGGAGGGGACGGTGCGGGCGCTCCACCTGGCGGAGCTTTTGGAGATCAGCCGGCGCGGCGGCGTTCGATCTGGTCGAGGTAGACCTTGACCTTGACGTTCGAGCCCAGCTGCTGGTACCAGCGGTTCAGGATCTGGGCGCCCTTTTCCTCGCGCAGCTGGTTGCGGAACTCTTCCTTGTCCTTCAGCTTTTTGAAGCGGGCGGGGTCCTGCCTGGCCAGGAGGGCGGTTTCCTGCTCGAGTTCCCGGTCCGTCACGCGGATGGAGCGCATGATGAAGGCGCGCAGGCGGCTGATGGAGATCTGCCTCCTCTGGGTCCGTTCGAAATCTTCCGGGGTGGTGCGCAGGCCGAACTGGAGCGCCTGGGCGTAGGACTGGACGTTGAAACGGCCGTCCTTCTGGAAGGCGGGGATGGCCGCCAGGGACTGGGCGAGCTCCTGGTCGGTGACGTCGAAGCCGTATCTCCGGGCCTCCTGGAAGAAGACGGCTTCCTGGATCAACCCCTGGAGGACCTCCTGCTTGATGGAGTTCAAGGTCTCCGGCGTGAGGTCCTCGCCGGAATCGCGCCTGCGGTTCACGACCTGGTTGTAGAAAGTGGTGAAATTCCGGTAGGGGATCTCCTCGTCGTTGACCTCGGCGACCGTGTCCAGGTGGGCGGCGCCTGAAGTGAGGTAGAGCCCGAAACCGACGAACATGCTGACGACGAACCCGGCTATGACGATGATCAAAATGACGTTCTTGTGCTTGCGGAGCCAATCCATGAGGTTATCTACAATAGAATTTATCGCCCGAATAGTCAAACCCCCTCACCCTGCCCCTGCTCTCTGGCTCTCCCTCTGCCTGGCCCTTCCCGCCGGGTCCCGGGCCGCGGATAGCGATTCGAGGGAGATCGCCCGCTCCGCCCTGGCCCAGGTGGAGTCCGCAGCCGGAAAGTCCAATTCCCTCCGGCTCCTGGGCAAGCGCACCCTGGCCCAGGGGGCCGTGATCCTCGATCTGGGGGCGGAATCCCTCCCGGTCCTGCTCGAGGCCCTCACCGACCGGGGCCGGGACTGGAAGGTGCGCTACTGGGCGGCGGATATGCTGGGTTACGTGGGCGACGGGCAGACGGCCTACGTCCTGATGGAGGTGGCGCGGGACGGGAAGGAGAACGGTCCCGTGCGCGTGAGGGCCGTGGAATCCGTGGCGGAGATCGCTTCCAGGGGCGGAATGGAGCCGGAGCGGGCGAGGGAAGGGCTCATGCGCGTGGCCAGGGCCGCCAACCGCGAGCTGGCGGACAAGGTGTCCGCGGCGGTCAAAAGACTGGAGAGACTTAAGCCTGCTTCTTCGCGCGCGAAGCCAGGTCCATCTCGATGACCTGTTTTTCCTTGGTCATGATGCAGTTCCCTTCGAAAGTGGCGCCTTCGGCGATGGCGAGGGCCGCGGTCTTCAAGTCCCCGTGCATCTGGGCGTCGGTCAGGACTTCGATGGAGGAGGCCGATACGTTCCCCGTGACCCTGCCGCCCACGACCACGGACCTGGCCGCGATGTCGCCGTGGACCTCCCCGTGCTCGCCGATGACGACGGCGTCGGCGTCGGTGATGCCGCCTTCCACCTTGCCGTCGATGCGCATGGACCCCTTGGAGGAGATGGTGCCCTGGATGACCGTGTCCGCCCCGACGACCGTCTGAAGGTCCGACCCGCCTGTCTTGGACGACCCGCCTTTTCCAAACATGGTTTTATCCTCCCCGGCCTTGCCGGATCCTGCGTGAGCTGATCTCTTCCACCGTCCTGGCCGCCATGAAGGCCCAGGGGTTGATGGCCCTGCCGTTCTGCCATATCTCGTAATGCACGTGGCTCCCGGTGGTGGATCCCGTGGAGCCCATGCTGGATATGATCTGCCCCCGGCGCACCTTGTCGCCGCTCTTGACCAGTATCTTCGAGTTGTGCGCGTAGAAGGTGCTGTAGCCGTAGCCATGGTCGACGATGACGAGCCGGCCGTAGCCGCCTTCCCAGCGGGCGAGAGCGACCGTTCCGTCCGCCGTGGCCCGGACGGGGGTGCCGGCGCGCTCGGCGATGTCGATTCCCGTGTGGAACTGGGGCCGGCCGAAAAAGGGCGAGATGCGCCGTCCGAAATGCGACGTGGCCCGGCCCAGGGCCGGCCAGCCGATGGGCGTGGACCGCGACAGTCCCCTCTGGTAGGCGATGAACTCGGAGAGTTCCTTGTAGGACTTCATCCGGTCCCGCGATTCCTTCTGGATGATCCTCGAGACGGAGAGGATCTCGCCTTCGGAGATATCCCAAAGCTTGTCCTCGAGGGCCTTCTGCAGGATGGACTGGTCGAAGGGTTCGGGACCGCCCTCCCCGTTCAGGGAGGAGGGGCCTTCGATGATGGCCTGGCGGTTCTTCATGCCCAACATCTCCCGGAGCTGGGTGTCCGCCTCGCGGACGCGGTCGATGATCTCCCGGCTTTTGCGGATCTCATTGGCGAAATATTCCACCTTGAGCTTCATGATCTCGTGGTCCGTGCGCATGCCCCAGTAGTCCATGTTGCTCATCACGGTCAGGGAGGCCCAGGAAAAGAGCCCGATGGAGAACAGGGTCAGGAAGAACGCGAAGGAGAACGTGAACTGGAGATTGACGCGGCGGATGGCGTTGTGGGGGACGATCATGACGGTGAGCTTGTGGCCGAGGACCTGGCGCAGCCGCCCGCGCATGGACCGGCGCAGACGGGTCCAGCCATGCCACAGGTCCCTGACCGAGCGGGTGAACCTTATTAAGGAAGATATGACGGGTATCTCGTGATTTTCCGGGTCTTTCATGACATATTTTTATAACAGATAGTCCCTGAAAAGTCAACCCGTCGAATGGGGTGGGTGGGTTAGTGGATGACGCCGATCTTGCGCTGGACGGATATGACCTTGTCGCCCTTCACCTGGATGTCGGCCACGTAACCGCCCTTGGAGACCTTGTGGCCGGAGCCGTCGGTCCCGTCCCACTCCACGTTGTTGGCCCCGAACGTTCCGCCGGGGGTCCCCGCCGGGAAGCTCATCTCCTTCACGCGGAACCCGAAGAGGTCGTAGATGCGGATCGTGACCTCCGAGTCCTGTTTCAGGAGGTAGGTGATGGTCGTCTTCTCCTTCCTGGAGTCGAACGGGTTGGGGTAGTTGGACACCCCGCTGATGGTGTCGAGGTCCGCGAGCGAGCCCGTGAACACCGGGGCGGAGGCGCCCGACCAGGAGGACGGGCTTCCCGCGGCGTCGAAGGCGCGGACCCGGTAGGAGAAGAACTTGCTCTTGGCCCGGGGCGACTCGGCGGGGTTGCGGGGGTCTCCGCCCACGGTGTAGTTGCTCACCAGGGCCCCGTCGGCGGTCTTGGCGGGGATGAATCCGATCGTCTTCCAGACGGGGCTGTTGCCGACCCTTTCCTGGATCTCGTACTGGGCCACTCCGGAATGGTCGTCCGCGGCCGGGGTCCAGCTGATGGGGAATATGCCCGAAGGCGCGAAGCTCGCCGCGCCGAACGCGCCGCGGGCGCCGAAGGGCAGGAGGCCGGGGGCGCTCGATTCCTGGCCGCTCCCTTTCAGGGAACCGGGGGCGCTGGGCGCCTGCGTGTCGATGCGGTAGAGGATGAGCGGTTTCTGGGAGGCGATCACGGCCGCGGGGCCCGAGGACACCTTCAAGGCCACGGTGTAGCCCGTGTCGGACACGGGGGTCCCCTTCGGGTGGAACTGCGGCAGGGAGTCGTTCGCGCCGCGGGAGATGATCTCGAAGGTGCGGGTCCCGGCCTTCCTCACCTGCATCAGCTCCATGCCGACGTAGATGCGGCCCGTGTCGGGGAATTCGCTGGGGATGGTCTTGTCCACCGTGAACTGGGTGCCGGTGGAGGTGACGGCGGAAAGCTCGTTGTCGAGCCGGACGACCGCCGCCGGCTGGAGCGAGAGGCTCGTGATCTTGCGGGCGTTCTGGCTGACGTAGTCGCCGTTGAGGTAGCTCTTGGAGATCTTGTCGAGTTCGTTGAAGGATTCGCCCACGGCGACCGAGTAGTTCAGGGCGGTGGCCGTGACCGTGGACGGCGTCCAGGAGATGTAGAGCTCGGAGGCGTTGTTGGACCAGGACACCTTCACGAACCCGGCGTCGGCCACGGGCACCTTCTGGATGGAGCCGTTCGAGGCGCGGTAGCGCACGAAGATGACCGTCTGGAGCGTGGTCGAGTCGATCACGACCTCGTCGGGGAACCCGTCGCCGTTGAAATCGGAGTCGAGGATCCCGTCCCCGTCGATGTCGAGCTCGGGCTTGCCGTCGCCGTCCAGGTCGATCTGGTCCCGCCTGCCGGTCCCGGCCAGGTCCAGGTTGTCGGGCACGCCGTCGCCGTTCAGGTCGATCAATCTCTCCCCGCCCAGGGTGATGTTGCCCGGAACGCCGTCCGCGGCCTGGGTCTGGAGGTCCGCCACCAGGATGGGGTTGCCGTTCTGGTCCAGGGGCACGTTGACCTCGCCGAAACTCACGAAGCCGGGCACGGAACTGGACAGCTTGACGAGGGCCGGATAGCCGTCGGAGGCGAGCATGATCTTCACGATCCTCGGGTTCACCACCGGGGTCACGATCTCCGTGAACGTGACCAGGTTCGAGGAAAGCGGCGGCCGCTCGCCGGAGAGGGACGAGACGAGGGCGTTGACGGTGTTGCCGTCGATGCCGAGGATGTCCTCGAAGACGGCCAGGCGCACCCCCGCCTGATGCCCGATGACGCTCGCTCCGCTCGAGTCCTTCAGGCCCACCTCGCCCACGATGA
>MGUT01000001.1:14845-21589 GCA_001800095.1 Elusimicrobia bacterium RIFCSPLOWO2_01_FULL_64_13 | reverse complement strand
TCCCGCCTTCGGCGAGAGTGATGACGGCCTGGCCCGTGTCGGTCAGGAAATTCGTGGTGCCTTGCGTCACTTCGCCTATCTTCTTGTCGAACGTCGAGGTGAAGGCCTTGTCCCCGTTCGAGTCGATCCACACCGACAGCTTCGTCAGGTCGCCCTTGCCGACGTTGGAACCGGCGGCCGCGCTCTGCACCGTGCCGAGCTGGGTCAGCTTGACCTGGCCGATATCGGTGAAGCTCGAGCTGGTCTTGAGGTTGATGCGCAATAAAGGCATGTCCTTTTGCCTGGGCGTGGCGTAGGACGGCGCGATCGTGAACCCGGTCACGGACAGCACCACCCCGCTCACCGACAACTTCGTGCTCTCATAAGGGTAGGACTGGGAAGCGGTCCCGCCCGGCAGGGACTGGGAGACGTTGACGAAGAGGGTCTCGTCCACCTCGTTCGGGGCGTTGATCACGAACGACCCCTTCGACGCGAACTTGGCGCCCATGTTCCTGCCCGCGGTGGCGAAATCGGCCACGTCGTAGATGAGGAAGTAGACCTGCGGGATCGAGTTGACGCTCTGGGTCTTGGCCAGAGTGAGAGTGACCGTGTTCAGGGAGTCGTTGTTCTGGTCGAAGATGTCCACCTTCTCGATGGTGGTTCCCGTGGCGTGGGCGACCCTGGGGGTATCGGAGACCCCGAGCCTCTCGCCCCGGCTGTCGATCCGCAGGGTCGAGGAAGAGGCGCCGTCGCGGCTGTAGCGCATGAGCTCCTGTCCGCCGACCCAGAGGTAGCCCGTCTGCGGGAAGAGGGTCGCGTCCTGCACGCCCACGATGAAGGCGGGCGAGGACGTGGCCACGCCGAGCTGATTCGGGGAGGTGAGGGTGGTCTTGGCGCCGCTCACGAGCTCGTCCAGGGAATCCAGCTCGTCGTTCGGGTTGGCGTCGCGGTAGATCTTGACGAACTTGATGTCGTTGTTGGCGGCGCTGCCCGTCTTCTCCACGGTCAGTTTCTGCCAGGTGGCCGGCGTGCCCGAGATCTTGGTGTTGAAGCGGACCATCACCACGTCCGCCTGGGCGCGGGAAACGGTCTTGTTCGTCACGAGCGCGGCCGCGTCGAACACGCCCACGATCACCTTGTTCGTGACGACCGGGACCTTGATGGTCTCGAACGGGAAGTTCTGGGTGCCCGAGCCGTTGGGCACGCCGCGGCTCACGTTCACGTTCAGGGTCGGGTCCATGTCGTTCGGCGCCACGAGTCCGATCCAGCCGCGGTCCCCGATCTTGAGTCCCACCGAGTTCGCGCTCTCCGCGTCGTCGCCGATGTCGTAGGCGATGAAGAAGGTCTGGTGCGAAGGCGCGATGGTCTGGGTGGCTATGGTGAGGGTCACCTGCTTCTGCGAGTGGTTCACCTGGTCGAATAGGTCCACTTTCTCTATGGAGGTCCCGGAGGAATGCGCGATCTCGGCCGTCAGCGTCTTGCCCAGGCGCTGGCCGCGGGAATCGATCCGGATCGTGGTCGAGCCGATCCGGGTAAAGGTCATGAGCTCGGCGTCGCCCACCCAAGCGCTGCCGCTCGGCGGGAACTGGGAGGCGTCCAGGATCGACAGGTTGAACGGAGCCGAATCCGTGGCCAGGATCGTTTGCGTCACGGTCGTGGCCGGGTTCGAGATGGAGGGATCGTTGGCGTCGAGGACGTCGTTGGCGTTGAAGTCCTGGTAGACCTTGATGAACTTGACGTCGGTGTTCTTGCCCTGCGGGGTCGTCGGATCGGAGACCGAGGAACCCGTGCGCTCGACTTTCAGGTTGATCCAGCGCGCGTTGCCCACGTCGGTCTTGAGGTTGAAGCGCAGCAAGGGGACCTGGTCCTGCCCCTTGAACACCTGCTGCCCCGCGATGAGGGGCACCAGGTCCGTCGCCCCCAGGGTCGCTTTGCTGCCCACCTCTTCGATGCGGCCGCTGTTGGGGCTGGTGACGGTGGAGAAGACGATGAACGAGACGTCGTCGGGGATCTTGAGGGTGAAATTGCCGGTCGTGGCGATGCCCAGGCCCGCGTACCTCCCGACCACGGCGAGTTCGGAGATGTTATAGGTGATGAAGAAATACTGGGGCGCGGTGGAGATGGTGACGCCCGTCCCGGAACCCTTGGTGAGATCGATCTCGACCTCGCCCGTCTGCGGGTCGAAGGATTCCGTGCCGAACGAGGCCAGGTTGATGTAGGTTCCGAAGGCGCTCTGGCTCGACACGATGGAATTGAAGTTGGGCGGGTTGCCGGCGTTCTCCGCCGGGTTCTTCCAGACCTTGACCAGGTCGATGTCCGAGGACTGGACCGTGCCGGTGAGCTTGAGCTTCAGCTTCTGCAGTTCCACGGCGTTGGCGTTCGCCTGGAGAAGGATGCGCATCATGACCGCGTCCTTCTGGTTCTGGGTCAGGGTCGGCTCCACGAGGTCCGAGTTGGACACCTGCATCACGTCCACCGTGGGCAGGATGACCGCGGTCGGGCTCTCGCCCGTAGAGGCGGAGACGTTGTAGAACTGCCAGGTGTGTCCCGCGGACACGGGTCCGACGGAGAGCCCGCTCAAGGGCGGGACCTTGACCTTCATGGTCTGGTTCAAGGTGGCGAGGTTCGGGTGCGAGAACTGCGCGGCCGGGTCCACGTCCACGGTCAGGAAATAGGTGATGGTGCTCTTCTGGACCAGGGTGTAATTCGAGGTCCCGTTGCCCGTATCGCTGATGAGGATGTCCGCCCGTCCGCCGGAAGGATCGCCGAAGACTCCCGTCCCGACCAGTTGGTCGATGGACGTGGAGAGCTGGTCGCTCTGGTCGGCGTCGCGCCAGAGCTTGACGGAGGAGTAATCGGAGTCCGCGCCGCGCAGCGCCCCCGGCTGCTGGCGCTCCAGGAAGAGCTTGCTCCATTGGACGGGGAACCCTCCGGACGTGTCCTGGAGCTGGGTGATGATCTTCAAGAACGCCCGGTTCTTGTCGCCCTGGGTCACCGTGAAGCCGACGATGGCGCTCGAGGAATGCGAGACCGCGTTCGAGCCCAGGAGGCCGCGGCTGACCTGGGTGAGGGCGTAGGGAGCGCGCGAGGAGATCTGGATGATCTCGCCGTCCACGACCGCGTAGATCGGGAACGTGGAGATGACGAGCGTGGGATCGGAGCCGGCGAGGTTGGGGTCGTCGCTCCAGACGGGGATGGTGGAGGTCGAGTCGGTGATGCCGGCGTTCAATTTCGGCGCGTGATAAAGGAAGCCGTTGGCGGTGTTGGTGTAGACCGGTATGGGGATGACGTTGACGACCTGCGGGGCGGGCACGATGGTGCCCAGGCCCGATAAGAACTGGCTGAAGGACGCGACCGAGTTGGGCTCGGAGACGAAGTCGTCCAGGGGGTTGTCCGTTCCGTTCACGTTCTGCGGGAAGCTTCCGGCCACGCCGGGTTCGATCCGGGCGCCCAGGGTCTGCTCGGGCTCCGCCGTGGGGTTGATGTCGTAGGTGACGAAGTAGCGCTTTCCGGAGGGAGGATAGGCCGCCTGCGTCACGAGGGTCTCCTCCGTTGGGAAGATGATCTGGCAGCCGATGGGGCCCGCCGTGTTGAACGTGCCGGAGCCGATCAGGATGTCGTCCGTGGGGTCGAAAGAGCCGCTGCCCAGGCCCGTGTTGTCGCGCCAGATCTTGACGCGGGAGACCTCCTCGGTCAGGCTGCCGTTCGCGGTGGAGGAGCCGATGCCGTAGACCGTGAGCCCGCGCCAGACGGCGTCGGCCTGGTTCGTGTAGGCGGTGAAGCCCAGGACGGTCTGGCTGGTGGTCTTCTGCTGATAGTTGGATTGGGACATGTTGAAGGGCGTGATGGTGACCTGGTCGGCGTATTCCTGCACCCGCGAAACGAAGGACGCGGTCTTCCCGTCGGGAGGGAGCCCCACGTTGAGAGTGCCGGTGAAGTCGGGCGACTGGAGTTTGAAGTAATCGGTCGCGCGGATCTCGAAACCCAGCCCCGCGTCGGGATCGACGGTAGCGAGGTAGTTCACGTCGTAAGTGATGAAGTAATCCTTCAGCGGGGAGGAGAGGATCTCCTGCCCCTGGAGGGAGCCGGAGATGGCGAGGTGGGCCTGTCCGCTCACCACGGTGCCGGGGCCGAAGTAGGTCGTGTTCCCCACGAATTCCCATTTCAAGCCCTGGAACTCCTTGTTCACCGTGTCGATGCCCGTGTAGGTGACCACGGCCTTCTGCGTCTCGTCGGACTGGCTGTCGTTCAGCACCAGGCGTCCCGGGGCGATCCCGAAAGGATCGGAAGGGATGCCGAAGGCCTGGCTGATGTCGTCGGTGACGCGCAAAGTAGCGTCCCCGGAGGAGACCATGACGGAAAGCTGTGATTTCGGGAAGACGTAGGGCGTCCCGACCGAGTCCGCGGTGACGAGCTGGTCCGTGGCCGACTCGAACAGCCCGTCCTTATCGACGTCGTACCAGACCTTGATGCGGGTGATGTCGTCCACTTTGTTGTTTTTCAGGACGCCGGTCGCTTGAGGGCTCCAGCGATCGAGCTTCAATCCCTGCCAGATCGCGGTGCGGACCCCGTTGATCCCCAGGGTCAGGCGCCCCACGACGAGGTTCTCTTCGCCCTGGGTAGTGACGGCCGGCTTGGAGAAGGCGCCGGGAGGCGTGGGCGGGTTCTGGGACTTGTTCACGTCGATCACGCGCATCTCGTCTATGGTCGGGATCACCGTGACGTTGGAGGAAGCGAGCGTGGAGAAGGGCACCATGGATCCTTCCACGAGGCGGATATCGCCGAGGTTCACGCGGGCTCCCTGGGTGTTGGCCCCGGGCGTGATGGAGGCCGAGTTCTGGAAGCTGTAGGAGAGGTAGAAGAGCTTGGTCGTGGCGCTGATGAGGCCGTCGCCCGACTTGTCCACGATGTCCACCACCGCCGAACCGAGGGTGAACGTGGAAGGGGTGACCGTGTTGGAGACTTCATCGTCGGCCCCGGCGTCGAACCGCGGGTGGGTCCCGCCACCCGAGTTGTCCGTGTTGAGGTACAGCCGGACGTCCTTTAAGTCGGCGTCGTTCCCCGTCCCGCTCCGGGTCACGCGGATGTTGTTGAGCTTGCCCGTGAACTGCTGGGTCCAGAACTCGAGCTGGAGGATGCCGGCGTTGGACGTCCCCTGGGGCACGGTCGAGTGCTGCATGGAGAAGGTCTCGCCCGTGTTCTGGTACCAGGCGTTGATGTCGGTCGCCCTGACGAAGATCTTGGCTTCCTCCCGGCTGACGTTGGAGGTGGCCGTGCGCATGGCGAAGTTGTTGGAGGCCACGCCCGCCGTGCTCTGGGCGGTGAGGATGACGCCGCCGGCGGCGGAATTGAGCTTGAGGCCGAGGGTGGTCGAGTCCGTGGCCTGGCTGGAGATGCGCACCGCGAAGAAGAAGGTCCGGCCCGTGGAGTCGATCTGGGCCTTGTTCCCGGCCACGGTTTCCAAGCTCTCGAACTTCCAGCCGGGGATCCCTGAATCGAACACGCCGGAAGAGATGAAGGCGTCGGCGCCGTCCATGACGCCGAGCTGGGTCTGGCCGTCGAATATCCCGTTGCCGTTCTCGTCCGAGTAAAGTTCGATGGCGTTCACGTCGCCGGCGGGGAGGTTGCCGAGCTTCTCCACGTTCACGCGGGAGAGGACGCCCGTGAATCCGGCTCCCAAGGGCTGGACCTTGAAGTTCATGCGCAGCATGGGCACGGGAGCAGGTTTTTCCGGTATGAGCCCGTCGCCCTGGAAGAGAGAGGTCTTGAAAGTGCCTCCGATGAGGGAGATCTTGTCCTCGTTCACGGCGGGGTTCGAGAGGTCGTCCGCCTCCGGGGCCATGTCGGTGGGGGTCACCACGATGCCGGCCGTGACCACGTCGTCGTCCGAGCGCCTGGTCGAGTCGATGATCTCGGTGATGTCCCCGCGCAGGTCGTCGTTCGTGTAGCCGAAGATGAGGGAGGGCGTCTTGGCCGTGTGGTGGCCCAGGGGCACGCGGGCCGTGAAATAGTCGGTCGCGCTGACGCGCAGTGATTCCTGGATGTCGTCGCGGAGCTGGAGGGCGTTATAAACGCCCGCGTCCGTTGATTGGAAGATGTAATAGGTCGCGCCCACGGGCGTCAGGGGCGGCGGGGTCTGGTTCGTGAGGGAGACGGTCGAGGAGGTGCCGGAGTGGGTGAATTCGATCTTGCCCGAGTAATACTGGCCGTTCAAGGCGTCTCCGGACGCCACGTTGCCGAAACGGTCGCGCGCCTTGATGGTGATGAAGCCGGGCTGACCCACCTTGAGGGGAGTGGTGTTGTTGAAATTATGATGGACGGTCATGTAATCCACCGGCCCCGGGGTGACCAGGTGCGGCTGGGCCACGGCGGGCAGTTGCTGGCTGCCGGTGATCAGGGTCACGCGGGCGCGGATGGTGGCGGTGCCGGCCGTCTCGTTCCAGAAGTAGAACTGCTTCTGCGAGCCGCCGCCCGGGATGGGCAGGTTGAGGGGAGAGCCGCCGCCTATGGGAGAGAATCCCGCGGGATTGTTCGGGTCTTCCCCGGCCTGCGCCTTGACCGAATCGGTCGAATCGATGAGCACCGTGGCCCCGTTGGAGTCGGTGACGGCCGCGTTGCCGAACTGGTCGAGCAGGGTCAGTTTCACCATCGTGTCCGTGGAGGTGCCGGAAGTGTAGGCCGAGGCCTGGTAATCCGGGTTGTACTGCCAGGTGGTGCCGGCGATGAGGCGATGCAGGGGCGTGGTGAAGACGGCCACGGCAGGCG
>MGUT01000001.1:14623-14812 GCA_001800095.1 Elusimicrobia bacterium RIFCSPLOWO2_01_FULL_64_13 | reverse complement strand
CGGCCCAGCCCTTGGAGACGTTCTCATCCACGGTCAAGGTCCAGTTGCCCACCATGGTGTCGATCAGGTAGAAGGCGGTGGTGTGCTGGCGCGGGGGCGTCGTAGGATAAAGCTTGGCCACGCCGGGGTAGACGTACGGCCCCGTGTCGTAGGGGCTGGCGAATGTGATGTCTCCGGGGGAGTCGCTGG
>MGUT01000001.1:13171-14569 GCA_001800095.1 Elusimicrobia bacterium RIFCSPLOWO2_01_FULL_64_13 | reverse complement strand
GGTTCGAGTAGCGGTCCTGGAGCTGGAACGTGACCGCCGTGGAGGTGGTGCCCGCCGGCAGGGAGGACACGGGGTTCGTGAGGATCACGATCTTGGTCCCGTTCGCGGGTCCTTGCTTGGCCGGGTCGATATAGACCCTCTGCGTGGCCAGTCCCCAGGTCGGGACCTGGTCCGTGGCCGAGGCCGTCAGCTTGGGATAGGTCGAGGAAGCCCAGGTATAGAGAGAGGAAGCGCGGGTGTCCAGGTAATAGAACGTGGCGTAATATTGGCCGATGGGGATCTGCAGGGTCAGGGAAGGAGAGGAATGGGCCACGAACTGCGGCTGGTTCACCACCACGTTCGAGCTGGTCGAGAACCCGAACGAATCATTCGTCGGAGACAGCGACCGCGAGGAAGTCAGCACCACGCTGATCGCCTGCGTGGCCAGCGTCACGTTGCCCAGGACGTCCTGGAGCTCGAGCTCGAGGACTTGGGAGAGGCCGCCGTTGTACTGCTCGTGCTGGGGGAGGCCGGCGCGCAGGCGGCGCTGCGCCGTGTCGAACCGGAGGGTGCTCGTTTCCTGCGGGTTCACGGCGATCTGGTGCACCGCCGGGGTCTTGCCCGACTCGTACGCCGTGAGGGTCCAACTTCCCAGCCGGCCGTCCTCGCCCAGGGGGGTGGAGGCCATGAGGTCCTTGTAACGGAATTCCACGTCGGTCAGGCCGGGCGTGATGGGCAGGAAGGGCGAGCCGCCGCCCAGGCTGGTATCGGCCGTGTAGCCGGAGGGGGCGTTGTTGGTGGTCCAGAACCCGAAATGAGTGCCGTAGCTCATGCCCGCGGGGACCGAGTCCGCGATGGTGTTCGCGTTATGCAGGGCCTTCTCCGCCGAACTTTCGTTGAAGGAGCCGTCGATCGTGCCCACGTGCAGGGAAACGATGGTCGTGCCCTTCTCGGTGGGGTTGGAGAAGTCGTCCAGGCGGCGGATCGTGAAATCCGCGCCTTCGCCGGAAAGGTTGGTGGCCGTCAGGCTCGTGGCGGAGGAGATATAGATCAGGCGCTTCACGTCGCCGCCGATGGTCTTCACTGGCAGGGAGATATTCAGGGCGTTCGTGATGAATTGGGAGACGTTGAACTGCGTGGCGGTCCCGATCCACACCCGCGACTGGTCGTCGCGCTTGGTGGAGACGTAGTACCAGATCTCCGGGCTCACGCCGATCCGGCCGTTGGCGTCGGTGACGGCGGAGGTGGTGAGCCCCATGTCCGTCCAGGCGCTGCCGTCCGGAGTCCGCTTGAACCCTTCGCCGGAGGCGCTCCCGACCGTGACGCTGGACTCAAGCACCAGGGTGAGTCCGGAGCTCGAGACCGGGTTCAGGAATTGGTCCACCGTGTCGCCGATCACGCGCACGCGGCCCAGGGAGC
>MGUT01000001.1:9619-13158 GCA_001800095.1 Elusimicrobia bacterium RIFCSPLOWO2_01_FULL_64_13 | reverse complement strand
GATGGATCCGGCCTCGCGCTCGATGACGCCGGTGGTGGCGGGGTCGTCGCCCGTGGCCCCGGAAAGTGTCGCTTGGACCGCGGAAGCGGGGCCCGGATTCGCCTGGATGGCCGGCTGGACGGCGAATCCGGAGCGTTCGCTGGAGACCTGCGAATTGCCCACCTGCGCGGCCTTGAGCCAGCGCTGGCCGGCGTAGCGGAGCGTGAATCCGCCTTCTCCGAACGTGTGGCGGCCGGGAGAGGTCTCCGCGAATCCTTTGAAGGCGTAGTTGGCCGGAAGCGTCGCGTTCTGCTGGGTCTGGGCCCCGGCTTCCGCCTCGAAACTGACGGTCCCGTTATAGACGTAGGCCCCCGTGGAGAGCAGGTTGTGCCACCTGTCGTGGGCGATGACGTCCCCGCTGATGGTCTGGCCGGCGATCATGGTGGTGGAGGAGAAGTTCTCGAAATGCAGGTGGTGGGACTGGCCGGGGTAGACCATCAACCCGCTGGATGTGAAGCTCGAAACAGAAAGCGGCAAGGTGTTGGCGGCCGTGGTGGCGGCGGCGACCGTGTAGGAAGAGACAGCCATGCGCGGAGTGACCGTGAAATTGGCCACGCCGGAGCGGATGTCCTGGGGAGTGGCCGCCGCGGCGTTCGGGTCGTTCGGGAATGCCAGGGTCACTTCCACCGTCGTGGCCATGCTAGTGCTCCGGCGGTTGAAGAAGCGGTCCACGAGGTACACTTTCACGAAATTGGAGAGGGAGTTCTCGCCCGCGCCGTTCGAGTCCACCTGCATCTGGTGCGTGGTCGGGTATCCCGACCGGCCGAGAGGAGCGTCGAGGTATTTGCCTTCCTCGATCTGCTCGCCGGGCAGGACCACGAGGAGTCCGTTCGGGCTCGAGGCGTTCACGGTGAAGATGGACGAAATTGCGGCTGCGTTGCTCGCCGGCGCGTCCTTGTCCTGGTAGATGTCAGCCGGGTCGTCCGCCATGAGGATGTGGCTCGTGGAGCGGGTGATCAATGTCATGGAATAGGTCTGGACGCCGTTGGCGGTCGGGATGGACGCCGGTTCATTGTCATAGATGTCGGAGGAGAGGATGCCGACCGTGGGCTGGCCGTCCGGCGGCTGGGTGGAGAGGTTCATGTAGTAGTCCACCACTCGGGCCGTGACCGTGAAAGATTCTCCGGCCGTCTGCTGGCTGGGGGAGGAGCCCTTGCCTCCGGTGGGATAGGTCCCGCTTCCGGGCGCCGGGGTCTCGCCCGGCAGGAGGAGCTGGAGGCCTCCTCTTAAGGAACCCTCGTTCGGGTCCCTTGGATTCACGGTGAAGAGCGAGAAGGTCCCGGCCTGGTTGTCATCGGTCAGCCCCGTGTCCGGGTCGTCGCGGGCGGTCACGTAATGGTTCGTGGCGGCCGTGCGCAGGGTGAGGGAGAAGTCCGTGAAGCCGTTCAGGTCGTCGATGGCAGCGGTGGCCGGCTCGGTGTCGTAGCCGTCCACTGGGGTTTGGACCCTGACGATGGGCGCCACTCCGGTCTTGACGTTGTAGAAGTCGTCCGTCAAGTAAACGCGCACGTTGAAGGCCGTTCCGGCCGTCTGCAGGGACGGAATCCCTCCGCGGGCTTCCTGGACCGAGTTGGCTCCCTCGTTCAGGTATTGGCCCGGCAGTATGGCTATCAGTCGCCTGGCCGGGCCCGCGGTGACGGAGAAGGTCTGGCTGCGGCTCGAGCCGAAGGAATTGTCGAGGTTCGGAGGGAGCGGACTGCCGTCGAAAGCCTCGATCTGGGCCGTGCCCGCGCGGCGCAGGACGATGGGATCTCCGTTCGCCACGGAGAAGACCGCGACGCCGCCCGAGGTGGACTTCGTGGACGGCTCGACGTCGTTCGGGTCGTCCCAGGTCTTGACGTAGACGAGGGAGTCGGTGGTCGGGATTACGTTCCAGAAGGAGTCCGTGATGTTGACGACGGCGGTGAACCCGACGCCGGCGGCCTGGGTGCCGGCGGGGTCCGTGGCGGACCGGCCGATGACGCTGCCAGGCTCGGCCGCTTCGCCCGGAGCCAGGACCTGGACGCGCGCCGGCGGACCCGGGTTGACGGTGAACGTGGAGGAGTCCACGTTCCCGAGGTTCGGGCTGGCGCCGTCGAGGTCCTGGGCCTGGATGCGCTGGATCCCGGCCTTGCGGAACTTGATCCGTTCCGAGACGTCGGAGATGGTGAAGCTGCCGAAAGTCATGGAGAAGTCCGGCGGGGACGGCTCGGTATCGTAAGCGTCGTCGGGCGTGGTGACCGTGATGGTCTGCGCCGTGGATACCAGGTTATAGAACGGGTCCGTGGCGTAGACGGTGGCGGCAAAGGCCACGCCGGCCTGCTGGACCGTGGGGCTGCTGGAGCGCCCGACCGGGAACGTGTTCTTTCCCTGCGCGCGGGTCTGGCCGGGCAGGACCACGATCATCCGGTCCGCCGCGGCCGGCTGGACGTTGAAGACGGGAGAGGAATCCGCGGTGAATTTATAGGAGGTGTCCTCGATGGTGATCGTGCGAGTGGAGGCCGTATTCATGCGGACGCTCGTGTAGGTCAGGGTCTTCTGGCCGATGGAGAGCGAGTTGGGGTTGGCCGGCATCCAGGCCGACTCGTCATCGTAGGGGTCGCCGTAGGTGCGCAGGCGCATCGACACCGCCACGTTGGTGGAGGCGGGGTTGTAGAAGTCATCGACCAGGTTGACGACGACGTCGAAAGGCGTGCCCGCGACCGCGTCGGATCTACCCGAGAACGCCGTGAAGTTAGGCGCGTCCGCGGTCTTGCCGAAGCTCGTGGTGGCTCCGGGCAGGGCGAGCTCGCCGGGCACGAGGATCTGGAGCTTCGTCGCGGGGCCGGCGTTCAGGGGCACGGGGCGGGAACCGCCATCGTCCCAAAGGTAGGCGTAGAGGGCCCCGGAGTTGGCGGTGGAGGCCCGGATGACCCAGCCGGGAGAGGTGTTCGCCGTCTGCATGACGAAGGTGAACACCGTGTTCCCCGTTATCAGCTGCTGGTTGGCGGGATGGGTGTCGTAGGGGTCCGTGGTCAGCACCTGGATGACGGGGTTGGTGTCCACCACGTTGTAAAAGTTATCCGTCGCGTTTACCGTCACGCCGAAGCCCGCTCCCGCCGTCTGGGTGGAGATCGAGCTCCAGCTCTTGCCCGTGGGGGAGCCGGCCACCGCGATCTCGTTGGGGATCAGGATCTGCAGCTTGGTCGGGCTGGAGGCCTGTACGGTGAACGTGGAGGAAACATACCACCCGCCGCCTCCGATGAAAGGCCCGGTGTTGTCCCTGGCCCGGACGCTCGCGCTCGCGGATGCCGTCAGGAGGGTGAAGTTGAAGACCGTGGTCCCGTTTTGTAAGAAGAGACCGGACGGATAGGGGTCCGCGTCGTAAATATCGAGGGTGTTCATGCGGATATTGGACCCTTCGGTCTCGACGATGTTGAAATTCACGTCGACCGCGTTCACGATCACCCGCGACGATACTCCCGCCATCCAGGGGATGGGGCCCCCGTTCTTGCCGGCGGGCGGGGCGTAGCCGGGAGAGC
>MGUT01000001.1:5837-9612 GCA_001800095.1 Elusimicrobia bacterium RIFCSPLOWO2_01_FULL_64_13 | reverse complement strand
TTTGCCGGGAGCGCCGGTCTCGCCCGGCAGGAGGATCTGGAGGGCGCTCGCGCTGCCGAAGTCCGCCGGCACCGCCGGCGACGTGGAGGTCTTCGTGGGATCGGCGTCTTCCGCCCAGATTCTCCAGCCCGGGGTCTTGTTGGCCCGCACGAACGTCCAGTTGAACTGGGTCGTGCCGTCCACCAGGGTCACTCCGGACGGCTCCGTGTCGTAGGGGTCCTCGGAACGGATGTCCACCACCGGCGAGACGTTCGTGGTCAGGTTCCAGTAGAGGTCCACGGCGCGGATGGTGACGGGGAAGGGCGCACCCGCCGCCTGGGTCGTGATCTCGACAGCGGTCTTGCCTCCCGTGGAGATGCCGCTGTCATAAGGGGGGCGGCCCGGGTCCTCGGGTTCCGGCGGGACCAGGACCTGGTACTTGGTGAAGGACGCCGCGCGCATGGGAACGGCGGCCGTGGACGAGGAGCGGGACAATCCCGACAGGACGCCGCTCGCCTTGATCTTGGTCAGCTTGTTCTCGGCCGTATAAAGGAAGATGCTGAAGTTCGTCGTCCCGGAAACGAGGGGCCGGGTGGCCGGGATCACGGCGTAGGGGTCGTCGTACGGGGAGGCCTCGTCAAAGGAGATGGAGATGTCGGTCGATGTGGTGATGACGAGGTTGTATCCGTCGTCCGTCGCCCAGACCGTGACGGTGAACGTGGAACCGGCCGTCTGGGCCACCGGCGTCATGGTGGAGTATTTGCCGGTCGCGGTCCCTTCCTCGAGCTGTTCTCCCGGGGCCAGGACCAGGAGCTGGGTCGGGGGTCCCGGCTGGACGAGGATGGGCGTCGATATATTCTGGACGTAGCGCGCCTCCAGGCCCACGGCGCTCGGACCCGTGGCCGCGGTGATCCGCCAGCCCGCGGAGAGGTTGCGGGTGCGCAGGTTCAGGCTCACGACGGCCCGGCCGTTCGTGGTGACCACTTCGCCCGGGTTCGTGGAGAGGGTGTGGTTGGGGTCGTCGCTCGTGAAGACGAGTTTCGTGTCGACCGAGGCGTCGCGGTTCCAGTATTTGTCCGTGATATTGACCGTGATCGAGAAGTTGGATTCCGCCGTCTGGGTGGTGATGGCCACGGCGCTCTTGCCGAGTGGCGAGCCGGGCACGGCGGTCTCGCCGGGAACGAGGATCTGGAGCTTGGCCGGCGTGCCCGTGGAGACCGAGATGGCCGCGTTCTGGTAGCTGGCGAGCCCGTTGCCGGCGGCCGTGGTCACGCGGACCCACCAGTCGCCCGCGGTGTGGAAGCTGATGTCCGCCGTGCCGCTCCCGTTGGTGATGGCGAACGTGGTCGGGTCCACGTCGTAGGGGTCTTCGGTCTGGACGAAGACGTTGGCGTTGGTGGAAGTGACGATGTTCCAGTTGTCGTCCGTGATGAGTATGGTGGCCGTGAAGGTGGAATCCACCACCTGGCCGATGGCCGGTCCGGACTTGCCCGAAGGACTTCCGGGGTTCCTCTGTTCGCTGGGCGTGAGGAAGAGAAGCCGGGTGGGCAGGCCGGCGATCACCGGCACGTTCGCGGAGACCCCGGTCGTGAATCCCGGTCCGGACACGGTCGAGGCGATCACTTTCCAGCCCGGGCTGGGGTTCACGGTCCTGAAGGTCGTGACGAACGTGGTGGCGCCTCCGGCCAGGTACATGTTCGTGTTCACAGGCAGGGCCGTCGCGTTCAGGTCCGTCGTCGTGCTCTTCACCAGGGTCACGGGAGCGGTATTGGTGGAGATGGGGTTATAGTAGCGATCCGTCAGATACACCAGCACGGAGGTGGACACCCCGGTGACCTGGGTGTTCGGGCTCCCGCTCTTGCCTCCCGTGCCGTCATAAGGCGCCAATCCGGGCCTTAAAGATTCTCCGGGCAGGATCACCATCAACCGCGCGGGCGTGGAAGGCAGGACGCTGAAATCAGATGAGAGGCCGGTCTGGATGCCGGCCAGGGTCGCCGTGAGCTGGCCCGCGGTGGTGGAGGTGTAGAAGACCGTCTGGAATATCTTCTGGCTGGATGAGAGCGGTCCGGAAGTCCCCAGGGGATAGGCCGCGTTCGTGTCGTTGCCGGAGATCACCACGTTGGAAGAGATGTTCGATACCAGGTTCCACTGGTTGTCCGTGGCCCGGACCGTGAAGTTGAAGGTCGTGCCGGCCTGGAGGCCTCCGGGGAAGGGCGAACCTATCTTGCCCGAAGCCGATCCCTGGGCGGGAAACTCGCCGGGCAGGATCAACTGGAGCTTGGTGAATGAGGAAGGCGAGACCGTGATCAGCGAAGAAGTGTCGTTCAACACTTCCCAGCCGGCGGCGGAGACCGCGAGGCGCTGGCTGCCCTGCGTCAGGAAGCGCACCGGCGAGATGGTGCCTTCGCCGTTGGCGATGGCGATGCCGTTGAACGTGGTGAAGTTCGGGTCCGTGGCGGAGCTGATGGTGATCGTGATGGCAGGGTTGTCCGTCCGGCGGTTGAAGCGCGAATCCACGGCCTGGACCGTGACGGTGAAGTTCTCGTTGGCGGTCTGGGCGGGGACGGGGCCGGACCGTCCGGACGATGAACCCGGAAGTGGGGTCTCATCGGGCACCAGGACCAGGAGGTAGTTCTCGGTGTTATTGGCGTTGACCGTGAACGTGGTGGCCGCCGTTAAGAACCCGGCCGTGGCCGTGGCCGCCATGACGTCCGGAGCGGTGGCGGGCGTGCCTCCGATCCCCGCGTGGCGCGCGGTCCTGGGCAGCATGGTGAAGATGGATGTCCCGTTCACCAGGAGCGCCGACCTCGGGTCGGGACTGTCGTAGTCGTCGTCGGTCTGGACCGTGACGATGGGATTCGTGTCGATGATGTTCCCCCAGTTATCCGTGGCGTCGAGGGTCATCTGCATGGTCACGTTCACGGTGGAACGGTAGATGGCGCCGCTCTTGCCGCGCGTGGTGCCGGGCCGGCGGGTCTCGTTCGGACCCAGGAGGCGGAGTTTGGCGAAGCTGTTCGGCGTGAGGGAGAAGGTCGGCGTCACGTACGTCTGGTTGGCCAGGGTCGAGGTCGTGGCGGTGACAGCGTAGTTCGAACCGCTGTAATCCACGGCGGTCAGCAAGGTGAAATCAAACGTGGTAGTGCCGTTTATCAGATTAATGGCCCCGAGGGAGGGCGCGTTCGGGTCGTTGGAGGTGAAGGCGGCCCCGCCGTTATAGGTCGCGTCCGGGTTCCAGTGGTCGTCCGTGGCGTAGACCGTGAGCTTGTAGGGCTTGCCGGCAAGGAACTGGGCGGCGCCGGCCTCTCCGTCAGGAGAGCCGTCCTTGCCGGCCTGGTTGCTGTCCGGTCCGCCGGCCGTATAAGGCTGTTTGCCGGCGTTCAGGGTCTCGCCGGGAAGGAGAACAAGGAGCCGGTCGGCGGGCCTGGCGTTCACCGTGATCGCGGCCGACGTGCTGGGCAGGACTTCGGCGCCCGTGTCGCGGACATTGATGGTCTGGGCTCCGGCGGTCACCAGGGTATAGACGTACACGGTGGTTCCCGATCCGAAGGGCACGATGCGCTGGGACGTGGGCGGTTCCGTGTCGTTGGGGTCGGAAGATTCCGCGTCCGTGGTGATGTCGGAGGAGATGTTCAGATTCCAGTAGGCATCCACGGTGCGCACGGTGGCCGAGGTGAAGTCTCCCGCGAAGATGGCGGTGGGGCCGCCCGTCCTGCCTCCCGAGTCGCCCGTATCGTACGGCGGTTTGCCCGGGTCGGCGTTCTCTCCCGTGAGGAGGACCTGGAGTTTGGCGGTGATA
>MGUT01000001.1:5065-5827 GCA_001800095.1 Elusimicrobia bacterium RIFCSPLOWO2_01_FULL_64_13 | reverse complement strand
GCGCACGCCCGCGGACTGGGTGGAGACCAGCGCGTCGCCCGTCGCGGCGGAGGCCGTGAGGACATGGGAGGAATAGAGCATGGTCGCGCCGGCCGCTTTCCAGTTGTGCGTGGCGCGAAGGTAGGTGACGGTGAAGATCGTGGTCCCGCTGACCAGGGGCTGATCGGCCGGGAGCGTCGCGTAGGGGTCCGATTGTCCCGCCTGCGTGCTGATCCGGATGGTGGTGGCGGCCTGGGGAGGCGTGCGGTTCCAGTGGATGTCCGTGGACCAGACCGAGGCCTGGAAGGGCATTCCCGCGGTGCTGATGAGCACGGTGCCTGTCTTGCCGCCGTTGGATCCCGGGTCGGGCGACTCTCCCGGCAGGAGGAGCTGGATGAGAGCCGCGGAGCTTGGGTCCACCTTCACGCCCTGGGTGGCGGGCGAAGAGCTGGCGGAAGCGTAGGAGACGTCGAAGGTCCCGACCGCGGTGAAGCTGGCGACCACGAGCGTCCGCTCCGCTCCCTGGGTCACGGTCCGGAGAGTCACGTTGGACTTGGTCGCGACACCGTTAGTGGTGAATATGTCGCCCGAGAGGTTCAGGGGGTATTTCTCGTTTCCGGAGGTCGCAAGGCGGATCCCCACGCCGTCGTCGTTCACCAGGTTCCACCTGGCGTCCACGGTGCGCACCGTGACCGTGAACGCGGTCGTGCTCTTGACCGGGTTGGGCAGGGCCGTGGTCTTGCCGTTGGGAGAGCCGGGGTCGGGGATTTCTCCGGGCAGGAG
>MGUT01000001.1:4077-5023 GCA_001800095.1 Elusimicrobia bacterium RIFCSPLOWO2_01_FULL_64_13 | reverse complement strand
GTTCGGCGTGACGTAGTAGGTGGGCGGCTGGTTCAGCCAGGAAAGGTCTCCCGATTCCGCCTTGACGGACTGGGTGCCGGCCGTGACGAAAGTGAAATGGTAATAGGTGACTCCGGCGACCAGGTTGGCCGGGGGAGATTCCGTGTCCCAGCGGTCGTTGGGCGAAGTGACCGTGACCAGGGACGCGGCGTTGGGATTGGTATTGGCGTAGCGGTCCGTTCCGTACACCGTCACCTTGGTCGAGACGTTGACGGAAAGGGTATTGGGCGTTCCGCTCTTGCCAAAGGGAGCCGTGGTCTTGCCTTCCACGCGAAGCTCGCCCGGGAACACCACCACCAGCTCGCTGGCGGAGGCGGGGGAAAGGATGACGTTAGTCGATTTGTTCAGGGTGGCGACGAGCTGGGTGTTGGGCAGGTCGTAGTTGTCCTGGGTGATCCCGGCCCCGGCCGCGGTGATGAAACGCTCGCCCGCCGTGGTCATGGCCAGGGAGATGATCTTCTCACCTCCGGTGAGGGTGACGGTGCTGGCGTTCGTTCCCGGGTCGACGTAGCTGTAGTAGGGGTCGTTGGTCTGGATGTCCACCACGGGCTGGGAGGAAGCGACCAGGTTCCAGTACTTGTCCGCCACCCGGACCGTGACGTTCAGGGCCGCTCCGGCCGTGGGCGACTTGGGAGTTCCGGATCGTCCGCCCGGATGCGTCGTCTTCCCGGGGGAGTAGGTCTCCGTGTCCACCTGGACCATGAGGTGGTGGGCGTTATTCACCGCCACGTTCACCGCCACTTGCGCCGCGGTGATGCCCTGGCCCGGGTCGGCGTCCTCCACGCGGATGGTGCGCGCGCCGCTCCGGCGCAGCATCATGACGTTCGTGAAGGTCTTCGTCCCCTTGTCCACGGACAGGAACTGGTACTTCTCGGGAAGGCCGAAAATTTCGTCCACGACGGCGTCG
>MGUT01000001.1:0-4029 GCA_001800095.1 Elusimicrobia bacterium RIFCSPLOWO2_01_FULL_64_13 | reverse complement strand
GCCGTGACCGTGGAGAACTGCACCTTGCCCGTGTAGGCGGTGGCCCGCTGGCCTTCGCCGTCCAGCGCCTCCACGGAGACCGACAGGGGCGTGCCGGCCGGCTGGTTATCCGGATAGATCTGCATGGCCAGCTGTTCGGCCGCGGCCGCGATGGTGAATTTGGGCCCCGCCTTCAAAGCCGTGGATTCACTGTTGCCGGCGTTGTCCAAAGCGCGCGTCCAGACCACGTATTGCTTGCCTTTCACCCAGCCCGACGACGTGGCGATGCCGGAATAGGCCCAGGAACCGAAATTGTCCATGGTGTTCATGTCCTGCCAGGTCTGGCCACCGGTCACGTCCGTCCAGGTGGAGCCGTCCCAATAGTAGTCCATGCCCGCGTCCGCGCAGCCGGCGCAGCCGAAACTGACCGGTCCCGAACCCGTGTTGTCGTTCTCGTCGCGGAGGATCAGCACCTGGGCCTTGCCCTGCTGCCAGCCCAGGGTCGCTTTCACGCCCGAGGCGTCGTTATTGATGTTCCAGACGACCACGCCGCCCGAGTCCTGGGCGGTGCCGTTGATGACCTTGGTCGTGTCGTAAGCGTTGCCGTTCAGGATGCCTCCGGCCCCGCCGATCAAGTTCGACACGGGCACGTTGGTGTCGTAGAGGAACCGGCTGCCGGCTCCCTCGGCCTCGGTGTTCCCGACCACGTCCGAAGCCGTGGATTTGATCACGTAATGGACGCCGTCCTCCAGAGGGAAGGCCGCGGGGCTGTAGGTCCATGAGGAGGTATAGAGGTTGGACACGGGGATCCAGTTCACGGCCACGACGTCGAATGTCGACCCGGCGTGGTCCCAATAGAGGGACGATTTCTCGTTCTGCATGAGGAGATAGACGGAATCCAGATCGCTCGTGGCGTCCACCGCTGTCCCCGAGAGAGGGATGCCGACGGAGTTGTAGGCCCGGTCGCCGGCCGGATAGGCGAAGGCGGACTGCGGCGGCTGGTCGTCGAATATGAACGTGCGGGTGGAATAGGCGAGCTCCAGGAGCGTCATGCTCGAATAATCCGTGCCACGCGTCTTGTCTTCCGCCTGGATGTTGATGAAGTAGGTCGAGCCGCTCGTCCAGGCCGTGCCGTTCTGAAATTTGACCGGGCTGTAGGCCCAGGCGGCGCTCGTGACGAAGAGTACCGGGTTCGTGGATATGTTGAAGCCGGGATCGGCGCCGATGTCGAAGTCCTGGGAGGCGGGGTTCCAGTAGAAGCCGTCCGAGCGGAGGATGCGCAGGCGCACGGTCTTGATCCCGCTGGCCATCTGGGCGTCGGGGTCCCGGGCGGTCCCGGAGATGATGGTCATGGAGGAGAAGCGCATGCCGTTGGTGGGCGGGTAGAGCACGGTGGAGCTCGGACGGAAGACGTCGTACTGGAAGTTCACAGGCGAGACCGTGACCGTGTTGCCGGCCACGTCGAAAGCCCGCGCCTCGACGTTGAAGTCGTACCCGCCTGTGGCCCAATTGGGCGGCGAATCGAAGGTCCAGGTGACCTGGACCGGGGTGTTGGTCGAGCCAGAGGCCATGAGCCAGTTCGTATCGTCTCCCGTCCAATCCGTTCCGTTCCAGTAATCGACCGCGAGGGATTCGACCCGGACCTGGACGCTGGATACGTTCAGCTGGTCCTGGACGGTCCCGGAGATGGTGGGGAGAGCGTTGTAGTAGAAGGCGCCGGGCAGCACCATGCCCATGTCGGGCGGGTCATCGTCGTAGCGGAATGCCACGTCGGCCGCCGCGGGCAGGTCCTCGAGATTCGTGGCGCTGTCCTGGGCGCGGGCGTAGATGCGGTAGCGGCGGATGTTGCCGCCGCCCCAGTTGGTGAGGTCATGCGCCTTGGGCAGGTTGGCGGCAAGCGTCCAGGGCTGGGGGGTCCCGGGAGTGGGGACCGCGGAGACGCCCATGTCCACCTCCGACACGCTCCAGGCCGAGCCGTCCCACCAACGGTCGTCCAGCGCCCCGCCGCCCGTGTCCTTGATATTGTTGTCGTTCCTGTCCTCCCACAGGTAGACCTTGACCAGGGTCACGCTGTTGGGCACGTCGTCGAGGGCCGTGCCGGCGATCTGGACGGGCGCCGTGCTCAAGAACGCGTTGTCCGGCGGGGATGTCACCACGGCGTCGGGCTTGGAATTATCGAAAGTGAACGTCTTGGTCGAGGTCGCGGACGTATTGCCCGCGCGGTCCTTCGTGAAGGCGAAGATCTGGTAGGACTTCTGGGTCACGAGGTTCGTTGAGTTGAACACCCAGACCCAAGGGTTCGTGGAGGTCACGCTCGACCAGACCGAGGAAGGGGAGGTGAAGGTCGAGGTCCCGTTCCACCAGAGGCCCGACGTCTCCCTGATGGTGACGCTGACGCCGGCCAGCGTGAAGGCGTCGGAGGCCGTGCCCGTGACCTGGGTGAAGTCCGTGACGGGGTTGCCGGGAGGAGCCGTGACGGCCGCGGTGGGGCTTTCCACGTCGTAGATGAAGGCGGCGGTGGATATGCCGGTCCCTTGGAGGTTCCCCGTCGGCGCGGCGGAATCCTGGGCGCGTACCCGGACGCGGTAGCGGAATCCGTTCCGGAAGTCGGGCAGGGACGATTTCGACCAGGTCCCGTTCGGGGCGGGCATGGAGTCGACGTCATGCCATTCTTCCGTCGCGGACGTGAATGTGGCGGTGGCGAGCGTCCAGTAGGCCTTGTTGGAGGACTCGTTCTCCTGGATGCTGATTTGGACTTTGGTCGGGTCGGCCGGGACTCCGGAGAGTGCGTCCACGGCCGTGCCTGTGATGGCGGGCAGGCCCGCGGCGTTCAGCTCGAGGACCGCCGTCGGGAACGGGAACCGGATCACGGAGGATGGAGCGTCCGGATCGTAAACGAACGTCTTCGAGTCGTGAGAGACTCCCATGAAACTCGAGTTCGTGCCGTTGGATGTGGGCCCCAGATTGGCCGGGGTGGCCTTGTCCTTGGCCCGGACCTGCGTCATGTAGGGCCGGCCGGAGACCAGGCGCGAGTTGATGACCGTGTCGTCCAATGTCCAGGAGGCCGGGCTTCCGGAGATGGCGTTCGAGATCCAGGCCGCAGCCTCGTCCGTACCCACGAAATCGTTCTCGAAGGCCCACCACTTGCCGCTCGTGGGGTTGCCGTTGGAAAGGTCCTGGATGCGGACCTGGATGCCGCTGGCGGAGAGGTCCGCCAGGCCCGCCGCCGATGAGACGGACTGGGCGAAAGCCAGGTCCGAAGCTTCACCGGAGATTGTCAGGGCGAGGTTGGCGACGTAGTCCCCGTTATTGACGGAGGTGACCGCCGCGGTGGGCTTGAAGTTGTCGAAGAGGAAGGATCTCTGGATGACCGCCAGATGGTCCTCGCTATTGCCGCTCGCGTCGCGGGCCTGCGTCCGGAGCAGGTACCTCCGGCCCGTGTCGAAGACCAGTCCCGCGTTCTGGTAGATCCAGTTCGGAGGATTGACGGAGACCGTGTTGAAATATTCCGTCGAGCCGGGCTGGAAGGCGGTCCCGTCGAAATAGCGCGTCGCGGATCCGAAGAGGGCGCCTATGGAGACCCCCACCCATTCCAGGGACGACGTCCCGGAGGGATCCTGCGCCGTGCCGGCGATTCCCGCCACGGAGGACATGAGAGAGGCGTCCGCGGGGAACGTGGAGCGGGAGACGGGCGCGACGGTGTCGAACGTGAAGGAGGCGGAATTGACGGAGACCGCATAGGCGTTCCCCTCGTTCCCGGCCTGGTCCATGCCCCGGACCGTGACCGTGTAGCGGTGTCCTGTCTGGAAGGGCACGCCGGAAGCCGACCACAGGTTCCAGTCCGCCGCGTCGTTCTTGGCCAGGTTGAAATAGGGGGTGGTGGCGTTGAAGTCGTTGGCCCCCTTCCTGTAATAGCCGCCGGTGTCCACGTAGACGGCGTACTCGATCTTATAGATGCTCTGGGCCGCGATCAGGTTGTCCCAGGCCGTTCCGGACATGGTATCGAGGGATTTATAGCCCAGATTATGGATGGGCGAGGAGATCTGGACC